>JAZTXP010000001.1:0-45105 GCA_045636465.1 Eubacteriales bacterium
CCACGGTAAGACCACTCTTACTGCGGCTATCACCAAGACTCTCTCGCTTTCTAACGGCAGTGAGTTCCTTGACTACAGCCAGATCGATAACTGCCCCGAGGAGAGAGCTCGTGGTATCACAATCAACTCCAGACACGTTGAGTATGAAACTGCTAACAGACACTACGCTCACGTTGACTGCCCCGGCCACGCTGACTACGTTAAGAACATGATTACCGGTGCTGCTCAGATGGACGGCGCAATCCTCGTTGTTGCTGGTACTGACGGCCCTCTTGCACAGACCAGAGAGCACGTTCTTCTTGCTCGTCAGGTTGGCGTTCCTGCAATCGTTGTATTCATGAACAAGTGCGATATCGTTGACGACGAAGAGCTCCTTGACCTCGTTGAGATGGAGATCCGTGATCTTCTTTCCGAGTACGACTTCCCCGGCGATGACATTCCGATCATCCGTGGTTCTGCTCGTGAGGCTCTTACCTCTTCCAATGGTCTTGACGCTCCTGAGTTCGCTTGCATCAAGGAACTTATGGATGCTGTTGACTCCTACATTCCTACTCCCGACAGAAAGGCTGACCTTCCCTTCCTTATGCCTGTCGAGGACGTATTCTCCATCTCCGGTCGTGGTACCGTTGCTACCGGTCGTGTAGAGCGTGGTACTATCAAGATGGCAGACGTTGTTGAGATCGTTGGTCTCAAGGACGAGTCCTCCTCCACTGTTGTAACCGGTATCGAGATGTTCCATAAGCTCATGGACTATGCTGAAGCTGGTGATAACGTTGGTCTTCTTCTCCGTGGCGTTCAGAAGAACGAGATCGAGAGAGGCCAGGTTCTTTGCAAGCCCGGTTCTGTTCAGCCCCACACCAAGTTCGTTGGTCAGGTTTACGTTCTTACCGAAAAGGAAGGCGGCCGTTCCAAGCCCTTCTTCTCCGGTTACAGACCTCAGTTCTACTTCAGAACAACAGACGTTACAGGTATCATCAACCTTCCTGCAGACGTTGAAATGTGCCGTCCCGGCGATAACGTTAACATGAACGTTGAGCTCATCCAGCCTATCGCTTGTGAGAAGGGTCTTCGTTTCGCTATCCGTGAGGGTGGCCGTACAGTAGGTTCCGGCGTTGTTGCTGAGATCCTTGGCTAATTAAAAGCTGATTTTCACAAAAGTAATTTTGTGTTAAAATAGACTTTTAGTCACAATCAATGCCCGATGCTTGCTTTCAGAAGTAGGTGTCGGGCGTTGTTATTATTACGCCTAGCGGCGTAGCGATATTTTCGCTACGCGAAAGTGATATGTTCTAAAACTTTGTTTTTAGAACGTGATATACGACATCCGTCGCGTGATATGCCGTCTCCGACGGCGTAGGCAGAACTCTACCGTATAGGAGCGTATTACCTTTGGCAAATTATGATTTTTGTAAAACCTTCAATTGTCGAAAAAATAATATAGTTTTGTAAATATTTGTAGTCAAATTATGTGATTTTTTCGAAAATTGGATTTATTTCCTGAAAGGATATAATATGGAAAACACAATTGATAAACAGAATAATGAAGGGATTGCTCCCCAAAATTTCGGTATTTCCTCCGAGCCCTTGAAGGAGAGCGGAGAAGAGACTGTCGCTAAAGAATCTATATTTGAAGAGGTGCTTCGAGAGGCAGAGGAATCCGAAGGGGAGAATGCAGAGAATCTCGAAGAAACTACTACCGAAAATACAGATACTGATACAAATGCTACTCCGGAAGATACAGCCGCAGATAATAATGCAGATGGCGAAGAAGCTCTCGAAAATGCTAATACAGAGAAAAATACAGAGAGCGAGGAAATTCACCTGGATATAAACGCAACAGCCACAAAAAGACCTCTTGACAAAGATGAAAACAATACAGAAAAAACCGAGGAAGCCCCCATGACAAATCCCGAGAAAACTACTGTAAAAAACAAAGCAAAGCAGATCCTTACCACCGAAAAAATGGTAGGCATAGGTATTTTTTCTGCCCTCGCCTTTGTGGCATCTCTTTTTGTGAGATTTCCCGTGCAGTTCCTCACCTTCGATGCCAAGGACGCTGTGATCACCATTGCCGCCTTTGTTTACGGTCCTCTTTCCGCGGCGATAATCTCTCTCATCGTGGCATTCATCGAGATGATAACCGTCAGCACCACGATGTGGTATGGATTCCTTATGAATTTTGCCTCATCGGCGATCTTCTCGGTAACCGCATCGCTGATCTACAGAAAAAAGCGTAACCTCAATGGCGCAATAATCGCACTTTATTCTGCGATTGCCGCTACTGTCAGCGTGATGCTGCTTTTGAACATTTTCATAACCCCGCTTTACTTCGGTATGCCCGTAGCAGATCCTTACGTTATGGATATGCTTCCCACTCTTCTTTTGCCCTTTAACTTTGCGAAGGCACTTATGAACAGCGCTATTGTAATGCTCATTTACAAGCCGGTGGTAACTGCTCTCAAGCGCCTTGGCCTCGTTAAAACGCAGGGCGGCTCATCGGCAATGACCTTCAACCGTACCACCAAGATCATCCTTGCTCTCGGCGCTGTAGGTCTCATCCTTTCCATCGCTATATTCCTTATTCTCGTGCTTTAATAAACGGCTTTTCGCTGACTTCAAGAGGGTATCACTATTAAGGGTATCCTCTTTTTTTGCATTTTTTTATGTAATTTAACGTAAAAACTGCATATTTTTTCACAAAACATCGAAAAAAACGGTTAAATAACCAATAAAAACCTCATAATAGTTGACAAAAATCATGATTTGTGATATAATTAAAAGGTATTTATCTTTTTATCAAATCAGTTTAACAAAAGGTAAAAACCAAAGTACCGCACTTTGGAAAGAATGGGATGCTTTTTAGGACAAGCTAAAGATAGTCCGGCTAATGTCGAGGCTAAAGCACTCTAGAAATATTTGGAGGAAAAAATGACCACATATCATATTTTATATAACAGTAAGTCGGGCAGCCGCATAGCAGGTATTGAAGCTTGTGCAAAGCAGGTGAAAAAGCGTGGAACAGCGAATTTGGTTGACGTTCAGAAGCTTGACAGCCATCGCGATTTTATAGATAAAATTCCCGAAGAGGACGTTATCGTCATCTGTGGCGGCGACGGTACGCTCAACCACTATATAAATGGTCTTCGCGGTTACAAATATAAACAGAAGGTTCTTTATTATCCCGGCGGAAGCGGAAATGATTTCTACCATGACGTAAGAGAAGGAATAGCGCCCAATCTTGTTGATGTTACAAGATTTATAAAGGAGCTTCCTACAGCGTATATTAACGGCGAGGAATATGCATTTATCAACGGTGTTGGCTGCGGTCTCGACGGCTATTGCTGTCACGTTGGCGAGGAAAAGAGAAAGGCAAAAACCGAAAAGGTTAACTATACTGCAATCGCTATGAAGGCCGTTCTCTTTGACTATAAAACTACAGGAGTTACCGTTACGGTAGATGGAGTGGAGCACCGTTTTGAGAACGTTTGGCTTTCTCCGCTTATGCAGGGCAGATATTTCGGCGGCGGCATGAAGGCCACTCCTAATCAAAAAAGAGACAGCGGCGAGCTTTCTGTTCTTGTTGTTCATAGTGTAAGTAAGCTCCGTCTGTTGACCATTTTCCCATCGATATTTACCGGTGAACACATAAAGCACGAGAAATATTGTTCTGTCTTTACAGGTAAAGAAATTAAGATTTCTTACGATATACCCAAGCCCGTGCAGGTAGATGGAGAAATACTTCCCCTTGCTACCGACATTACCGCAAAGGTTTATTCAAAAGACTGATAACATCAATAAACAAAAAACACCCATTTTTGTCAACTGACATTGACATTTGTGGGTGTTTTTTATGTTAATCAATATACTCGTTTCTAATTAAGAAACCAAAATGGAAAATGATACTTAATTCCTCATTCCACATTTCTCATTTCACATTTTTCGCCCCCGGGCGAAAGAAATTTTTCATTTCTAATTTCTAATTCGTTGCCACCGGCAACAGAAGTTTCTCATTGCTGATTTTTTCAAAAATCAGCCTAGCCCTGCAGTTAATTTGATAATCAAATCGTTATCATCGGGCTGGACCTTTGCTTCGTGGGCGGCTTTATTCCTCACCACCGCGCCGCATCGATCGCATTTATGGATAATAACGTAGCCCTTTTTAGGGTCGGGCTCGGTGCGGATGGGACGGAGAATTCCGCCGCAATCGTTTGCTCTGTCACCGGGGTTTATATCAACGTGAAGGGAACAAAGGCAGAACGGGCAATGATTTCTTGAGGTATATCCAAGGGGCAAAACCTCTTTGCCGCAATTCTTGCAAATAAAGCCCTCGTCCAGCTTCTTGAAACGCTTGTCCTCCATAATTTGTTCCTTTCCCAAAAGTTTTTATTGGAATATTATTTTTAATTGCTTTTCTTCGCAGAACGTTCCTTCTATCCTGCATAGAATTTTTTACTTTCCAACGCAGAATTTTGAGAATATATCCGCCACTATTTCTTCCGAGACCGCCCTGCCGTCAAGCTCCGAGATCGCCTCTAGGGCTATCTCAATATCCCCTGAAACTAAGTCCTGCGGGAAGCCTGCATTCAGGTTTAGGAGGGCGACGTCGATCGCCTCTATAGCTCTTGTGAGCGAGGCATTCTGCCTTGCGGAGGATATTACCGCGCCGTCGCCGATTACGATCTTCTCATCAATAAAGAGGGAGTCCACTATCTCCGATAGTCTCTCGCTGAGGGTTATGCCCTCCCCCTTCGCGGATATTTTCACCTTTTGAAGGAAAATATCGCCGAGCTTATCTTCGTCGAATTTACTTTCAAGATCGGCCTTATTAAGGATTGCAATCTTCGCGCCACCTGCCGCCTTTACAGCCTCCAGGAGCTTTTCATCCTCGGAATCAAATTCTCTTGAAATATCAAAAATTGTAAATATAAGTTCGCTTTCTGCCAGTGCTTTCTCGCTTCTCTCAATTCCTATGGACTCAACAAGATCAACATTTTCTCTGTCACGAATACCCGCGGTATCCGATAGCCTCAGCATAACCTTGCCAAGGGAAATGCTCTCCGATAGCATATCGCGGGTAGTGCCCGCAATATCGGTAACAATGGCTCTGTCCTCGCCGATAAGGGCATTATAGAGCGAACTCTTTCCTACGTTAGGCTTTCCCACAATAACCGTGGAAATACCCTCCTTGACCGCCCTTCCGGTCTTGTAGGTGTCCCTCAGTGCCACAGCCTCGCCACGGATCTCTTCAAGGCGATCTCTAACTTCGCTGTCGGTAAAATCGCCCAGATCCTCGTCAGGATAATCGATCCTTGCGTAGATGGAGCTCATAAGGCTTACAAGGCCGCCGCGTATATTGGAAATCGCTTCTGTCAGCTTTCTTCTTGAGGTAGCCGAGGAAAGCTTGACCTGCTCACGGCTTTCAGCCTCCAGAAGATGTCCTATAGCCTCCGCTTCGGT
Organism: Eubacteriales bacterium; assembly: GCA_045636465.1. Taxonomy (GTDB): domain Bacteria; phylum Bacillota; class Clostridia; order Oscillospirales; family CAG-272; genus UBA1740. Next base: position 5,458 of record JAZTXP010000001.1, read on the forward strand.
AAGGCTCAGCCTACCGTTAATGAAGGCGCGTTTTGTAAACTCGCCTGCTATAGCCGATCTCGCGCCCTTTTTGAGCAGGGCTTCAAGCACCAGTGAGGTTACGAGAATACCGCCGTGGCAACCGATCTCCACCACGTCCTCCCCCGTGTAGGAATGAGGGGCAGGGAAGTAGGTAGCAAGCACGTCGTCGATCTTCTCGCCGTTATCTATTATATATCCGTAGGTCTGCATACGGGGCTTCGTCTCAAGGAAGCTTTTCTTCGAGGCAGGGAAGAACACCTCTGCTGCAAGGGGTAGTGCATCCTCTCCCGATATGCGGATAATCGCAACCCCACCCTTGCCGGGTGGGGATGAGATCGCTGCTATTGAATTATAGTTTTTCAGCATTATTTTATATCGAATGCTTCCTCTTCAACAATGTCGTCAGCAGCTCTGGTGGTTTCAACTGCCTGAACGTCTGTTTCGATCTCGTCTGCCTGAACGTAGGAATCAAGTGTGCCGAGAACATCGGAGGAATTATCCATTTCGTCCTTTGCAAATTCTTCTGTAAGGGGAGTCTCGGGCGCCTTCTCCTCGAAAATACCCTCGGGCTTTTTATCAGTAAGGAAGATAACGATCTTTCTGTTATTATCGGAGCCGATAGAGTTGGTGCTTACGCCCTCGATGTTCTGAATCTCGGAGTGAATAATTCTTCTTTCGTAAGCGCTCATAGGCTCAAGCATAACGCTTCTCTTGTTCTTCTTCGCCTTGTTAGCCATTCTTCTTGCAAGAGCTCTGAGAGTTTCCTCTCTCTTCTTTCTGTAGCCCTCGATGTCAATGGTAACTCTGGACTTATCGCGCTCGCCTTTAGAATTCTTTCTTGCGCAAGCGAGATTTGCAAGATACTGAAGCGCATCAAGTGTATCACCGTGATGGCCGATAAGAACTGCCGCATCCTCGCCCTCGATGGTGATTCTGCGAGTTCCGTCCTCTACTGCGTAGAGCTTAGCCTCTGCCTTGAGGCCGATGTCGGAGAGGAGAGTGGTAATGAAGTCAAAGGACATGTCCTCGCCTGCCTCAACCTCACGAAGCTCCATCTTAAGCTCCTCCTCAGGAATAGAGGGAGCCTTAGGTGCCTTAGGAGCCTTGGGCTCTGCCTTCTGCTGCTGGGGCTTGGGCTGTGCCTTTTGCTGGGGCTTCTTTTTCTTCTTGTTGTTATTTTTCTTGTGCTCGGGCTTGTCTTGCGCACTATTATTTACATTTTCCTCGGTTTTAGGAGTAACTTCAGCCTCGGGCTTTCTTTCGGGGCGGGGCGCTCTCTGCTTCTTTTCCTGTACGTCGGGAAGCTCGATCCAAGCCTTTACCTGTGCCTTCTTAACGCCGATGATACCGAAGATACCTTTGCTTCCTGCGTGGAGAATTTCAAAATTTACATCATCAAGCGGGCCAACGCCGAGGGCGATCTTAGCGTTTTCCTTCGCCTCCATGACGTCCTTGCCCATTGCAATTATTTCTTTAATCATACTATTTAATTTTAACCTCTGAATTATTCGTTTATGTCGGGAAGAGTGTCGTTTGACTTCTTTGTGCTCTTCTGTGTGGACTTGATTTCGGGAAGTGTATCGTAGTCGTCCTCGTCAATGTAGTGGAGAGAACGGTACTTGGGCGCATTCTTAACCGCCTGCTTCTGTGCCTTTTCAGCCTGCTTCTGTGCCTTTCTCATAGCCTTAAGCTCTTCCTCTGTATATCTGGGAATGGGCATGAATTTAGCAACGAGATAAGATTGGAGAATACCGAGAAGAGACTGGTAGATCCAGTAAATACCCATCATACCTGAAAGGCTGAATGCCATAATGAGAGTCATGATAGGCATGGAAAGCTCCATCATCTTGGTGGTCTGCTGAACCTGAGCATTCTGAGCCTGCTGATCCTGAGCTACGTTTGCGGAGCCGTTCCACTTCTTTGTGAGGAACATAGAGAGCCAGGTAAGGCCTGCCGCGATGATAGGAATGAGCCAAAGAAGGATATGAGCTGTGGGAGTCGCGCCAAGGTCGCCAACACCGAAGAAGGTGAAGTCGGGGAGCTTGGAGAGATCGTAGCCGGAAAGGTCATAGCCCTGTGTGTTAGCGGTGATCTTGGAGATAAGATCCATCTGGTTGATCTGCTTGATAGTGAGATCAGCAGCGCCGCCAAAGAGCTTGTTAAGCGCGATAACCTGATTGTCGGAAAGACCGCAAATGTGGGAAAGGGGATTTCTTATAACGTTATAAAGAAAGATAATGATAGGCATCTGAATGAGAAGGGGAAGGCATCCGGAAAGGGGATTGTAGCCCTCAGCCTGCTGGAGCTCAAAGATCTCCTGCTGCTGCTTCTGCATAGTAACCTGATCTGTTCTGCCCTTATACTTTGCTCTGATAAGCTCGATCTTAGGAGTGAGCTTAGCCATAGCGATCTGGTTTTTCTGCTGTTTAATAGTGAAGGGAATAAATACGATTTTGAAAAGCAATGCGTAGAAGAAAATACCAACTACGTAATAGCCGCCGCCCAATGTGTTACTGAACCAAGCCAGCATTGAGCCAAGTAAACTGTAAAGCCAGTCGAACATAATATAGTTTAATTCCTTTCTTTTCTCGTGGAATTGTTTTAGCCTTCCCCAGAGGGGGAAGGGGGACCGCTTCAGCGGTGGATGAGGTGTTGCAAATGAATTTGCAGCTTCATCCGATGGGGCTGATCTTTAATTGAATAATTCAGCTTTCATCCCTGAAAAATTCTCACGATATCTTTTTCTTTTTTAAGCTGTGGAAAAATCGTTGACTTTTCCGTTTTGTGAAACTTTTCGATTTTTAATTTTCACTGTGGTTATGGTTGTGTTCTTCTTCGGTATGCACATCCTTCTTCCTGCATATTACGGGGATGATTCCCTCTTCGGGAACGGGATCGTATCCTGCCTTGCAGAAGGGATTGCAACGGAGCAGCCTCCATACGGTCAGAATAAATCCTACGAAAAATCCGCGCTTCTCAAATGCCTCTATAGCATAGGCGGAGCAGGTTGGTGTAAACCTGCAGCTTGGAGGAAGCAAGGGGGATATAAACTTTTTGTATAAACGAACCAACCATATCATTAAATGCTTCATAGTTTATACCTTATACATACCTAAAGATTCGAATGCGCGTTCAAGATGCGCCTCGATCTCTTGTGATTTCAAGCCTGTAGCTCCGCTTCTTGCGGCGATAACGATAAGAAAGCCAACCTTCAGCGGACGTCTTTTTTCAAGGGCGCGAAGTCCCTCGCGGATAATTCGTCTGCATCGGCTGCGCACTACCGCAGAGCCAAGCTTGGTGGATGTTGTTAAACCGATACGGTTCATGATTTTCTTTTCCGGATGGGCGTTAGCAAGCCTCTTAGCGTGATAATCCGGAAGCACGTAAACTGCGAGAGCTGACGTTATGGCTCTCTTGCCTTTGGAATATGCCTTCGAGTATAAGTGGTTTTCGCAAATTGCCTTGAATTTCATAATGTTGACTTTCAGTCACCAAACAAAAATTCCAAATTCATCTTAACTAATGAAAATGCGTATTATGTTTTTTTGTTTTTCTTAAACAAAAACCCCGAATGTCTCTATAGTAATGAAAATGCATATTATGGGTTTTTTGTTTTTCTTAAACAAAAACCCCGAACGTCTCTATAATAATGAAAATGCGTATTATGGGTTTTTTGTTTTTCTTAAACAAAAACCCCGATAAAATTGCTCGAGTGAATTAGTCGGCGTATTTATCGGAGTTTTATAGGCTGCCACGCAGCCTGTCACATTGGTGACTGTCACCGACCGGTGACCATTCAATTAATAGGTGAGCTTAGCTCTTCCCTTGGCGCGTCTTCTCTTAAGAACTTTTCTACCGTTAGCGGTTGCCATTCTTTTTCTGAAGCCATGTTCCTTTTTTCTCTGTCTTTTCTTAGGCTGATATGTTCTTTTCATGGTAGCACCTCCTTGTAAAATTTTTAACGTCGGGGACGTCTTGTCCCTCATCTTTGCATATCCAAAGCAGAATATATTATACCTCAAAATTCCTTTTTTGTCAAGATGCTTTTTAAATATTTTTTAAAATGTATGTATTGTAATGAAAAAAGCTCGGTAAAACTAAAATATCAACTGAAATATAAAGGAAAAAACGCCTTTACTATTGACTTTTTTTACCCTTTCTGCTAAAATATTTAGTTGTAAATGAAAATTATAATGGGGAGGTATTCCTTGTGATCAACAAAGACGTTGAAAAAATTCTTATTTCCGAGTCCGAGCTTGACTCTATAGTAGAAAGACTTGCGAGCGAAATCGATCGCGACTATTCGGGTGAGGATAAAAAGCTGGTGCTTATCTGTATTCTCAAAGGCTCGCTTGTATTTATGGGCGATCTTATGAAGAAGCTTACAATACCCGTTGAGATCGACTGTATGAGAGTTTCATCCTACGGCGCAAGCACCGAATCGTCGGGCAATATCAACATAGTTCTTGATCTCGTTCGCCCTGATATTGAAGAATGCGATCTCCTTGTAATTGAAGATATTATCGATTCGGGAAATACCCTTTCCTATCTTGTTAATTACCTTAAGCTTAAGGGCGCAAAGAGCGTTAAAACTTGCGCTCTTCTTGATAAGCCCTCCAGAAGAAAGGCGGATTACAATGCCGACTATGTTGGAACAGTTATTCCCGATGAGTTCGTTATCGGCTACGGTCTTGACTATGCGGAAAAATATCGCGCCCTTCCTTACGTGGGTGTCTTGAAGCCCGAGGTGTATTCCGAATAATGGCAACCTTCGCTACCTACACTCTTGGCTGTAAGGTTTCTCAGTATGAAAGCGTGGCGCTCTCCGAGGAGCTTGAAAGACTTGGGCTTTGCGAGGTGGATTTCTCCGACTTTGCCGACGCCTATATCATAAACACCTGCACTGTTACTGCGGAATCCGATGCCAAATCAAGAAAATATATAAGGCGCGCCTTGAGAGCCAACCCCGATGCCGTGGTTGCGGTTATGGGGTGCTACAGTCAGCGCTCCCCCGAGCAGGTCGCCGCCATAAAAGGCGTCAGCATCGTCGCGGGAACAGCCGATAAAATGAAGCTCGCCCCAATGATAGTTGAATTGCTTTCCCAAAAAGCCTCTCGCGAAGAGAGCGATGACGGCAACGTTGGAAAAGAAAACAAAATCTCTCACACAGACACAGGTGACGGAGAGGGCAGAGCTGGAGTAAGTCGATATTCGCCTTACCCAGCGGGTAGCGAAGCGGCACGAGGGTGTAAAAAAACAACTAAGTGTTGTTTTTCCCCGAGTGTGACCGAGCCGCAGCGAGACAAGGGGGACGGCTCGGCGGTGGGTGAGGTGTTATCAAGCAAATATGATGAAACCACATCTTCAAACACCCGTATTCCCATAATCACAACCAAATTCTTGGATAATGAAACCTTTGAACCAATGTGCATCACCCGCCCCGAAAGAACTCGCGCTTACGTTAAGATCGAGGACGGATGCGATAGCCTTCCCCAGTGGGGGAAGGGGGACCGCTCGGCGGTGGATGAGGTGTTATCAAGCAAATATGATGAAACCACATCTTCAAACACCCGTATTCCCATAATCACAACCAAATCCTTGGATAATGAAACCTTTGAGCCGATGTGCATAACCCGCCCCGAGAGGACTCGCGCCTACGTAAAAATCGAGGACGGATGCGAGTGCAGATGCACCTATTGCGCCATTGCCGATGCCCGCGGCCCCGTGCGCTCAAAGCGTCCCGAGGACGTTATCCGCGAGGTTGAGGCGCTTTACAAAAACGGCACCCGCGAGATCGTTCTCACAGGAATTGAAACCGGCTCATACGGCGCGGATTTTCCCGAAAAATACGATCTCGGCGACCTTATAGCAGAGCTTGACCGCCGCGGGTCCTGCGAGAGGATCAGACTTGGCTCCCTTGCTCCCGAGCTTATCGGAGAGAAATTTATTGCCAAGGTTCGTGACACTAAGATCCTCGCCCCCCATTTCCATCTTTCTATGCAATCAGGCTCAGACGCAGTCCTTCGCGGAATGAAGCGCAGATATAATACCGAGATGGCGCTCCGTAATATGAGCGTTATAAGAGAGGCGTTCCCAAGCGCAACCTTCACCACCGACCTGATGGTAGGATTCCCGGGCGAGACCGATGCGGACTTCCTCGAGACAGTAGAGTTCGTCAAAAAGGCGAGATTCCTTGACTGCCACGTTTTCGCATACTCAAGACGAGAGGGAACACCTGCGGCAGAGTATGAATGTCAGATCCCCGAGGACGTAAAGCGGAGAAGGAGCGAGATTCTTATCGCAGAGAAAAATAAGGTGAGAGACAGCGTTCTTCTTGAAATCTGCGAGCACGGCGAGCCCCTTTCCTGCATATTTGAAAACAAGCGCCGCGGCTTCTGGATATCCCATTCGGATACCTTCGCAGAGGTTAGGGCGGAGTCTGATTCCAACCTTTCGGGCAAGCTTCTCAGCGTTGTTCCAAAGCGGGTTGAGGACGGCGTAATATACGGAGAAATTCTCTGAAGCCAAAAAATATAAACAAGCAAAAATAACCAAAAACAATTAAAAATGTAAATAAATAATTACAATATTGGAGATAAAACAATGGAAAACAGCAAAAAAACAATGGAAAAAATCGTTGCTCTTTGTAAAACAAGAGGCTTCATTTTCCCCGGATCCGAGATCTACGGCGGTCTCGCAAACTCCTGGGATTACGGCCCTCTTGGCGTTGAGTTCAAGAACAACGTAAAGAGAGCATGGTGGAAGAAGTTCGTTCAGGAATCCAGATACAACGTTGGTCTTGACTCTGCCATCATTATGAACCCCGAGGCATGGGTTGCATCCGGTCACGTTGGCGGCTTCTCCGATCCTCTTATGGACTGCAAGGGCTGTAAGGCTCGCCACAGAGCGGACAAGCTCATCGAGGACTATGCCTTCGCTAACAATCTTAACGATAATCCCGCGGCTTGGAGCTTCGAGGAGATGGCTACCTATATTAAGGAAAAGAACATCACCTGTCCCATCTGCGGCGGCAAGGACTTCGCCGATATCAAGAAGTTCAACCTTATGTTCAAGACCTTTATCGGTGTAACCGAGGAATCCTCCAGCACCGTTTACCTTCGTCCCGAAACTGCACAGGGTATCTTCGTGAACTTCCCTGCAGTGCAGCGTTCCGCGAGAAAGAAGCTCCCCTTCGGTGTAGCTCAGATCGGTAAGTCCTTCCGTAACGAGATCACTCCCGGTAACTTCGTATTCCGTACCCGTGAGTTCGAGCAGATGGAGCTTGAGTTCTTCTGCAAGCCCGGCACAGACCTTGAGTGGTTTGCATACTGGAAGGATTACTGCCACAAGTTCCTTCTTAACCTCGGTATGAGACCCGAGAACCTTCGTCTCCGTGACCACGATCCCGACGAGCTTTGCTTCTACTCCAAGGCGACAACCGACTTTGAGTTCCTCTTCCCCTTCGGCTGGGGCGAGCTTTGGGGCATTGCTGACAGAACAGACTATGACCTCACTCAGCATCAGGAGCATTCCGGCAAGGATATGACCTACTTCGATCAGGAAACAAACGAGCATTACATTCCTTACGTAATCGAGCCCTCTCTCGGCGCAGACAGAGTTGCTCTTGCATTCCTTGTTGACGCTTATGATGAGGAGACAATCGGTGAGGGCGACGTTAGAGTTGTTCTTCACCTTCATCCCGCTCTTGCGCCCTTCAAGTGCGCGGTGCTTCCTCTCTCCAAGAAGCTTTCCGAGAAGGCCCTTGAGCTTTACGATGACCTTGCAAAGGACTTCGCAGTTGACTTCGATGAGACAGGCTCTATCGGTAAGAGATACCGCCGTGAGGACGAGATTGGTACTCCCTACTGCATCACCTACGACTTCGAAACCGAAAACGACGGTTGCGTAACAGTTCGTGACAGAGATAGCATGGAGCAAGTAAGGTTGCCTATATCCGAAGTTAAAAATTACATTGCTGAGCATATAAGATTCTAAACACAAAAATAATTACGCAAGTCCCGTGACTTGCGTAATTTGCTAAAAAAAGTAAACTATTCTTTTCGAAAAGCGGCATTTTGCCACAAAATAAGGAAAAACAAAATGAATGAAGTAAAGAAAATTGCCTCGTTTGAGGTAAATCACAATCTCCTTACCGAGGGCATTTACGTATCCCGAATTGACGGAGATATAACCACCTATGACCTCCGCACCCGCGTTCCAAACGCAGGCGACTATATGGATAATCTCACTATGCATTCCCTCGAGCATATGTTCGCCACCTACGTGCGCTCATCCGAGATTTCGGACTCCGTAATCTACTTTGGCCCCATGGGGTGCCAGACGGGATTTTATCTTCTTGTTCGCAATGCGGACAATAGGGTAGTGCTTGACATTGTTAAAAGCACCCTTCGCCGCATCATCGACCACGATGGCGAAATCTTCGGCAACAGCGCTGTTGAATGCGGAAACTTCAGAAACCTGGATCTCTCTGCGGCAAAGGCTGAGGCGGCAAGATACCTTGCTCATCTCGACTCCCGCGAGCAGGATTTTAAGTATAAGGTATAAAGGAGATTTTCAATGTTTGATATAGGAATTATCGGAGCGATGGACGTTGAGGTGAACGGACTCGTTGCCAGACTGAAGGATAAAAAAAGCGAGACCGTCAGCGGAATCACCTTCTATACGGGTGAGCTTCTTGGCAAAAAGGTTGTTATCGCAAAGTGCGGCATCGGCAAGGTGTTTGCCGCAACCTGCGCTGAGGCTATGATTATAAAATATTCTCCCCGTCTGATTGTGAACACCGGCGTAGGCGGCGCATTGGCGAAGGATCTTGGGACAGGCGACATAGTTATTGCAGAAAAGCTCTGTCAATACGATATGGATACCTCTCCCATCGGTGATCCCATCGGACTCATCTCGGGAATAAATAAAATCTGGTTTGAAACAGACAAAAGAGCAGTCGATATTTTGAAGCTGGCGGCTGACGCACTTTCCCTTAATGCCAAGATCGGTTCTATTGCTACCGGTGACCGCTTCGTTGCCACAAAATCACTGAAGGACGAAATTGTTGGAAACTTCGGTGCTGATGCCTGTGAGATGGAGGGCTGCGCTATTGCTCACGTTGCCTTCATTAATGAAACCCCCTTCGTAGTAGTCAGAGCGATCTCCGACTCGGCAGACGGCGAGGCATCTATGGATTATCCCACCTTCCTTGGCATTGCCGCAAAAAACTCTACATCCTTAACCCTCGCTCTGGTTCAGAACTATTAATTATCCAGAGTAACGGCGGAGAAAAGGTAAAACAAGGCAAGACGAAAAAGTAGCGAAGCTGCAAACAAATAAAAACAACATAGCAAAAGTAGAGAAGCTGCAAAAAAGCGATCTCTACTTTTTCTTTTATAAAATCCACAACGGAAAAATATAGTATAACTTTTATTGAAAATAGTAAAAAATAAAGATGACGGTATTGCTTTTATGCGGATTTTTGGTATTTTTACTATCCTTTTCCGTTCATTTTAGAAAAAGCATCACTGCTATATCATCATCAAAAAAGCCCCACCGCAATATCAGGATCAGGGAGACCTAGATATAAGGCAAGGCTTTTAATTTTCTTCATCCACCTCTCGCCAGAACTTATCAAGCTCCTCGCGCAAGGTCTTGGGATCTCCGATGAACTTAACTCCCGACCAGAGCTTAGGCAGACTTTTTTTGTATATAGGATCGTCGAAGCGATCATCGATCAGCACGATAACCCCTCTGTCTCCCTCGCGGCGGATAACTCGCCCCGCCGCCTGGAAAACGCGGTTCATTCCGGGATAAATATAGGCAAATTGCTTGCCCTCCTCATACTTTTCCTGGTAGTATTCGGCTATAGCCTCTCGCTCGTAGGAGAGCCCGGGCATACCAATGCCAACCACCACCGCGCCGATCAGACTATCACCCGCAAGGTCGATTCCCTCGGAGTAAATTCCGCCCATAACCGCAAATCCGATGAGGTAAGAATTATCCTCTTTTTTGAACTCCTCAATGAAGGCAACCTTCTCGCTCCCCGTCATATCCTTCGACTGGAAAATGATATTCAGCTTCGGGTATTTCGCCTTGAATGCCTTGTAAAGCGCCTCGCTGTAGGCAAATGACGGTGAGAATACCATATAATTTCCGCGTCTTGCAGAAACCGTTGCGGCAATCGCTCTGCATACCGCCCCAAGAGTATCCTCGCGCTCGGAGAATCTTGTGCTGATCTTGTCCATAATGGACACCGAAAGCTGCTCCTCGGCAAAGGGCGAATCAACGCTGAGCGCGCCGTCCTGCGCCTCGCCACCCAGGCAGGAGCGGTAGTAGTGAATAGGGGAAAGGGTAGCAGAGAAGAATAGCGCTCCGTGCCCCTTATTTATCATCGATCTTATCTCCTTGCCGGCGTGGAGCGAGAGAATTTCCAGCCTTATCGCGCCCTCATCGTAGAAGATAATAAGCTTGTAGCATTCGTCAAAGCGGGATAGCGCCGAGGCGAATTTTTTTATTTTCAGCTGATATTCTCTCAGGTATCTAACAAGGCCGCCGTCTCTGTCCTGCATAGCCCCCTTCAGCTCCTCGCCGATAAATAGAAGCAGCTCATCGAAAATGGAAAAGAGTCTTGACGGTATTTCGGATAGGTGCGTCGCTCCGTGAAGAGTTCCGTCTCTCGACTCCCTCAGCTCGTCCTTCACATAAGGATAAAGCAGCTCGTAGATGACCTTCCTTGCATTTCTGGAGATGGATTTTATCGGCGCATTTTCGCGAACTCTTTCGTCTCTTGCAACCTCGTCGATATCATCCAGCATAAGGCTCGCCGAGTACATCTCCCTCGCCCTTTCCACAAGATTGTGCGCCTCGTCTACGAGGAAGAGATATCTACCTCCTTCATCGAAGAAGCGGCGGATGTAAACCCCGGGATCAAAGAGGTAATTGAAGTCGCAGATTACTATGTCGCAAAGCTCCGAATAGGATAAAGACAACTCATAAGGGCAAACGTTATATTCTCTTGCAACCTCTATAACATCGGTATAATCCAAACAATTCTTTACATTTTCATATAGTTTCAGGGTAGCATCCGCAATCTTCTCGCACTTCGAATATTTACAAAGATACCTTGTTGACTTACAGATTCCTCCGTTTATGCACATTCTGTCCTTGCGGGTGAGAATGATGGATTTCAGCTTTACGCCACCTCGGCAGATAAGGTCTATGGTATCTCTTGCCGCCTCTGCGGTGGTACTCTTAGGAGTGAGGTAAAATATCTTTTCCGCCCGCCCCTTGCCGAGAGCCTTGACGGCAGGATAGATGGCACTTACCGTTTTTCCCGTTCCGGTGGGTGCGGATGCGAAAAGAACGCCCCCAAGGGACAGAGTCCTGAATGCCTGCCGCATAAATTCTCTTTGCCCCTCGCGGATATTTTCAAAGGGAAATTTCATTTTCTCAAAGGAAGGGATGCGCTCTGTAACTCGCTCCACCTCGGGGGCTGCAAATTTCGCTACCGCCGAAACGCACTTGTCGAAAAATTCCCCCAGCTTTTCCTTGGTAGCCACCTCATGGAAGTTGTGCTTCTCGCCCCTGAGTCTGTTCTCAACGTAGAACTGAAGGAGCATTGAGCGAAAGCCCTGCAGGTCGCACATAGCCTTGCCGATCACGAAGGCCTCTGCCCTCATGATGGCGCGCTCATCGCGAGTCAGAGCCTTTGGCGAGCCGTCTATTTCCTTGGCGATTATAACCTCGCCCCCCATAACGTAGACCATCTGCATATATAATTCGAAGTCATATCCCATAGCGGAAAATCCAAAGATCACCCTCTCCCGCTTCACGTCGGGCAGATCCCCCTTCAGGAGAAGGAGAGAGGTATCGGAAATGTTCGGCTCGTCCTCGTCGAAGGGCAGGGTAGGTGAGATGCCCCGTCTTGCGATTCCTATAAATTCCTTCAGGCTTATTTTGATTTTGCCGCTGTCGCGATCGTATAGCATAAGACCATCCTCCCTTCTTGTTTTTTCTTGATTTTATTTTATCATATCCATAAATAAAAGTCAATACGTTTTCTCTTTATATATGCCCTTTTCTTCATGTAAATTATGCTATTTCACCTACTTTTTATCCATGGATTTTTCTTTCATTTTACCTGTGATTTTTCGACAAAAAAGCGGCCGAGGCAAAAAATCCCCGACCGCCGCCGATTTCACGCTTGCAAGTTGCATCTGCGAAAAATCGTCATTTATGTAAAACAATATTTACTTTTGGCTCAAAAATCCCCTAATCAATCGCGTTTTTGTTTTCAGCCAATCAGACTCGCTGTCCTTTTTATAGTTGTATCCGTTCACGTATCCGCGGAATCCCACGGTAGGTAGAGTGGATAGCTTAAGGATACCCTCAATGACCGTAATGGCATTCAGCTCCTTGGCGGAAAGAACCACCGAGGCAGTGAAGAGCATACAGACGGTGCTGGGCAGTATCTTCAAGGCCAGCTTTATAAGCTTACCCTTTTTTGGGTCTCGTATTTTCTCTGCCGTGCCCGAGCCGTGGTAGAGAAGCATCTCGGGCGTCAGCCTGATTCTCTGCATTCTCGCGATCCTTCCAAGCTCACGCTTCCTTTTGCCCTTTGCGATCTCTCCTCTGCAAAACGCCTCATAGTCCTCCGCTGTATATCCTGCGGCAAGCAGTGCGCTTCGCCTGCGGAAAAGAAGCTCCTCATCGGCATACCTCTCGCAGTATTCCCTAAGCTCCGATAGTCTCTCCAGGCTGATTGCCTCCGCCGCTTGAGTATACTCCCGGTGAAGCTTCTTATATTCCTCGCTCTCCTCGTATAGCCTCTCTCCAGATTCCTCCAGAGAGAAATACACAACGTAAGATGAGATGAGGATCAAAAGAAGAGTGGCGGTCAGCTCCTTTGAATTGAAGCCGAGGAATTCTATATCGGTGAAGACCAGCATACCCGCCACTATCATTGTTACTATGGCGATGATTTTGCTGAGATTGGAGATCAGGTAAGAGTAACCCTCCTTTATACGTCGGTTAAGGCTTAAAAGCTCTGTGTCAAAATCCTTGCTCATGCCCCCTCACCCCCATCTTAATTTTTGATCCTCTCCGAAAGCTTCATAAGAGCCGCGCCCAGAATATTTCCGACGAAGCCTACGAATGCTATAACCGTAACCTCATCTATCACCTTAGCCATAAGGAAGCAGAAAAGGAATATTATAAGCCATATCACGTATGATGCCGCAGACTCAAGAAGCTTCCTTATGTACTTATAAAAGGGTATGACGGAGATGATGAGGAGTAAGGCGGTTCCGCCGCATATAAGCTGCTCGCCGCCGCCCTCGCGCCAGAGGGGAAAATAAGAAAGCGTGCAAATGATTGGCGGCAGAATACAAGCCAAAAGTCCTGTGTAATGTAAAAGAAACCTTACAAAAGCCCTATTATTTTTCGCCTTCACCCGAGTTCAGTACCCCCTTCAGCTTAGTCATCCTTTCGCCGACTCTCGCCTTTTCATATTCGGGAAGCGACGACGTCATAAAGATGTCGTAGAGCATATCAAGCTCGCCTTCGAGAATAGTATCAAGCCTCATTCTGTGGGCCTTCTGATCTTCCAGCCCGGAGAGCGCCTCCCTTAGACTTGTGAACGCCTCGCCCATATCGGCAATCGCTCCTTCAAGCTCCTCTATGCGTCGGCTGATACCGTCAACAGATTCCTTGTTGTCTACCTCTGCCTTATCGGTAGCCTCTTTTATTTTAACCACTGCGTTTTTCAGCCCGAGAAGACCGTTATTGACAAGGGGCATAAGACCGCTTTTATAGATAATAGCGCAGATCAGCGAGCCGATGAATGCGGCAAGGGAAAGTATCTCCGAGATGTGCATCATCACAGTGTTGTATATCTGCTCAAAGCCGTTTTTGCTACTGCCGTGCAGGGAATCGTCCGCATTTTTATCAGGGTCAGCCGCTCCGCCCGCATTGGCATTTTGGTCGGATGCTTCGCTCTCGTTTTCTGTGGGAGTACCTTTCTCGTTTTCCTCAGAAGCAAGGCCACGCTGTGTTCCTCCCTCATTTTCGTCGGGGGTAATATCGCCCTCAGCTTCTTCATCGAATACGTACACATCCTCGCCCGTGTCGGCGGCATCCGCTAAAGGTGTACGGAAAGCCGCCGCGCTTTCTGCCATTACCTCATTTTGCGGATAGCATATTACAATACCGGTGGCGAGAGAAATAAAGAGAGCCGCGGCGAGAATTATTTTTATCGCCTTCCTCATAAGATCCCTCCTTTTCCAAAGATTTTTTCCTCTGCGTGAGTCAGTCTTCTTTCCAGCTCACAGACCCTCGCCTCCTGCTCCTTAAGGTAGGCTACTCTTGCCATTGCCGATCCCTCCGTGGGGCCTGACATTCTGAAAAGCCTACCGAACTTCTCAAGACCGGGAAGCTCAAATCTCTTGCCCTCAAGGCAAAGGTAACAGCTCTGAGTTCCGTCGGAGAAGTCCGAAAGATTGATCTCCGCCCTGCCTCTTTCCACCTTGATGATCCTTGGGCCAATGGATAAATAACCCTCCTCCTCGGTGGGGAAGATGAAAAGCACCTTATCGGAGCTATCGTATTCCGCCGATGAAATATCGGCGTTTTGCATAAAAAATTCAAATTTTAATGTGTTCATTATTGATCCTTTCTTTTTTGTCGATGGCCTATTCAAGACGGCTCTTGATGTCGCTTATCTCTGCCTCGAGCGCCGCTAATTTTTCTGCCAGCGTGGTGTTGCCCACAATGAGATAAGAGGGAAGGCTTCCGTTTATCACATCAAGGAAGAAATCGCTTAATGTATGTCCCGATCTTATGGATGTCTTTATAGATTCGCCGATTCTGCCGGCCCCCTCGCTCTCAATATCATCTATAAGTGAGTTGAGTCTGTCGATCGCCAGGAGGGCAAGCTTATCGAATGCCGCCTTCATCTGTTGAGGGGTGTATCCCGCGCCGCCGTATTCCTTGCTTGCCGAGGGGCGGTTAGGCAGAGATGCCACCGAGTTTAAGTTTATTTCGCTCTGAAGTATTTTTCCTGTTGTCATAGATCTCCCTTCTATTTCTCCTGGCCGTTTTTAATGCGTCCCTGCACCCTGAAGCCAAGAGAAATCAAATTAATAGCAAATGGTGCTTTAAGCCCATCTGTGTAAACAGTTATTTGCTTTTCTACCCATTTTTCGCAATTTTCGGGAATAGATATTATCTCGGGAGAATTATCTGCAAATGAGATCTCGCCGAAATTCACATCCAAGAAATCAAGCTCTCCCATAACGATTCCCCCAAGCTCTGTTACTTCCTTTCTGTCGGTGGCAGTAGAGAAGCATATCTTTGCCGCCGACCTTGCGCTAAGCCTTGCCGTCAAGGCGCCCTTAACATTACTTTTCAGAATATGGCCCATCTCGCCGTTATAGGGGGCGGTGGTGAAAGAGTATTTTACCCTGTGTCCTGCGTTGGTGTAAAAATATGGGTGGATTTTATTTTTGTAGGCGATGCGGTAGCTTTCACTGTCAAAATATCCGGAGGTATAAACAGGCCTTGGCGCGATTCCCTTCTTGTCGGTATTGAAGGCATAAATGTTACCGTTTTCAGCGCCGAAAATGATGGTATCTCCGTATTTGTCCGCACGGGAAATGCCTACGGTAACTCCGCCGAACACTTCTTCGCCCGGAACTACTCTGTATTTTCTTATACCGATAGTAACATAGTAGATGGTGTTGCCGTTCTCGTCAACATAGCTGTAGACCTCCTCCTCTGTAACCTTTCCTATATCGGGATGAGTATAGATTCCCGTAACGTCGCTTTTTGCGTAGTAATACTCTCTTTTGTCCCCCTCATATACGCCTATATCCTTGATAGGGAACCACTTGTACTGCTCGCTTCCCACAGCCTCGAAGGTGATTCTTGGGTCACCAAGATACATATTGGTATCGGTGATAGCCGCGAGATATCCGCCGATTGTGGTGAAGATCATATCGCCGTTTATGTTGCTTCTCATAGCCTCGGGGCAACGGAGAGAAATGGGCTCAAAGACGGCAGAGGATGAAGAATACTTCATTTTACAGATATCACTCTTGCCCACGAATATGGTTGAGCTGTTGAATTCGTAAAGCTTTGATCTGATGCCGGTATCCTGAAGAGTGTATATTATGGGATATCTTCTGCCGAAGGTAGCCCCTACATCTCCCTTGGGATATAGAAGGAATATACTGCCTCCACCTTCACCCGGCTTTGCTACCGCAAGCCTGCCGCCCTCCCGCTTTACGTCGCTTATGCCATGGAGCGCGCTTCCCACAGTGAAATAGTCCAGGTCGCCGAAGTATAACGGATGGGAGCCCCCCTCTCTTGTAAAGGAGGAGACGAAGATAAGATTTTTATAGCTTGGCGGTCCGAAAACAAAGGCTCGTCCGTCATAGCTCGCGCCTCCTATGCAGGATATTACCGTTGCCTTGGCATCCACCTCTGCTCCGGCAAATGCCGAAAAGGTAGTGCCTCTCTCAGAGATGCGCACCTTGGTTGTATCTCGCTTTCCCGTAATGCAAATGCTACTGCCCTCCAGATCGCTGATGTCGTCCATGGATATGGTAATAATGCCTCGGTTAAAATCCGCTATGTATGAGACCGCTTCGCCGTCAATGGTCACCGAAATTATTCCTTTCGTAGGTGTGAGCAGCGGAACACCCAGCTTTTTCAGCTTATACTTTGTTGAGTATTCCACAGTAAATACCATAAGGTTTCCAACGCCATCGCACTTTTCAATATGCTCATAAGTGTCCGAAAAGTAAACTTTCATTGACGAAGGACAGTCAGAAAAGGCATTATGGTAGATATTCTTGCAGCTGACACCAATATAAACGCTTTGCAGAGAGGTGCAATTTCCGAAGGCAAGCTCATCTATTTCCAGAATGCCGTCGGGCATTACCGCGAGCCCGAGGCTTGTGCAACCCGAGAAGGCTCTTTTTCCTACCCTTGTAACTTTGTTTCCGAGTATAACACCGGTGATGCCGGTCATGTCCTTAAAGGCACTGTCAGCTATTTCCACCACGCGGTAATATCTACCGTTTATCCTCTTGCGGTTAGGTATCTCCAGCGTGCCTGTAATCCCTTCCTCTATGCCCGCAACAGAGCAGGTAAGAGCTGTCTCGCTCTTGATTTTGAATATGAGTCCGGGACTTTCATAGGCCAGATCCGAGGAATTGATATTTACCCATTCCTCACGAAACTTATCGGTAAGCAGGTTAACCTGCTCCTCCTCCGCTCCGTTTACGTATGTGGTGGGAACGTAAACCGCATCGGAATGCTGAGACATTTTTTTGGTGGTGAGCTCTTCGCTTATCACCGCGATATCGGTGCCGTCAAAGAATACCGCGCTGTTCCCGAAGGAATAGCAAAAGCTTTTACCGTCATTGGCATCGCAAAGCCAAGTTGACTGCGTACCGTCAAGATTCTTATCCAAAAAGCGGCATCTGTAGAGGGACGCCCCCGCATGAACGAGAAAGCCGTTATCCCCGAATCCCATATCGTATATTCCGTTTATTTTACCGCTATATTCGTATACCGATCTGTATCCGGGAAAGCTTTCAAGCCAGGAGCCTCCCGTGCTGTAATCGATATACATATTTTCGGTTTCTGCAAGAGCAATATCGCTCCCCACAAGATCGTAATCCTTTACGTATTTTGAATTTTTATTTTTGAAATATTTTGGCAAATGATCCCTCCTCTCTTATGACCATCGGTTCACGTCTGTGTATTTCACAGCCCCGGGAACCTCGCATCTGCGGATAGCTCCGGAGAGCTTTTCGTATTCTGCAAGATACATTCTCGCCATATCAGGGCTTTCATCCATAAAGAGAAAATAGGAGATAAGCAAAGGGAGCAGAGGGGTCAGCTCATCTGCAATGTCAATAGTCTCACCGTCCTCGGACTCAAGGGTGATCTCCCTCGCCTTTGCGCTATATAAGATCGATATGACTCCTCGGTAGTTTGTAGGGACCGATATGTGAGCCGCATCCGGGAGCGTCAGTCCGCGGATTTCTCTGCCGTCTGTATTCGTAGGAATATCTATAAGGTAGAGTATATCCGGGAATATCTTCTTTAACTCAAAGGAAATGACGTCGCCGGTAAATGACACGGCATCCTCATAAGGGAGCATATCGCTTCTGAATGAGGCTATATCCCAGGCGCAAAAGACAGAATCCCCGGAGAAAATAAGCTCTCCCGCCTCCGAAAAATCTATTTTTAGGCTGCTCGTATCGGAGAAAAATCTGTAGGTCTTTTGCACGTTGCCGATACGCACTACGTATTTTCCCTCGCCGCGTATCTTCATCATAAGCCGTCCCGCAGGAACGGAGAGGGATACATCCGATCCCCCTCCTGCCACTGCATCATACCTGACTATGGCATCCTTCGGTAAAAATACGATCTCCCCGCGCTTTTTTTTCGGGTGAACGGTATGTATCATCCTGATGGCTCGGTTGGCTGTGGAGATAAGAGAATCATCAAGCTCCTGTGCGGTGAAAAAGCCAAGAGCCTCCACTTCATTTTTCAAATCACGGATAGTCATAAATTCTCTCCTTTTACCGTTATTTGTAAATTATAGATTACATCTGAGTGGCATTATCCACAGCAGTTGCAGAATCGACTGCAAGAAGAATATGCTTGTAATTGCCAAATCCGACGCCAAAGCGGCATCTGCCGTTCCAGATATAATTACCTGTGTGATGGTCGACCCAGCTTGTAACGGTAA
This sequence comes from Eubacteriales bacterium, assembly GCA_045636465.1. Taxonomy (GTDB): domain Bacteria; phylum Bacillota; class Clostridia; order Oscillospirales; family CAG-272; genus UBA1740. The sequence continues at coordinate 24,248 of JAZTXP010000001.1, forward strand.
GGGGAATTCTGTTGAAGAACATATTGCCCGCAAGATTCTTGTTTGCCTCGCTTGACATAACCATAACCGAATCGGCGGTAGGCTGCCAGCCGGGAAGAACGACGATCTTCCAGTTGCCGAAGTGAAGGTTGATGTCGTTGTAGTTGTTGCCGAGAGAACGCTCGGTGCCGCAAACCTTTCTTGCGATAAGCTCTGCCATAGGCTTATTGCCGGGGAGAATGATGGTGTCTGCGGTGTAGCCGAGAGGCTCGCCGTTTTCATCCTTCATATTTCTCATCTTAACCGAAAGCTCGTAGAGCGCCTCCTCAAATGCCGCGGTAGAGTATGCTCTGCCGGTGCCTGTGGCGAAAACGTCGCCGTAGTAGTAGTTAGACTGTGTACCTGTCTTGGTCGCGGTTGATCCCCACTTGTGAGACTTATTGAAGAGGGGAAGACCGTCGGGGGCGGTGAGATCCAGACTCGCCTTCGCGTAGGTTGCAGTGGCGGATGTGCCCATAGCGAGAGCAGTCTCGCAGATCTTGTTGATGGTCTTATAATAGGCTCTTGTGAAGTTTTCCGCTCTGCGCTTTGCGTCTGCGGCGATGCCGTAATTTGCATCCTCCATCATCTCCGCGGAGATAACGAATTCCTTCATGAACTGGATATGCTCGATGAACTTTTCGTAGCTTTCAACGATGTTATCCTGGTCGGCGGCAGAGCCCTCTGCGGCAGCGGAGAAGAGATTAAACTCATTACCGCCGATAATAGTCTCGCCAAAGCGATTGCTCTTTTCCACGTTGAAAAGAAGGTCGCAAATGCCCTTTTGCTTTGTGATGATATCGCTTTCATGCTCGATGATCATCTTAATAGGGGTTTCAATCTTGCTTATTGCAGCAGGAGCAAGGCCTGTAGATTTAGAATAAATAATCATATTAGTTGTATTTCCTCCTTTATTTTGTCTCGACAATTTTGGTAAATACTTTGTTGCCTACTGTGATGCTCGGCTCGGAGTAGGTATCTACGCCGTCGCCTCCGCTTCTCGTGGCGCCTCGTCTTTCCTCAAAATTCTCGGCCAAAATCTTTCGTATTTTATTTGTTTTTTTGTTGATTGAAGAATTTTGGTTGATACTTCAGAAATCTGTCGACTCGGAAAGGCTCGGAGTAGGTATCTACGCCGTCGCTCCCCTCGCTGGGATTTCTTCGTCTGAACCTAAAATTCTTCTCATCAAATTGGTACTTATTTCGTTTGTTATTTGATTTGTTTAATTTAATGTTTCCTGTTTTTACTTCGTCACTCTTCTGTAGAGTGCCTGAATTTCGGTATCGCTCATTTCCGAGAATAATTCTCTCGCCATACGAAGCTGGTGGTCGGAGATGCCTACGTCGCGGCGCTTTACCGACAAGGGGGATGAGGGGCGAAGCCTTTCCTTGACTCTTCCGCCACCGCATGCCATATAGGCTTCCGTGGGTGTGAGGCCAAGGCTTCTGAATCTTTTATACTTTTCAGAGCCCAGAAGCTCCTCGCTAGCCCTTGTGTCCGAAAGCTCGGGGAACTGCTTTTTCAGCTCCTCTATATCATCCGCCGAATACGGATCTTCCTCCTCCGAGGGGGCGCTATCCTCCTCGCCGTCGGCAATGTGGGGCATGCTGACCTCCTCACTGTAGCTGTCATCCGCCTCCACTGTCTCTTGCTCGGTGTCAGCTGCGCCGGCGGGAGCTTCGGTCAATTCCTCCTCGGGCTGACCTATTTCATTTTGAGTGTTGATCATATTTTCATTCATCGCTTTTGTACCTTTCATTTTCAACTATTTTCTTGAAGTATTCAACGTTCTCCTTGGCGTTTGGGTAATGTGCCTTCTGCTGGAATTGCCAGTAGCGAAGGAGAGTCGCAGGGCTTCCCACATCGCCGAGAGTTCCACTTCGGAGATTTTCAAGGTTTCTCTCCCAGATAGCCTCTCTCTGATATTCCTCAAAGAGATCGGTATCCACCGAGAAAACAAGGTTATCGAAATAGTAATATTCGCCAAGCTCATTCATCTCGATAAAGTCCCGCTTGTCAAATCTCTGATCCTTGATTTCGCCAAATCCGTCCTTGTAGATCAGCGATCTTGAATTTTTCGAGAAGGCAAGATAGTGCTGGAATATAAGCTTATAAAGCTCCTCGTAGGCGATATTTTTCATGCGCCTTTTTGATTCCAGACGGCCCTCAGCCTGTCTGATACGAAGGGATTTTGCATAGCCCGACTCTACCTTGTTAAGGTCGATGCCCTGGTAGGCATCCGAGATACCCACAAGTCTTTTCGCCTGATCATAGAGTCTGTCCGCCTGGGCAATATCCTGGGAAATGTCGGGTGTTGTATCCACCGTACCGTACTGGGATGCGCTCTCGCCCGCCTTGATCTTAATCACCTGACCAAAGATAGCGTTGGAAAGGCTTACGCTTGCATCCTCGGGCATAATGGGTGTGACTCCCGCGCGGAGTAGCTTCTGCATAATTCTCGATTCCACCTTGTTGATGGCCTGCTGGATAGGGCGGAGAATATCCGCGTCCGATGCGCCGAGAAGGTCTCCTTCAGAGGAAATATTTCGTCTTAAAACCAAGGGGAAGTCCTTTGGCCTATACCTTTTCACCTTGACGGTTTTTGTAGATTTATCGGGGTTTTGTAAACATATATTTTCATATTCCCCGTCATTTTCCGAGAAATCCCCCTCACCCTCGAAGCATGCTCCGTAATAATCCGGCTCATCGGAAAGGGCAAGGTCGCCGGAGAAAACAAATCTTCCGACTCTTCCGTCGTCTCCCTTATAAAAGGCGAAGATAACGTTGACGGTATCGTCCATAGATGCTGCCTCGCCCCATCTGAAGCCCACCTCTGCAAGCTTCAGATCCTCGTCCTTAATATGATATTTAGATGAAAGCTCGCCCTTGTTTGTGGTGAATTTGAGGAAGCAGTAGCTCATATCCTCAAGCCTCGTAAGTCCCGGCTCGGGAATGAAATCGCGTGGGGATATCTGGCGCAGTCTTATCTCTCCGTCGCCCCTGTCATCACCCTTTACCCATTCAAGGAAAAGCAGGCTTCCGCCGAAAATGTAGGTGCATCGCTCGTCCGAGTCATTTATCTCGTCCAGTGGTAGTCTTTCCCTTGTGGTATAGAGCAGTCTCTCTACCGCCTGGGATAGCATCTCGCCTCGGTCGGAGTAGCTCTCCGCCTCTACCTTTGCGTAAGGGATCTCTGCGGAGATTGCGCTTTCTATCAGCTCGTATGTGATATTTCTTACCGCGCTTGCATTCTCAAGTCCACCGTCAATTTCGGTAGAGCCGCGGTATTGCATAAGATTCCTCTCAAGCCCCTCTAAGGTTTCCACGTAAGCGAGGGTCGCGCATTCGTAAAGCCGGGAGAATTTTTCTAGTTTGGTATTATCCTTTCTGTTATTTATCAATTCGGTTCTCCATATTTCTTAATTAAGTATTTTTGCTCTGCCTCACTTGCTCGGAGGTAATCATCCATGAGATCGCGGCTCCATCTCGTCCTCTCGCCCGTTTGAATTTCCGAGGGCGGATTCGCTCTGTATATAGCGTAGCCACGGAGAGCATCGGGGGCGTGAGTGATAATATGCGGCTCGGTGGAGCAATCGGTAGGGCGCAGCTTATCTATTTTCAGCATAGGCAAACACTTGATAATCTCAGTACAATTTCTGAATATTTGAAGCCTTGCCCCATCCTCACGCTCGGTGATGAGCATTTCCTTGATGGCCAGCCATCCGCTTTCTCTGTCGTTTCCCGTCTTGGTGAGCTTCAGCCCTGCCTCCGAGAAAAGGATATGCTTGCTTTTGCCGCTTTCCTGGGTACGAAACCATAAATCGGGCGGTGCAAGGGTTGCATAAATATCCTCCCCCTCGGGTGTCATATCGAGAATTTCCCCCGCCGCGCGGCTGATGGGCAGATTTGATTTACAAAGCTCGCGGTAAACGTAGCTTTTTCCCTCGGGAGACAGCGCTATCCAAAGACAGGCGAGCCTGTCAAGACCGTAGTCAATAGTTCTGAATTTTCTCCAATGAGGCGGGATATCGAAGGGCTCGCATACGTGGGCTGCCCTTGAAAACTCGGCGAAATATTGTCCGTCGAAAATATTCCAATCCCCCTCAAGAAGCGCCAGCCTCTCCCGCCTTGGCAGAGCCATAAGCCTCTCGCGGTAGGAGGGATCGTTTTTCTCTAAAAAGGAGTTGTCCGAGAGCAGGGAAGGAATGAATATCCTCGAAAGCCCTCCCCCTCCCGAAAAAGCCACCCCGGGCGGCGCGGGATCAATAAATCTTTCCTTTACCCAGGTATGTCCTATTCCTCCGGGGTTGGTGGAGGATTTGACCTGCTTTGGAAATCTGTTCGCCCCCCTGAGGCGAGATATTAAATAAAGGTACTGTCCCTCGGTAAAGTGAGTAAGCTCGTCGAAGCGGATCTGATCGTATTCCGCGCTCTGATATTGGTAAACGTCCGATTCATAAGCGCAATATCCAAAGTCCACGATAGATCCGTTCTTGAATCTGCCTACGTGAGAGGAGGAATTGAAGCTGTAAATATCTCTTGGAAAGATTTCCATAGAGGAGCGTATAAGTGATTTATCCAGCTCGGCAAAGCTTCGCCTCAGCACAAGCTGCTTTGACCCGGGGTAGCGGAGAGCATAGATGAGAGTATCCACCAGCTGTCCGTAGGATTTTCCTCCGCCCGCCGCTCCGCCGAAAAGCACCTCGGTCTCCTTGGAGTCCATAAACGCCTTCTGCTTTTTTGTAACAGTAAGATCAATCTTCATACTTATTCAATAACGGTAATGGTGAGGTCGATCGAGTCCTCGCCACCGCCGCCTCCCTCCTCGGAGAGCAGAAATTTTGCGAAGGATGCATCGGCTCTCTTCGAGAGCGCCTTATCAATGATAATATCTTTTCGTATTTCCTTGCATTCGCGGTATATTCTGTGAAATTCCTTGTTGTTTTTGAAGGATTCCAGCCTTTCCAGTGTAAGCCCCGTCTCCCGGGCGAATTTCGAAAAGCTGGGAGCTCCGTCGCCCGTGTAATTTTTGAAAAAGCTGTACATTTTCCCGCAAAGCTCCTTCGTGCATTTCTGTTTTGTCACATTCGTCTCCTCTCTCGTAGATTTTTGGCGCAGCGGTTTTTTGGTGATCTCTGATTTTGAATTTGAGACAGCCGCCGTTTTGTAAGGAATGAGATTCGGGCTTTACCGAACACTCACGTCCAACCCCACAAAATGAATTCCGGACTTCATTTTCTGGGATATTTTCGCGCCGCGGTACAGCGTTTTGCTTCAGCCGTTTGTAATGCTTTGCAGTGGCTTTTCACATCGCCTGCATTCGGCTTTTTTGCCTCGTCGGCATTGCACCTCGCTGCTACCGTAATTATTCTAGCATTTCCGGGTTGAAAAGTTAAGTATGCAGGGTGTAGAAAAAACAAGGAGTAGAGAGGTGGATTTTATTGCAATATGCACAAAAAAACGGGGGGTCAAAAATGAACAAAAAATGAACACTGTCACAGCACCCATTTTTTGCCATTTTCATCGCCCGATTTTTTTCTCCAAAAACGCCGAAATCAGCTTAACAAAAAGTTTTCTTGATTAGAGGCATAAATACTTTTCGCCTTCAGGCAAAATGCTGTGATACATCGCAGTTGTTTTTCATAAGCGCAAAGTCATATTCTCCCGCTCAGAAGAATATATTTAACCAAAAAGCCAAATGGCAAAAAAGGAGTTATATATGTTCGTATTTTCAGTTAGAGCCTCAACGGTTAAGCTTTGCGCCCTGATCGCTGTCGCCTTGATTTTGCTGATCGGAGTAAGCAGTGTAGCCGCTATGGATTCGGTTGCCGCTATTGCCCCAATGGAAGTAAACTATAGCGGTATCAAAACCAACGAGGATAGAGTAGCCTTTATAGAGCAGTTTGGCGTCAAGGTATCCCCCGAGCCCCTAGAAGAAAAGCCATTCCTTATGCCCGAGAACTTTGACCGCATAATTTCCGGCTACAACGAGCTGCAGAAAAAGCAAGGCCTCGACCTCTCTAAATATGCAAAAAAGAAGGTCACCCGTTATACTTATAAGGTAGAGAACTACGATAGCGAAGGGGAAGTATTCGTCAATCTCTTCGTTCACCGTCAGCGCATTATCGCCTGCGATATCTGCTCCGCCGCCCCAGAGGGCTTCGTTGTACCTCTCGCGCTTGTGGATAAAAGTAAATTAAAATAATCAATTTCTTTATCGTGTATGGGTAAAAGTAAATTGCAAAAAAAACGTCCCGACCTCTTATAAATAAAAACCCTACATTTTAACTATAATAGAATTAATAAAACATTAATAATAGCGAAAAATGATGGAAAATGTAAACTAAACAAAACAAAAGCAGGCTATCTCAAAGCGAAAAGCGCGAGATAGCCTGCAGGCATTATTTTTTAATTATATTAATAATCTAGGACTCTATTCACCTGTTTAATTCAATCGGCAAAAGGCAGTCGCTCGAAAATGCAGCTTAGTTATGGCAGCAGCAACAGAACACCACGATAATAGCGAGAATTATGATCCAGGTACAGTTGTCGTCGAAAATATGACATAAGCAGTTGTTATTCATTATGTTTCCTCCAAGTGAAAGTTGGTTTTGGCCGAAGCCTAATACCATATTATGCCGACGAGGAAAATGTGTTAATGACTAAAAAAGCTTTCCGGAAAATAAAGCATTCCCGTCATTCAAAAAATATAAATATATCATTCTTCATATTAAAATCCATATTAAAAATAAAACACATTTTAGTTATTTGAAAAAAATAGCCCCTCACTCGGCGAAGCTACACACTTGCTGAATGAGGGGTTCATAATAACCTGATATTTTATTATCTTTTCTTGAAGCCGTATTCGTCGATTTCTTCTTCTGCGTTTCTTTTGTTGATGCCGTCAACCTTTTTGAAGAAATCCTCCTTCATAACTCTCGCCTCTGCCTCGGGGTCAACTCTTCTTGCTTCGAAATATTTTACGTTCAGCTTATACCACGTGGGATATCCGATAACAAAGATGAATATGAACCAGCCTACGCTATAATGGCTGTATTTCCAAAGAATTTCCCTTATTTCCACCGCCGAGATGAACGCCACGGTAAAGAGATCAACAAATACTGAAACCTTCAGAAGATTCACGTATTTTTTGTAATTCGTTCCCGAGAATATGAGGCAAAGCAAGCTGATGAAAGCGGGGAGCAGAGGAATTGTGCAGTAGATTGCAATCCACCAGACGTTCAGCTGATGGAGATTGGCATAAGTATGAGCAAAGGCCCATTCAATTCCAAGTAATATGCTGAACCAAGGCTTGATCTTGGTATAAAAGGTCAGCCATCCATTTTTCATTTCCTTATTAGGTCCGTATCTGTCAGTTACCATAGTATTATTTCTCCTTTGCTAAATTGCAGTGTTTTGTAAAGTATTATAGTCGTTTTTGGCACTTACAGGCCTCGATATCAGTCAAACTTAAATTCGACCTTGTCTTTATTAAGAACCAATTTTGCCTTAAATCTCTTGAATTTCTTTGATATAAAACCGTCGAGGGTTGCGGTCTCACCGGTAGCGAGAAGCCTTGAGATCTCGTTTATGGGAATATCTCTTTTGCAAATATTAACGCCGATCCTGAACTCGCAGCCGTCGGTATAACCGATACAGCCATAGCTGAACTTACCGCGGATAACGTTTCTTCCGCAGATGGGACAAGCGCCCGCGATCTGACCCAGCTTACCCGTATCAACATTCTGTACGGGAGTACAGTTCTTCGCGCCTGAATCGAACACCTCGGATATCTCCGCCTTTGCAAGCTCAACACTTTCCTCCACCGTCATCTCCTTGCGATAAACCCTTTTCAGAGCCTTACCAAGCTCGCTGGTCTTGTATTTATCCATCGATATTTCAAGAGCATTCAGCGCCTCAATGAAGTATTCGCCGTCGGGCAGAATCTGATAAACGTCCTTTTTCAGTCCGATATATCCGCTCTTTTTCGCATTCTCGATAATGCCGGAGCGCGTCGCCTCGGTGCCAAGCTCCAGACCCTCGAAGATCGCTCTGTAATCGTCAGCATCGTCCACCTCGCCCGATTCCTCCAGCTCCTTCGCCTTCGCCTTATCGTCCTTGAAGGGATTTTTCAGGTAGTTATTCAGAGTGGTGATGGTATAGTGCTTCGGCGGTGTGGTCTGCTTTTCCGCAGGCTTAAAGTCAATATTCACCTCGTCGCCAACCGAGAGCCTTGGCAGAATTTTATCCTTTTTATTGTAATCGTCGTACTTGGTCCAGCCGGGCTCAAGAATAACAGTTCCCCTAAGTGAGAACTCCTCATAGTCGCCCACCTTGATCTTGATCTCGCTCTTATTGGCGATACATTCCTCGGCGCAGAATACCGCCACAAAGCGTCTTAGCACGGTGGAGTAGATCTTCGCCTCATCGGGGGAGAGCTTATCCTTGTTCGGGATCTTATAGGTAGGTGTGAGGGCGGAGTGCGCCTCGATTTTAGAGTCATCAAAAATAGTCTTTGAGTCCTTGAATTTAACCGGGTAGCCAAGCTTTCCTACGTTTTGTAGAATAGCCCTGATCTTGTCCTTTTCGGCTGTTGCCAGGTACTCGGAGTTAGTTCTCGGGTAGGTGAGATAGCCTGCCTCATAGAGGTTCTGAATTATCTTCAAGGAGTCTGTCATGCTCATCTTATATTTTTCGCCAAGAAGGTTCTGGAGCGTTGTCAGGGAGAAGAGCTTTCCGGGGTTGATCTTGTCCTTTTTGGACTCAACTGCCGTAACCCTTGCGCCCACGGCGTTATATTCCGCGCATTTCTCATTTGCCTTATCAAACTCTTGATTTGTGAACTTAAGTTTACTTACAAGGTCGATTTTCTCTCCATTTGTCAATTCCGACGATTGAATTGAATAATATTTTTCGGGCTTAAAGTTGCGAATTTCCATATCTCTGTCGTAGATCGCGCGAACGATAGGAGCGATAACTCTGCCGACTCTCAGGAGCTTGCCCGTCTTGATGGTAGCGTATCTTGTAAGGTTGACTCCGTAGAGCCAGTCAATATAGGTTCGGGCATACCCCTCCGCCGCGAGGCTATCGTAATGAGACTCCTCCTTCATCTCGGAGAGAGCTTTTTTTACCGTCTCGGGAGTCTGGTCGGGGAGCCAAAGGCGCATCAGCCTCTTGCCCTTGGGATTTGCATTTTCGATACAGATCCTGACGATGATCTCACCCTCACGGTCTGCATCTCCCGCATTGACGATGGTGTCAACGTCCTCTCGGTTCATAAGGCTTTTCAGTATCTCAAACTGCTTTCTGATTCCGGGGTCTTCCTTCTTCTTGTCGGGGCTCTTTTTTATTTCAAAGCGGAATTTTTCGGGATAGCAGGGAAGCCCCTCGAGAGTCCATTTTTTATTCTCTGAGCCCGAATAGGTCTCAATGTCGGCAAGAGAAAAAAGATGTCCTATCGCCCATGATATGAGGTAGGTATCGCCCGCATAAAAACCGTCGAATTTTTTGAATTTTTCGTCAATTCCCGCCATAATATTGCGCGCAAGGCTGGGCTTTTCCGCGATTATCAGTATCATTTTCTCTCACCTCCCGAGCTGAAAATAAATTTCTACAAATAACATTATACAACAAATAATTGGAAAATTCAAGGAAAAGCAGAAAAAAAGAAAAACTTTTTCGGCGGAAGATAAAAAATTCACAAAAACCTCTTTATTTTTATAAATAATTATGTTACAATATAGTATAAAATGACCCGGAGGGAGACAACCATGGCAAAGCTTTATTTCAAATACGGAGCAATGGGCTCATCAAAAACCGCTAACGCGCTTATAACCAAATTCAACTACGAGGAGCGGGGAATGCGAGTTCTTCTCCTGAAGCCGGCGATGGAGACCCGAGACGGAGCCGACGTCATCGTTTCCCGAATCGGTCTTTCCGCGAAATGCCGTCCCGTCCTGGCAACAGAGAATATATACGAGCTCTATAAGAACGAGATCCCGCCCGTGGACGTTATCATCGCCGACGAAAGCCAGTTCTTCACCCCCGAGCAGATCGATCAGTTCCGTATGATCGTTGACGAATGCGATATACCCGTCCTCTGCTTCGGCCTCCGTACCGACTTTTTGACCAAGCTCTTCCCCGGCAGTATGCGCCTTCTTGAGATCGCCGACTCCATCGCGGAGATCAAGACCATCTGCTCCTGCGGCTCAAAGGCTACGGTTAATGCCCGCATCTCCGACGGCAAGGTAGTGACCTCGGGCGACCAGGTCTGCCTCGGTGGAAATGATCTTTATCTTGCAATGTGCCACCGTTGCTGGAAAAAGAGAATAAAGGAAAACAGCTAAAGGACTTTCCAAAATAAAAGAAAAAAATCAAATAGCTGCAAAAGTAAAGCAAACGAAAAAATCCCGAAAACGAAAAAATAAAAAACTAATAATAAATAAAAATCTCGAAAGGAAAACAAAATGGAACTTAGAGAAATACTCAAAAGATGCGACCACACTCTTCTTGGTCAGAGCGCAACCTGGAGCGACATTAAGGGAATCCTTGATGATGCAATGAAATTTGAATGCGCTTCCGCTTGCATTCCCGCATACTACGTTAAGCCCGCAAAGGAATATGTAGGCGATCGCCTCGCTATCTGCACGGTTATCGGCTTCCCCAACGGCTATTCCACCACCGCCACAAAGGTTTATGAGACCGCTGATGCTATCAAAAACGGCGCAGATGTGTTCGATATGGTAATCAATATCGGTATGCTTAAGGATAAGAAGTATGACGAGATCCTCTCCGAGATCAACGCAATCAAGACAGCTTGCTCGGGTAAAATACTCAAGGTTATTATCGAGACCTGCCTTCTTACAGATGATGAGAAAATCAAAATGTGCGAGATCGTATCCGAATCCACTGCAGACTACATCAAGACATCCACAGGCTTCTCAACCGCAGGCGCAACACCCCACGACGTTGATATTTTCGCGCATCACGTATATAACAACACCAAGATCAAGGCTGCAGGCGGTATCGCCTCCCTCGAGGATGCAGAAAACTTCATCAACCAGGGCGCAGACCGTCTGGGAACGAGCCGCATCGTTAAGATTGCTAAAGCGGAAAGCAATATTAGCGGATATTAATACTATCTGCGGGTAAATTTTGGTGAATACTTTGTTAAAGCGTCGACTCGAGTCGCTCGACGTAGGTAACTACGCTATCGCTCCCCTCGCTCGCTTTGCCTCGTCTTCCCTCAAAATTTCCTCCGCAGACGATGTTTGCAAAAAGATAGTCTTTTAGAATTTTCTACACAGCGATGCTCAAAAAAAGATAGTCTTTTAGATTTTTCGCAGGAAATACCTGCAAACAATAAAACAGTATAAGTTCATAAATCGAAAGGAAACAAAAAAATGGAAAACAGAGAAAAATATTACACCCCTCATATAAAGGCAGTACCCGGTGACTTCGGTAAGACAGTTCTTATGCCCGGAGATCCCCTTCGCGCAAAGTTCATCGCTGAAACCTATCTTGAAAACCCCGTTCTCGTGAACAACGTTCGCGGCATTCAGGGCTACACAGGCACCTACAAGGGCGTTAAGGTATCGGTAATGGCATCAGGTATGGGTATGCCCTCCATCGGTATCTACTCCTATGAGCTTTTCAGCTTCTTCGGTGTTGAGAACATCATCCGTGTTGGCTCTGCAGGCGGTATGGCAGAGAGTGTAAAGGTTCGCGACGTCCTTATCGGTATGGGCGCATCCACTAACACTAATTATGCGGAGCAGTACAAGCTCCAGGGTACCTTCGCTCCCATCGCTGACTATCAGCTTATGAAGGCTGCGATCGACGAGGCAGAGAAGCTTGGCGTAAGCTACAAGGTAGGTAATCTTCTTTCCTCCGACGTATTCTACAATGCTGATCCCGACATCACTCCCAAGTACGCGAAGATGGGCGTTCTCGGTGTTGAAATGGAAGCAGCAGCTCTCTATATGAACGCGGCATATCTCGGTAAGCGCGCTCTCGCCATCTGCACAGTTTCCGACCATCTCTTAACAGGCGAGGCTCTTGACTCCGATGCAAGACAGACAACCTTTACAGAGATGATGGAGATAGCGCTTAACGTCGCCGCTTTGATGGGATAATTTTGGTGGATACTTTGTTAAAGCGTCGACTCGAGTCGCTCGACGTAGGTTTCTACGCCATCGCTCCCCTCGCTCGCTTTGCCTCGTCTCCCCTCAAAATTCTCCTCATCAAAGTAGTGCCACTATTCTAGCTTTTTGACAACTATTTTTTACAAAACACCCTATTTTCCTTATGAAAGGATAAAATATGTCTAATATCAAAAGAATCTTTCTTGTAGTGCTTGACTCCTGCGGTATAGGCTACGAGCCTGATGCTGCCGATTTTGGCGACGTTGGGGCGGACACTATGAGAACCATTTCAAAATCAGAAAAATTCCATATTCCCAATCTTCTTAAGATGGGACTTGGCAACATAGACGGCATTGAATATCTGCCGAAGACGGATGCTCCCACTGCGGCGGTTGCGCGTATGCGCGAGGTGAGCCGCGGAAAGGATACCACCATCGGCCATTGGGAGATTGCGGGCGTTGTATCTCCCGCGCCCCTTCCCACCTATCCGAATGGCTTCCCCAAGGAGGTTCTTGACAAGGTGGAGAAGGTCACAGGAAGAGGCATTCTTTGCAACAAGCCCTATTCGGGAACAGACGTTATCCGCGACTACGGTGACGAGCACGTAAAGACGGGCAAGATCATCGTTTATACCTCTGCGGACAGTGTATTCCAGATCGCTGCTCACGAGGACGTTGTTCCTCTCGAGGACCTTTACACCTACTGCCGTCAGGCGCGTGAGATTCTTCAGGGTGAGCACGGAGTGGGCAGAGTAATCGCCCGCCCCTTCATCGGCGAGAGCGGAGCATACAAGCGCACCGCCAACCGCCACGATTTCTCTCTTATGCCTCCTCGCGAGACAATGCTTGACGTGCTCAAGGACTGCGACCTTGACGTTATCGCGGTAGGCAAGATCACCGATATTTTTGCAGGTCAGGGCATAACCGAGACCATCTTTACTCACTCTAACCGCGAGGGTATGGATATCACCCTCGATCTTCTTGAGAATCGCGACTTCCACGGTCTTTGCTTCACTAACCTGGTTGATTTCGATATGCTTTACGGCCATCGCCAGGATGTTGACGGATATGCTAACGCCCTCTCAGAGTTTGATGCATGGCTCTCCGATTTCTGTCCCAAGATGGGCGAGGGTGACGTGCTTATGATCTGCGCCGATCACGGCTGCGATCCCGGTGATAATTCCACCGACCACACAAGGGAGTACATTCCCTACATCATCTACGGCGATAAGATCAAGCCTCAGGACCTCGGTACCCGCATGGGCTTCTCTGAGATTGCTTACACTGTTTGCGAGCTTCTCGGCGTCAACTTTGATGGAGAAGGCCTTTCTCGCCGCATATTAAAGGATTAATATAAAAATGTTGCGTTATGATAACTAAACTTTACATAACGCGGCAAAAAACAAAGTTTATCCTGCATTTTTCCCGAAAGGAGAAACAAAAAATGTCAGATATTTACGAACAGTTAACAAACATTTATTATCAGCTTATAGACAAGGCTCACGATGCAAGAGCTGCTAGCTACAGCCCCTATTCGGGCATAGCAGTTGGCGCGGCGCTTCTTGCCTCCTCGGGCAAGATCTATCTTGGCGCGAATATTGAAAACGCTTCCTATTCTCCCACAATCTGCGCGGAGAGAGTAGCCTTTTTCAAGGCTGTCAGCGCGGGCGAGCGCGAGTTCGTTGCTATCGCGGTAGTAGGTGCGCCTGCGAATGAGGAGCCCTCCTCTACCTTCCCTCCCTGCGGAGTTTGCCGCCAGGTGATGAGCGAATTCTGCGGCCCCGATTTTATGGTAATTCTCGGTACTAGAAACGATATGCGCCTCATCCCCTTCTCGGAGATACTTCCTCATTCCTTTACAAAGGAAAATCTCGAGCCTGCGGAAAATCTTCAGTCCGCAACGATACTGACTCCCCACGGCACCGAGCCCGAGCCCTATACCTTCGATGACGGGGACTACCTTGGGGATGTCGACGAATATTTTGAAGAAGAGCTTGATGACGGCTTCGACGAGGATCTTGACGGCGGGGAAGAGAATCCTGCCGATGGCGAATACCTTGATCTCACATCGAAAAAGGACAGTGAGCCCTTAGTATTCGAGTTTGACGATGAAGAAAATCTTCACGAGCTTGAAGATCGCTGGGAGATCTGATCTTCCGTAAAATACGTGGTCGCAAGGATTCTTCTGCGGCCAAAGAAAGAGGTATTATTCCTATGAGAATGTACGACGTAATCACCAAGAAAAAGCACGGCGAGGAGCTTACCGATTCCGAGATCCGTGAATTTATAACCGAATATACCGAAGGCAGAATTCCCGATTATCAGGTATCCGCCCTTATGATGGCGATCTACTTCAAGGGTATGTGCGATCGCGAGACCTCTACCCTCACTATGGCTATGTCCACCTCGGGCGACACCGTTGATCTCTCCGAGTTTGGCACACTCACCGTTGATAAGCATTCAACCGGCGGAGTAGGAGATAAGACTACTCTTGTGGTTGCTCCTATTGCGGCGTCCCTCGGCTGCCGTCTTGCAAAAATGTCGGGCAGAGGCCTTGGCCATACAGGCGGAACTGTTGATAAGCTTGAGTCCTTCCCCGGCTTTGATACCTCGCTCACTCCTGAGAAATTCTTCGCTCAGGTAAGAGAGCATGGAATCGCGGTAATCGGTCAGTCGGGCAACCTTGCCCCCGCCGATAAAAAGCTTTACGCCCTTCGCGACGTAACTGCTACCGTTGACTCTATTCCCCTCATCACCTCATCCATTATGTCAAAGAAGCTGGCGGCGGGATCAAATTCTATCGTCCTCGACGTTAAGTGCGGTTCGGGCGCATTTATGCGCGAGCCCGAGGATGCCGAGACCCTTGCCACCAAGATGGTTGAGATAGGCAAGCGTTGCGGCAGAAATATGGCGGCGCTTATAACCAATATGGATATTCCTCTGGGCTTTGCCATTGGTAACTCCCTTGAGGTAAAGGAAGCATACAGCATCCTCTCGGGCGCAGGCCCCGATGACCTTCGCGCCGTATGCGTTGAGCTTGCAACCAATATGGTTTCCCTGGCTCTCGGTTATACCGCCGAGGAGGCAAGAGAGCGTGTACTCGATGCTATCGCAAGCGGCAAGGCAAAGGCTAAGTTCACAGAGTGGATAGTAGCCCAGGGCGGTGACCCTACCCTTGCGGCAAATCCTATGCTCCTTCCCGAGTCTTCCATCAAGCACGAGGTTAAGGCAACCGTGGGCGGCTACATCAGCAAGATGAATGCAGAGGAGATCGGCGTAAGCTCTGTGATCCTCGGCGCAGGCCGCGAAACCAAGGACTCCGTCATCGACCACTCAGCAGGTATCGTTCTTGTGAAGAAGCTTGGCGACAGAGTAGAGATTGGAGACACTCTTGCGGTGCTTCATACTAACAATAAAGACTCTATCTCCGCGGCAGAAGCTAAATTCCTTGGCGCAATTTCTATGAGCGACGAGAAGGTAGAGCTTGGCAAGCTTATCTACAAAACCATCAGATAAGTAAACAAAACTAGACAAAAAACAGAAAAATTCTGCAAAATACATAAAAGGACAGTTTAGAAAAGATGAAAGTAACGGTAATCGGAATAGCCGGAGGAACAGGCTCGGGCAAAACAACTCTTGCAAAAAATATAGCAAAGCATTTTGGCAATGATATCAGCATGCTTCGCCACGACGATTATTATAAATGCCACGATGATATCCCCCTTGCCGACAGAGCAAAGCTGAATTACGACCATCCCGACGCCTTTGATAAGGAGCTTCTCCACAAGCATATCGATATGCTTAAAGCAGGCGAGTCAGTTGATTCTCCCACCTACGATTACACCGTTCACAATAGATCCTCGGAGATGCGCCACGTTCCCGCCACTCCCGTAGTAGTTCTCGAGGGAATCCTCGTTTTCGAGGATAAGGAGCTTCTCGACAAAATGGACGTCAAGGTGTTTGTTGACACCGATGCAGACGTGCGAATTCTTCGCCGTATCACCCGTGACGTAAAGCAGCGCGGCAGAACTCTCGACAGCGTTGTCAAGCAGTATCTCACCACCGTAAAGCCCATGCACGAGGCCTTTGTTGAGCCCTCCAAAAAGCACGCGGACATTATCATCCCCGAAGGCGGCAAGAACCCTGTAGCATACAACATGCTGATTACCGAGATAGAGCGTCGCTTAAAGGAGAAGGCTTAGACTTTTTGGCTATAATCGCCGTTTTCCCACAAGCTCGCTGTAGGTCTCTACAGCTTCGGTGTGAAGAACGACGATTCTATCTCAAAAATTCGTCGCCTTCCAATGTGAAGTAGAATATTTCATTTAAAAGGATTTTCGCTTTCCGATGCGGAGCGGAATGTTTCATTTGAAATTTCCGCACTCAATATACTCAATATTAAAATGTAAAAAAGTCCTCTCCGACCGATTAAGGCTTCAAAAGAGGACTTTTTTCTTTATTGGTTATTTTTATTCTTATTTTTCTTATCTATGGCAGAGTGCCTTTCGTAGAATCTTTCGCCGTCGTAGCCCTGGATGCGCTTATCGGTTTCTGCCCGCTCCAGTCTTTCCTCTGCCCAGGAGCAGTAGGTGGGATTTTTCTCGATTCCAACGTATCCGCGCCCCAACTTTTTCGCCACTACCGAAGTAGTGCCCGAGCCGAGGAATGGATCGAGGATCATATCGCCCTCGTCCGAGGAGGCGAGGATCAGCTTTGCGATCAGCTTTTCGGGCTTCTGTGTGGGGTGATCTGTATTCTCGGGCATGGACCAGAAGGGAACAGTTATATCGTCCCAGAAGTTTGAGGGGCAGGTGTCCCTGAATGCGCCTGCCTCGGTCTGCTCCCAGTCCTTTGCCACGCCGTTTTCCTTATATGTAGCAAGCACGCGGCGGCGAATCTTCACCCTCTCAAGATTGAATTTGTAAGTCTCTCCCTTGGTGGCAAACCATATATCCTCAAGGCCGTTTTTCCAGTTACGAAGTGCGCCTCGTCCCTTTTCTCTTTGCCAGGTAATGCGGTTCTGCACCGTGAAGAATTCCTCCAGCACATGGCCTATAATGGTGCTTGATTGCCAATCGCAGCAAACGTATATGCTGCCTCCCTCGCGTAGGAGAGGCTCTACCTTCTCGAGCCAGGCGCGAGTGTATTCAGCATAGTCCTCGCTCCTCATTTTTGAGAAGCTTTCGCCGTGAAAGTTTTTATATAGATTATAGGGGGGATCTGCTATTATCAGATCGAAGTATTCCTTCGGCAAATTCTTAAGCGCCACATCGGCGTCGCCACATACCGTAATATCTCTCGGGCTTGGAATTTGAGTTAAATCCGCCTCGCTTTTGCATCTTGCGAGATAAAGATCATTTTCTGATATTTCTCTGTCAAGCGTCTTGTTTCGTAAAGCTTTGTTTACCTTTGGCATATAAAACCTCAGAATGTTTGATTATTTTTTTGCGTAGATAAATTGATCGGGGCCTGTATCCTTCATAAGAATACTGTTATCCTTGAACCTTGTGAGAAGCAAAAACGCAAGATATCCATCGCCGATACAGCCGCCAAGATGAAGGGCGAAAATAAAGGAAAATCCAACATAGTAAAGAGGATTTACAAAGGAGAGGAACAGCACTATACCACCGAGTATCACGGTGAAGACGGTGAGGGGAGCAAGGATCGCCGCGAGGGCGCATTTTCTATAGGTATAAATACCGGGAACACCGCAGAATGCCGCCGCGGGAGTTATGCCAAAGGTCAGCTTTTCCCCCGTCAGAATTTTATATACCACCCCGTGTGTCAGCTCGTGAAGCACAACGTATCCAAGCATTGAAATAACGAATATAGCGTAGAAGAGGAAAAATGCGCCGGGCGCAATTCCCGAAAGATCAATTCCCGATCTGAAGAAGGGAATAAGCAGAGGAATGAAAACCAAAACGGTTATAACAAAGGAGCCAAGGGTTAAAAGCAAAGCGGTGCTTTTCTTTTTCGCGCTTATGCGGAAAACCTCCTTGTAGCCTGCGGGTAGCGTTCTTTCAAAATTTTCGCATCTTTTCATATCTTCACCTCAGCCCTATCGGGCGCTTTCTTTTGTACTTATAATGATTTTATCATATTTCCCGCCAAAAAACAAGGTTTTTTCCGAAAATAATAAAAAGCGATACCGTATGCGAAAATATTTTTTTGGAAAACGCCTATTTCTCGTTTTTCATAACTAAAAATTAAGTTAAATTTTAGCGTATTATGCTAAAATTATGTTAGAATTACATTAAAACATAATGGTGGATTATACTCATTCTGTAAAAAAGGAGAAAAAGCATTGAATAAATTGACAAGTTACATAAAAAAGCTGTCAAAAACCTCGGTTATGCACTATATAAAGCTTTTCGTCAGAGCAAGCTTTTTCATAACCGCTGCGGTTTTATATATTCTTGGAAAGACCGAAACCACCTTTGGCGCAAAGGTTCTGCCCGCTATTATATGGGTTTGGTATTTCGTGGAGATGATCCTTCGCCTTTTCCCTACGGGAATGGAAAGTATGGGCTGCGAGAAGGTATTCAAGAAGAACTATCACCCACCGAAGATAGAACGTAAACCGAAAAATCAACCCGCAAAGGCTACCTTTATTGCGGCTCTTGCTTGGTTTATACTTAACGGAGCCATCTTCGCCCTGCACTTCATTTTCCCGAATGTCGTTACAAGGGAGGTTCTTGCCCTGATAGCCCTGGCATACGGCGTTTGCGACATCATCTGCATCCTTTTCTTCTGCCCCTTCCAGACATGGTTTATGAAGAATCGTTGCTGCACCACCTGCCGTATCTATAACTGGGATTTCGCAATGCTTTGCACACCGTTTTTGCTGATCCCCAGTCTCTATACTTGGTCACTTCTCGGCCTCGCTCTTATCATCCTTGCAAAATGGGAGATCACCTACAAGCTCCATCCCGAGCGCTTCTCCGAGCGCACCAACGAGTCGCTTCGTTGCAAAAACTGCACCGAGAAGCTCTGCAAGCATAAGGTACAGCTTCAGCATTACATTAAGAAGCACAAGGACACTCTCTTTGAAAGCTATGAAAAGGCGAAGGACATCACAGTGGAAACCTATGGCAAGGTTAAGGACATCACCGTGGAGGCCTACGGTAAGGTCATGGATAAAACCGCCGAAACCATCTCTGCGGTAGTTGATAAAACCGTAGATACCTACGAGTGGGCAAAGGAGCTTACAACAGAAACCTACGGCAAGGTCAAGAGCGTAGCAAAGGAAACCTACGAGAAGGTAACCGGTAAAACAAAGGAAATCCTCGGAATCGAAAAAAGCCCCGAGCTAACCGCCGGTGATGCTCCCCTCGCAGAAGCCGAAGATCAAGCCCATAATCCTCTCGACAACGCGGCAGATATCCTTATCCCAATGTCCGAAGAAGCTCAGCCGAGCGAAGCACCTGCTCCTGATTTTCAGGAATCTGCAGATAATGATCCCAAGGAAGCTGAAGAGACCACAGAAGCATAAATTGCTCTTTGCCAATAGTTCAGTTGAAAAAGATTGGAAAAAACTAAAAAGCTCGTAATATTGATAAAGATAAGCTAACATCCAAATAAAATCACGGCGCCCCAAAATGAAGTGAACCCCAAATAGTTCACTTCAAAAACGGGCGCCGTTTTACATACAAAAAAGCCCTGCAGACATAAGGTCTACAAGGCTTATTTTATTAATTTATTAAGTTGTAGGATAAACTAGGTTATCTTATTTAGGATAAACTAGTTTGTCTTTTGACAACTAATCTTTATAAATTGAATTACTTAAGAGCAGCCTGAGCAGCAGCGAGTCTTGCAATCGGAACTCTGAAGGGAGAGCAAGAAACGTAGTCAAGGCCGATCTGGTGGCAGAACTCTACGGATGTGGGGTCGCCGCCGTGCTCACCGCAGATACCTACGTGGAGATGCTCGTTTGCGGGTCTACCAAGCTTGATAGCCATTTCCATAAGCTTACCAACACCGGTCTGGTCGAGCTTAGCGAAGGGATCGTTCTCGAAGATCTTAGCGTCATAGTATGCGCCAAGGAACTTACCTGCGTCGTCTCTGGAGAAGCCGTATGTCATCTGAGTAAGGTCGTTTGTACCGAAGCAGAAGAAGTCTGCGTTCTTAGCGATCTCGTCAGCTGTGAGACAAGCTCTGGGGATCTCGATCATTGTACCAACCTCGTAGTCAAGCTCAACGCCTGCAGCAGCGATCTCAGCGTTAGCAGTGTCGATAACTACGGTCTTAACGTACTTAAGCTCCTTAACGTCGCCTACGAGAGGAATCATGATCTCGGGACGAACGGTCCAGTCGGAGTGCTTCTTCTGAACGTTGATAGCAGCGCGGATAACTGCAGATGTCTGCATCTTAGCGATCTCGGGATATGTTACTGCGAGACGGCATCCTCTGTGACCCATCATGGGGTTGAACTCGTGGAGAGATGCGATGATAGCCTTGATGTCCTCAACGGACTTGCCCTGTGCTGCTGCAAGAGCTGCGATGTCAGCTTCTTCTGTGGGAACGAACTCATGGAGAGGAGGATCAAGGAAACGGATTGTTACGGGGTTGCCTTCGAGAGCTTCGTAGAGAGCTTCGAAGTCGCTCTGCTGGTAGGGAAGGATCTTATCAAGAGCAGCTTCTCTTTCAGCAACTGTATCTGCGCAGATCATTTCGCGGAATGCAGCGATTCTGTCTGCT
>JAZTXP010000002.1:0-17212 GCA_045636465.1 Eubacteriales bacterium
CCTATACTGAAATTGAAAGGGGGCTGATTTATGGATCAGATTAAAATCGGTAAGTTCATTGCCGAGCGCAGAAAGATGCAGAATCTGACACAAATGCAGTTGGCAGAAAAACTGAATATCACCGACAGAGCAGTATCAAAATGGGAAACAGGCAAATCTCTGCCTGACTCTTCTGTTATGCTTGAACTCTGTGATATCCTTTGTATCAGTGTAAATGAATTGTTAAGTGGGGAGAAAATCAATATGGAAAACAACAATCAGAAAAACGAACAGCTTTTGCTTGACATGGCGAAAGAATTGGAAAAGAAGAATAAAACAATTTGGTCATCTATGTGGGCAATTATGATTGTAAGTATGACCGCCTTACTTGCAGGTATCTTTATTGCTGCATTTTTGATTCCCGAAGGAGTGTGGCAACTTATCACCATACTCGGTATTTGCGTTGTATTTTTAATACCGTGCTTCTATGCGTTAAAGCTTGAAGTCAGTGTGGGTGCTTACAAGTGCAAAAACTGTGGGCACGAAATTGTACCTACCTACAAGCAGGCACTTAATGCGATGCATAGAGGAACGACTCGGTACTTGAATTGCCCTAAATGCAACAAACGCACTTGGTGCAAAAAAGTAATAAAGAAATAAGTTTTCAAATTGTGAGAGCGTCAAATTCCAATTTGTCGAGCCTAATAGGCGTTAGGTGCCTCGGTGAGTTGGTGCAAATTTGGTATAACAACTAAAATGGGCGGATTGGTTCGCGGAGAACCTCTCTGCCCTCTTTACATTTTGGGAATTGTGTGATATACTAAAGTTAAGTTGAAAGGTCAATGGATAAATTTGAACCTGAGGGAGCGCTGATTTATGAACAAAGAATGGGCAGAATTAAATAAAACTATGCAGCTGGAGATAAAGAAAAAAGATACGTTTGAATCAGGCATAAATACGCTGATCAAGCTCCGCGGGGAGCTTATGGCAGAGATCATAAGGTTTAAGGATGACTTATCTATAGATGATTTTTGCGCTATGCCATATGTTAACGCAAAGGGCTACCACAATAAAACGATTGCTTATTCGCTTTGGCACATATTTCGCATTGAGGATATCGTCTCACATTCGCTTATCGCAGATGATGAGCAGGTCTTCTTTTGGGGAGATTATCAGAAGCGCATAAATTCGCCGATTATTACAACCGGAAATGAGCTAAAAAAAGAGGAAATCAGAGATTTTTCAAAAAAGCTGTCTATTGAAGAATTGTATAATTATATAAGCGCGGTCGATATATCTACAGCACGAATTCTGAGGACGCTTACTTATAACGGTATAAAAGAAAAAATCACTGATGAAAAAAGGAATCGTTTAGAAAGGCTGAAGGTTGTCAGTGAAGACGAGAATGCTTATTGGTTAATTGATTATTGGTGCACAAAGGATATAAAAGGTTTGATACAAATGCCACTTTCAAGGCATTGGATCATGCATATCGAGGCGTGCCTCAGGATAAAAGATAAGCTGATATCCGGCAAATAAATTAATAAACTAATCGATAAACTTGAATTTCACAGAGGTTTAGAAAATATGAATGCTATATTTGAGATAAATGGTAAGGTTATTGAGACGGAGAGGCTGATACTGCGGGCTTTTGAGCTGTCTGATTTATGCGACTTTTATAATTACGCGTCTGTTAAGGGCGTTGGCGAAATGGCTGGCTGGAGGCACCACGAGACTATCGAGGAATCTCGAGAGATCTTAGATATGTTTATAGGAGAGGACAATACCTTTGCTATCGTGCTTAAGGAGAATAATAAGGTTGTCGGATCTCTCGGCGTTGAAAAATACGGTATGGAGGGGGCCTTGACCGAATTCGACGGTTACAAGGGTCGAGAGATCGGCTACGTTTTATCGAAAGACTATTGGGGTAGAGGGATTATGCCCGAGGCAGTGCGAGCTGTTATTGATTATCTATTTGGCGAATTGAATTTTGATTTTCTGCTCTGCGGGTATTACGATTTTAACGTTCAATCTAAAAAGGTTCAGGAAAAATGCGGATTTAAGCCGTACAGGAAGCTTGTTATGAATACGCGGCTGGGGACAGAGGAGCCGGGGGTATTGAATTTGCTTATAAATCCCGGGAAGGAAATTTCCTTTGTTTTCTCGCATCCCGAGACGTTGATTTACGAACAGTCGTAAGTTCAAGCTATGCGCGATTTGAGGACGGATTTGGTATAATAGTGAAATCAGGGCGGGGTGGTTCGTAAAGAATCTCTCTGCCCTATTTACTTTTTCGTTTGTTTGTGATATACTAGACTTAATAAAGATTTTGAAATTATGGTGGGGTTAATAAAATGATTTTCAAGGGGATATCTAAAGAATTTTCACTATTTAATAATGACCAATATAATACAATCGGCGATTTCTGGGACGAGGTGGCTCTATCGTACGGTTTAGAAAATCTCCGGGGCTTAGGCTATAAATGGGCGGACGGTAAAATATTTTATGCTATCAGCTTGAAAGACGGGGATATCAAGGATCATAACTTATGTATGGAATTGCCAGATGAGGGTTGGACTGTGGTTTGCGGTAAAACCGCCAAGCTGAAAGAAATTTACGATGAAATATATAAGGACGGTCGGTTGAAATACGAGATAGAAACATTTGATGAAAACGGAAACTGCCAAATAAAATATTATAGATAAATTCTAGTTTCTCGGGCGGGGCACGATGCCCCAGAAAAATAATACTTTGAAGGAGAAAAGTAATGAAGAAAATTTTATCGTGGATCATGATACTTTCGCTGCTTATGACTCTATCATCTTGCAGCACGTACACAAGCTCTTATAATGCGATTGGTCTTGTGCGAAACCAGACATCCCATAGCTGCAAGGCGAGCTTCTACTCGCTTGAGGGCGAGCTGGTATTTAAGCTGAAGAAGTCCGATGTGGGCGCAGAGGGCGAAATCAGCTACTCTATTCAGGTTGAAGAAGGAGAGATCAAACTTTATTACGATATTTACGGAGTAAAGGAAGAGTTGGTTACGGTCAAGGCGGGCGAGTCTATCGAGGATAAAGGCGGCTATGTTGAAGGCGGAAAGACCATTTACATAATTATTGAGGCTGCAGAAAAAAGCCGAGGCAAGGTATCCGTGGAGCTTGATAATTAATCGGTTGACGAGGAATTCGGTTGGTAACTAGTAAAAGCTTCTGCAGTTAATCAAAAAATTCGAATTGATTTCAGGACACAATATTGAAGGAGAGCTTCACGGCGAGTGGGGCTCTCTTTTTATCGGGGTAAGACTTCCCTACCTTTTATAAAAAATCATTTACAAACACCTGTTTTTATGATATAATGAAAATGACCCATCCTTATGATGGGGAGACCTTCAGGGAAAGAAAGGGTAAATTTATGGATTGTATTTTTTGTAGGATCGTAAGAGGCGAGGCGGATAGCCTTAAGGTTTATGAGGACAGTGAGACATTGGTCATTATGGATATTGCGAAGGATGTTGACGGTCATATGGTGGCAATGCCGAAAAAGCACGTTGAATCTTTTCTCAACTGCGACAAAACAACTCTTGACCGCTTGATGGAGACAGTACGAGGAGTTTCTGCGCATTGTGTCGAAAAATGCGGATATGATGGCGTTAACCTATTGAATGCGAGCGGAGAGAGCGCGGGACAATCCGTGCCCCATTTTCATATACATATCATTCCAAGAAAAAAAGGAGATAATATTGATGCTTGGCCGAGGTTTGATGGGGCGAAGCACGAAATAGCCGAGATGCATAAAATATTTGCTATTAAATAAATTGGTTTTGACGTTGACTTTTTAGAGTCATTAAGAATTTAAGCTTTTGGAGTAAGTTTTATGAATACTAAAAGAATTATTGGCGCTATAATGGCGGTGGCGGCGATTATCTTCGTGATCTTTGCGCTGAATCATCCAGAGATGAGCTTCCCTTGGAACAATACTGTGACCTATGGAATCTATATAATGTACGGCGTAGTTACTGCGATTTTATTGACCTCAAAAAAGAGGAAATAAGTTTTTTAGGGTATAGAGGTGATCTTCATTTGATATAAAATGGATATTTTTCGACGTGGGATCAACCTTGGTTGACGAGACTCTTGCGCAGGATCATAGGGCAAGAGAAATGCTGGATGGGAAGAATGTTACCTTCTCACAGTTTGACGAAAAAAGAATTGAGCTTGCGAGGCTTGGGCTTGACGGAAATTCCGAGGCAATCAAGTTTTTCGGGCTACAGAAAACGCCTTGGCACTCTGAAGACGAGATCCTTTACAAGGATGCGAGGGCAACGCTTGGCGTGCTGAGGAGGCGAGGATATAAATTAGGAATAATCGCAAATCAGGCCCCCGGAACAAAGGAAAGGCTCGAGGCGAGAGGCCTCGGCGACTATTTTCAGGTGGTGGCGGCATCGGCAGAGCTTGGCGTAGCAAAGCCCGATAGGGAGATATTTGAGCGCGCGCTTGCAATGGCGGAATGCTCAGCTGAGGAGGCGGCAATGGTTGGCGACAGGTTTGATAACGACATAATTCCCGCAAAGGCTTTAGGTATGATGACGGTGTGGATCAAGTAGGGCTTGGCGGTGCATCAGAGCGATGCCCTTGGCGAAAGGATCGCCGATCACGTCATAGATAAGCTCTCCTCACTTTGGGAAGTTTTTATTTAATACAAGCGTGAACTGTATACTTATATTTACTTTTTTGATATATTTTGATGAAATTCATCGAAAACCCAAGAAAAACAAAAATCTTTTTTGATTACCGGACATAGCTTGTCGGGTGGAGGAATGCGGCTTTTCTCGCTTTATGTCATGTTCTGATTTCAAAAAATATGATAAGATTATCACGAAAGGAGAAAGCTTTATGAATCAACAAAAGATAGGTGAATTTTTAAGACAGTTACGCAAGGATAAGGGTCTTACGCAGGAACAGCTTGCAGAGCATTTCAATATCTCTTCAAGGACCGTATCGAGATGGGAAACCAGTAGCAATATGCCCGATATTTCTCTGCTTATTGAGCTTGCGGACTTTTATGACGTAGACATTCGTGAAATTATCGACGGCGAAAGGAAAAGCGAGAAAATGAATAAGGAAACCAAGGATACACTAAAAAAGGTGGCAGAATATACTGCTGAGGAAAACAGCAAACACAGAAAGAAAATGAGACGAATATTCAATATATTCTCTACCGTTTGTATTATTTTATCGGTTTGTGTTTTCTCTTTAATGAGACAGCTGACGGGCGATCCTTCTACCAAAATGTTTACCGATATGTTGGTGATCTTTCTTTTGGTAGTGCTTAATACGGCCGTGGGCATTTTATTTGAATATTTGGATCAAAAGAGAAAATAAAAGCGCGACATAATCCTTTTATCTAATCTTTGGGGCTTGTCTTTCTCGCATATTGACAAGCCCTTTATTATATGGTATAATTTAATTGACATATACCATTATAAAATCCGGTAACTTATCGCAATGCTTATTAATATAAACTAATTATTCTTCGGAGGTTGAATATGAGTGCTTGCCGTTTTATTGCTTCGGATTTTCCACTCAAGGTGTTTTTGCCCGAAAAGGATTATCCTATCAGCATAAATATTGAAGGCGACGCCATAAGTATAGATGATGGCGGCGCAGATGATAACTACTTTTTGAAAGACTTCCCTGACGTTTCTCTTTACACCGATAAAAAGCACGGCGTCAGCCTTGAATGGCGATATACCAATGGCAGAGCAAAAAGAATTATAGACTACGTGAGGGATGCCCTCAAGGATGCCGATGAGGTTGAGATATGGCTGGTTTGGCTTCTTGGGTATTGGGAATTTGAAGAAAGGCCTATAATTCATAGGCGAAAGATCTCGATAAACGATATGACAGAGGACGATGTCAAGGCTATTGACAGCGCCGATGTATGGAAAAAGGAAGATAAAAATTATCCCGAAAGACCGTCATTCTATTGCTTGACGGTGACGAGGTAAAAAATGGTTAATATCAGTATTCAAATGATAGACCGATCGGTAAATTCGGATTGGTGGAAAAATATTGTTTCTCGCTTTTTCAGCCCGGGCGACAAGCTTGAGATCAGATGCTGGCGTGAGGAGACCGAGAAAATAAAACAGGCTTCGCTTTACGGCGAGCCTTGTATTGATAATTATGAAGTTTCTATCAAGGGCAGGGTCACAGAGGAATTTCTCGCTGAGCTTCAGTCCGACGAGCCATCTGACAAGAGTTTATACAATAAGATGACTAAGTATTTTACCATTAACATGGAGAATGAAAGGTGCAGCTTCTGTAGCGCGCATTACGGTACGGAAATGTACCTTGAAAAGCTCTCGGAGGCAGATGCATCCTTTATCAAAAACGAGATCGGCAAGTACCCCGAGTCCTTCAGTATAAATTTATATTAAAGGAGAAAAACAATGAAGAGATACGTATCAAAGAGTGTAAAGGGATTTTTTTTGATGAGTGTTATTTGCATACTCATATTAATAACCGGAATTATTCTTGTCATAACCAATCATCCTGATATAGCATTGCAGGTTGGGATTATTACGGGCGGAGGTATGATGGCTGCTCTCTTTCTAATGTGCTTTTTCGCAGAGAGAAGCAGATGGCTGGAGATAGATGAGAAAAAGATTAACTTTCCCAGAGGAATAATAGACAATGACGGCAAGATTGCCATCAAAAGAACTGTTATTGAAATGAACGAGATAGCCTCTCTTGAAAGCAAATTTTTCAAAGGAAATAAAATATTTACAGGCGACTGTTTCCATCATACGCTAAGGTTGACAGACGGCAGAAAAATCACTTTTATGCTTTATGGATACGGTAATAAAGCCGAGGAGGAAATTATAGAGGCTATACAAAAGAGAATTTAATATCTTTATTGAATCTATAATGTTTTTATTACTGATTGTATAAAAAAGAAAAAATGGTCACAAGGTTTTTTCGACCATTACGGCGCGGAGATGTACCTTGAAAAATTATCGGATACCGATGCCGAATTTATAAAAAATGAAATTAAAAAATATAACGACTTTTTCAGTATAAGCTTATATTAACCAAAGGAAAGGAAAGAAAAAAAATGACAAAGCAAGTCAGCGGAAGAGTTGTATCTGCGGCAAAACAGTGGTGGCTGAAGGTTAATAGAAAGGCTATCAGAATGGGGGCTCTTGACGGAGCTGAATTCCCTTACATTATCAAGGTAGAGTACATTGTTGACGGTGTTACTTACAAAAAACTCAAATGGATTAACGCAGGCAAGGACGTTCCCGCAGTTGGAAGCGAGGTAAAGGTTGAATTTAACGAGTCTAATCCCAAAAAAGCAAAGGTTATTCTGTAACCTTCTTCACAAAGAGGTTCTTATAAAACATTAAACAAAACAAGTGACCGTAGGCTAATCTGCAGTCACTTGTTTTTTGTGATTTTATTATTTATCGTTTGTATTTTTTGTTTTACGGATTTAAGATCAAGGCTCTTCACTAACGTCGGGAGTTATGAGGATTCCTTGGGAATCGTAAAGCGTACCGTTTGTTGTGGGGTATCCCTCTGAAAATTCGCCTTCGAATCTTCTTCCGTCGGCATAATACATTATTCCGTGGCCATCCTCGAGACCGTCAAAGAAGCTTCCTACGTATACGTTGCCATTTGCGAAGCTGAGAATACCTTGACCCGAATAACGTCCTTCAGAATACTCGCCCTCATATTTTTCGCCGTTTGCCCTAGTGAAAACTCCGTTTCCGTCAAACAGATTATTCTTGAATGAGCCTTCATATCTGCTATCTCCGATGTAGAGTGTTCCGTGGTCTAGCATACCCTCTTTGTATACTCCTTCGAATCTGACGTCCTCTTCAAGGATCGCTATTCCCTCTCCGTGGCGCAAGTCATTCCGATATTCGCCATCATAGACCTTTTCATTATCTGCATAGTGAACTCCGTGGCCACAAAGATTTCCATCCTTCCACTCGCCCTCGATCTCCTCGTTCTCGTTAAAGTAGACTATTCCATGGCCTTCAAAGCTACCTTTGCTGAATTCGCCCTCATAGATATCGCCGTTGGCATAATATAGCTTCCCTGCTCCGTGCCAGAGGTCATCCTGCCATTCGCCGTCATAGACAGCGCCGTCAAGGAGGTATATGACACCCCTGCCGCACCTTTCGCCATCCTTCCAATAGCCTTCGTATTTTTCGTATTTTTCAGAGGAATATCTTACACCGTAGCCATTTGCCTCGCCGTTTTGAAATTCGCCTTCATATCTGTCGCCGTCAGCCCAGGTAAATATGCCCTTGCCGTGGCGAAGGTTGTTTTTCCATTCACCCTCGTAGCAGTCTCCGCTTTTGGAAAGGATTTTTCCGTAACCCTCGCGCATACCGTTTCGCCACTCGCCATCGTAGCGGTCTCCGTTATGCCAGGTGAATCTTCCTTTTCCATGACGGGTATTATCCTTCCATTCACCGTCGTAGACGTTGCCGCTCGCAAAGAACATTTTGCCCTTGCCTTCGCGGTTGCCGTTTTTCCATTCGCCCTCGTAACGGTTGCCGTCATTGAAGTAATAGATGCCCCAGCCATGGCGCTCGTCGTCTTCGTTGAATTCGCCCTCGTAGTAACCGTTGCCGTATTCTCTTCGCATAGCAGAGCCTCCTTTGCTTTTATTTTAACTAATTATAACACAGTATGAGAGAAAAATCAAGTTTCAATAAGGTATTTACAATTTAATTGCTTTATGGTATAATATTGTAAAATACTTTTGGAGGGGCTATGAAAAAGGTTATTGTAATCGGTTGTCCGGGATCGGGAAAGACCACCTTCGCAAAAAGGTTAGCTGAAGCGACAGGAATGCCTCTATATCATCTGGATGCTATATGGCATAAGCCTGATAAAACACATATTTCGAGAGAGAAATTTGATGAGGTTCAAGAGGATATCTTCGCTACCGAGGAGTGGATTATTGACGGTAATTACAGAAGAACTGTGGAGATGCGTGTTAAAGCTTGCGATACGGTTATACTCTTTGATTTGCCAACAGAGGTTTGTCTCGAGGGAGCTATGGCGCGAGTTGGAATGGTGAGGGCGGATATTCCCTGGACGGAGAGCGAGCTTGATCCGAAGTTCAAGGAGGAAATCGAAGGCTTCAGGGATAGGGTTTTACCGGAGATATATGAGATACTCGGAAGATATGAAAATGCGAAAAAAATAATCGTTTTTAAGTCAAGAGATGAGGCGGATGAATTTTTGAAAAATATATAAGTTGATTAAGGAGAAAAAATGAAAGATCTTTTGATTATAGAAGCGTTAGGCGTTTTTCTTTTGATGATAGGAATCCTTAATACCAAGGGAAACATTGATTTTATACACAGATATCACAGACACAGAGTCAGAGAGGAAGACATTCTTCCCTATGGAAGATTGATGGGCGCGGGAACGATTATTGCGGCTATCTCTACGATGATTTTCGGCGCGACGCAATATCTTGCCGAGCTAGTCGGTGTTACAGCACTCTCAACCGTTGGAACGATTGTCATGACCGGAGGAGTGGTTGTTGCAATGGTAATATGCTTCTACGCTATTTTCAAGTATAACAAGGGAATTTTTTAATATTTTATGCGACTTGGCAAAAATCAAACTGTGTGAATTTAACTAAAAAACGAATGGAATCGAAAAATGAGAAGAGAAAAATCCTGCGGGGTTGTTGCTTATAAAACCCTGAAAAATGTAAATTGTTATTTACTTATTACTGCATATAACGGTGATGTTGGATTTCCTAAGGGCCACGTTGAGGAAGGCGAGAGCGAGATAGAAACTGCTATTCGCGAGCTTAAGGAAGAAACAAATGTCGAGGTAGAAATAGTATCAGGATTCCGTAGGGAGATGGAATATATTATTCCGAGCAAGAAGAACGTATCAAAAGAGGTTGTGTACTTTCTCGGCAGATGTATAAAGGACAATATTATTCCACAGAGGCGAGAGGTCAGCGAGGCGAGATTTGTGCCCTACGATGAGGCAATGAGGATCATCACCTTTGAGGACTCGCGAAGGATACTTCAGGATGCGGAGGAGATGATAAGAAATCTCTAATATAAATGGCAGAAAAATTAAGAAATATAAGGAGAAAAAGCATGAACAATATAAATAAAACTTTATATATTCCCTTGTTTGGCAAGTCATACGTCAGCAAGAAGAATATTATTCTTAAGGATAAGATGGCTGAGGAAATATGGGATGCAGAGGGATTTCTGCTGAAGGGAAAATCCAAATCCAAGTGGCTAGCATACTATATGGGAATCAGATCTATGGTATTTGACAGATGGGTGAAGGCAAAAATGGATGAGGATGAAAAAGCTACAGTTATACATATTGGCTGCGGCATGGACGGAAGAATTACTCGCGTGGAAAATGGGGGACACCCTTGGTTTGACGTGGATTTCCCCGAGGTTATCCTCGAAAGAAAAAAATACTTCACCGAAGGCGACGGATACGTGATGCTGGAGGGTGATGCGAGAGAGCCCGGATGGCTTTCATCAATTCCCGGAGATAGCGCAATAGTTGTAATGGAAGGTATCAGTATGTATCTTCAGGGCGAAGAGGTAAAAAGCCTTCTTGATGCTATTGGAAAGAGATTTTCCAAGGTGGCTTTACTGATGGATGCGTACTCCTGCTTTGCGGCGAAGATGTCAAAGATCAAGAACCCCATCAACGACGTGGGGGTTACTACCGTGTATGGCATTGATGATCCCGAAGGTATAGCACGTGGCACTTCCCTTTCCTATCTCGGCGAAGGGGAAATGACGCCCGAAGACTTGGTTAATGAGCTTCAAGGGATGGAGAAAAAGATATTTAAGAAGCTTTACGCAGGAAAAATGGCGAGCAAACTCTACAAGCTCTACGAATTTAAGAAGGGGTAAAATTATGCTATTTAACATTAAGGAAGACAAAATCAAGCTTTCCTCCGGCGAGGTAGACTATATAGCTTTCGGTAATGGCGAGCGACCACTCATCATGCTACAAGGACTGAACACAAGAGGCATAAAGGGTTCGGGGCTTGGTCTTGCGCTGATGTACCGAATATTTATGCGTAATTTCAGAGTATATATATTCGATAGAAGACCTACTGTTACAGATAAAACAACCGTAAGAGAAATGGCCGCCGACGTGGCAGAGGCGATGGATGCCCTAAGGCTGAAAGGCGCCTGTGTTTTAGGTGTTTCCCAAGGCGGAATGATTGGACAGTATTTAGCTATAGACAGACCCGATCTTGTGGAAAAAATGGTGCTTGCAGTTACCGCTTCGAGAAATAACGAGACGATTATATCGGTTATAAATAACTGGATATCGCTTACTGAAAATGACGATTACAAAGCCCTTGTTTCTGATATGGCGGAGAAAATGTACTCCGAAAAATATATGAAAAAATACCGTCCACTCCTCCCTATTCTGACCGTTTTGCAGAAGCCTAAGGATAGGGAAAGATTTATTAATCTGGCAAAATCCTGCCTCACCTGCAATGCATACGATGAGCTTGAAAAAATAAAATGCAAGGCTCTTATCATTGGCGGCGAAAAAGATAAAATTGTCGGCTCGGATGCGGCAGAAGAACTTGCGACGAAGATTGGATGCGATGCTATTATTTACGACGGGCTCGGGCACGCAGCTTATGAAGAGTTGCCTCAATTTAATGTAGATGTTTATGATTTCTTTATAGAATAAATTTTGTGTTTTTATTAATAATCTTGTGATTAATAGGTATTTTGACTATGATTATTTACATATTTAAGTGTTTTTAGCAAAAATCAGCATAACAAAAATGAAAATTTTATATGGAACAACTAACAAAGCAAAACTAAATCTAATGAGACAGGCGGTGGCCCCTCTGGGGATTGAAATCATAGGACTCGGAGAGCTTGGAACGGAAATTCCCGAGGTGGACGAGGGCGGGAACACACCTTTAGAGAATGCAGAGATAAAGGC
The DNA here is from genome assembly GCA_045636465.1 of Eubacteriales bacterium. Taxonomy (GTDB): domain Bacteria; phylum Bacillota; class Clostridia; order Oscillospirales; family CAG-272; genus UBA1740. The sequence goes on from JAZTXP010000002.1 coordinate 11,973, forward strand.
GAGGGCTTATTTTGATGCCTTTCGAATGCCTGTTTTCTCCTGCGACTCGGGGCTTTATTTTGAGGGACTACCCGATGATGAGCAACCGGGCATTCACGTAAGAAGAATTAATGGACGAGAGCTTTCGGATAAAGAGATGACCGAGCATTACGCCGCGATCTCGGCAAAACACGGCGGCAATATTATCGGCAGATATATGAATGCTATTTATCTGATCTTGGACGAAGAGACACACTATAAGAGCATGGATATATCCATTGCTACCGAGCCGTTTATTCTCTCCTCCGTTCCTCACGAAAGGGCGGTTGAAGGATTCCCTCTTGACAGACTTTCGAAAGATATAAAAACAGGAGAATATTACTACGATATGAAAAATCCCACTCTTACCACCGATACCGAAATGGGACTTAGGTATTTCTTCTCGATGGCACTCGGCCTCGAAAGTTGAATATTTCAATGCAAAAATGCGCATAAAAAAACAGATACGAATTTATCCGGAGACGTATCTGTTTTTTTATTGAATTATGATCAGTTCTGATGCAATATTGACTCCGTTAGGCAAATACCCCCAGGGCATGAAGGATCATTGAGGCGAAGAAGACGGAAAATGCCGAAAATACGGTTGACCAAACCACAAGCTGACCCGAAAGGGTTACGTCTGCATCCATTTCCTGCGCCATCGGAACGCTGGATACCGCGATTGGGGTAGCGAAAACTGCTACGAGAGAGGCAAACTCCGCTCCGCCGAAGCCCTTACAGCAAAGATACGCAATGCCAAGGCCAAGGGTTGGAACAATGAGATTTCTGATAACTACACCGCTGATTATCTCTCGCTTAAGGGATGCAACTGCTGAAAACTCGAACTGCGCGCCTAAAACGAGAAGAGACAAGGGAGTTGCGAGATTTGTAATCCAAGTGATGACCTTGTAGGCGGGCTCGATATCGGTTAAACGGAATTCTATGCCAAATTTAACAAACATAGCCCTTATTAGAAGGGCAACTGCGCCTGCGGCAACGCCTTGAATAAGGGGATTTTTCACGATACCGAGGAGAATTTTCTTTACGCTGGGCTTTTCGCCGCCTTCGCGGAAGATGGAAAGACTGATAACCGCGAATATATTAAAGGTAGGGATAGTAAATGCCGAAAGAATTGATGCTACCGCTACGCCTTCTGCCCCGAACAAGGCTTCGGCAAGAGGGATTCCTATGAGAGCATAATTAGCTCTGAAGGAGCCTTGAAGAAGGGATGCCCGCTTTTTCTGATCCTTGGTAAAGAAAATAACAAAAACTAATGTGAGAGCAAATATCAAGGCAACCGCAACTACACAGTAAATTATGTATCCGGGACGGAAGCTTCCCAGATCGGAAATTTTATAAATATTGTTGAAAAGCATTACCGGCAAAAATACGCGGAATACCAGCCTATTTATTGCTTTGGCCAGATCTGCCGTAAGCAAGGTCGCTTTCTTTAATATATAGCCGATCACCACGGTCAAAAGTATGGGGGAAACGGCATTGATTGCAAATATAAAGGAATTATCCATTTTTTATCCTTTCTTTTTTTGTATTTAGAGACTATGCAGTGTCTCTATTATATCATAACACAACGCCTTTTTCAATAGTTTTTCACTAATTTATTAAGAAGTTTTTAGCTTCGAAAAATATTTTTACGAATTTTTTTTAGATTTAATCTAAAATTTAGGAAGATTATTTTTTTGTTGAAAAAACCTTGGCTTTTCAAGTCATTTGCGAAAAATCCAATCGCTAATATAAATGATGCATTTGCGATCTTGTTGAAAAAACAGGAATTTTGACAACTTATATTTACTTTTGAGCTGTTTTTTCACAAAACCCAAGCAAAAATATATTTTATCAAAATACGAAAAAGCATTTTGAAGGCAGCTTGAGTTTTCTGACATTTTTTGACACTGTCCTAATAATTTTTAAGAATATTTCAAGATACTTTCATAATTTCTTAAAACTCTGTTCACAATTGTATGCTAGAATATAAGCGAAGAAAGCAAATCGAATAAATTTGTTTTTACTTCTCCTTTCTTTCTTGTTTTTTGGTTTAAACGCCCAAGGCGCAAGGGAGATCTCTCCTATATTCCCTTGCGCCACGGATATGAGGCGGAGGCTTCTCTCCTTCTCCCCTTATATCTACCGCCGAGGCGGCGATGAGTTTTTTTCTCCTATATTCTCAGCGCCTCCTCGGCAAATTTCTTTTTACATTGCAAAATCAGCATTGCCGATTACCTTTACAATGGTCAAAAAGATCATCTCCTTTTAGTTATCACCCCTTCTCTCCTCAACTTCTCCTCCTCAAGTTTAATATTGCAAATAACTTTAATCGGCAATGCTGTCCTATCCCGGAGATGCGATTGATCAGCTTGAAGCAATTTGTTAATCCACGGCCAGACGTTATTCCCCCTCCTTGTAGTGAACACTCGAAATTTTCGAGATACACTAAAGAGGGGGTTTTTACATCCAAAAATTCGAAGGTAATATAGGCAAACATAGTGAAAATGCGGCATGCAACTGCAAAAGACCGATCTTAGTACGTGAAAATATTTTAGTTGATTTGACCTTGCCGTTATTATAAGACAGTCTGACATTCCTCTCCCAGTTGCCTTGAATCATATGATTTCTTTTCTCTCTTTTGACTCTTGCATACTGACTTTTAATCCTCTCGCCTTCTCCGGATATTCTCGCTTTCCTGTCTTCCCCCCCTGTCGCTGTGGATTATTTTTTTTCGCCGATTAAATCTTCCCTATTATAATTATTCATTTTCGCGCTCGCTCACCCTTTCTCGCAACGGGTGGGCGAGCGAAATATTTTAAGATATTTGACTTTTTCTTCTTTTTGTACGCAATTTAACAAATTTCTTTTCGACACTTTTACCAAAGTTGTTTGTGCAAAATGTCAATTTTTTAAAAAGTGTATTGACAAAAATATAGCGAAGTTATATAATATACGCGGTAAATTAGGGAGCGGACGTGCGCGCATTTTTCGTCTTGCTTCCCATTTATTAAAATTTTTTTAAGGAGAACAATATGAAAAAACGATTACTCACACTGTTGGTCATTTTGATCGTATCAGTACTGGCGTTATGTGCTTGCGACGTATTTTTCGAGCAGCTTCCGCCAAACGAGTATACTGTAAACTTCGAGACTAATGGCGCAGATGCTATTGCTCCCGTTGTTGTTAAACGCGACGGTCTTCTCACGAGACCCGCAGACCCTAAGAGAGGTTATGATACCTTTGACGGTTGGTTCGCCGACAAGGATCTTACCACACCTTGGAATTTCGAAACCGATAAGGTTAATTCCGCACTGACCCTTTACGCTAAGTGGATAGATCACGTTCACTCCGGCGGAACGGCAACCTGCACCGAAAAGCCTGTTTGTCAGATTTGCGGTGAGGAATACGGAACTACCAAGGAGCACGTAGTGGCAAGAGATGCTGCTGTTGATCCTACCTGCACCACCACAGGTCTCACTGAAGGCGCGCATTGTGACGTTTGTGGAACAGTTCTTAAGGCGCAGGAAATAGTTCCTACAACAAATCATACACCCGAAACAGTTCCCGCTGTTGAGGCTACCTGCACAACCACAGGTCTCACAGCAGGTTCTAAATGCTCTGTTTGCGGCACTACCTTAGTTGCTCAGACAGAAACTCCCATTAAGGCTCATACATACGATAACGAGCTTGACGCTGACTGTAACGTTTGCGGATTTGAGCGCGACGTTACTTGCCGACACACTAACACAGTGGTTGTTCCCGGCAAGGCTGCTACCTGCACAGCTGCAGGTCTTACAGACGGAGAAAAGTGCGCTAACGAAATGTGCGGCGCTATCGTAGTAGAGCAAGAGGTTATTCCCGCTCTCGGCCACGCATGGGGCGAATGGCAGGTTACCGTTGAGCCCACATACGAGGCGGCAGGCGTTAAGGTGCGTACCTGCTCCGTTTGCGGAGAAACAGAAACCGGCACAGTTGATAAGCTTGAGCGTACACATGATATGTACTTCATCGGTTCTATGACCGATAACTGGAGCTTGACAACAGCACTTACACCCGAATGGCATCTCACAGAGAGCTCTGACGGTGCTACCTGGACCGGAACACTTGTTCTTACTCAGGGCGCATCCTTCAAGCTTTATAACAATGCTTTCGGATTCACCGGAGAGGACAGATACATCGGCATTAACGGTCAGGATATCTCTCTTGTTCCCGGAACACACGTTGTAACCTACACGGTTGCTACCGGCGAGATAGCTATTGAATCCGAAATAACTGAAGGTACTGTAACTCACGAAATGTATCTCAGAGGCTCCTTCCTTGCCGATTGGGTACTCTCCGACAATTATAAGATGACCGAGTCCGAAGATAAGGCTACCTGGACAATTGAGGTTACATTCGAAGGTACAACAGAATTCAAGGTTTATAACAAGGTAAACGAGGCTTGGTTCGGAATAAGCGGTAACAACATTACCGTTGGCGCAGGAACTTACGTTATCACTTACCACGTTTCCGATAATTCCGTTACATATACTAAGGACGGCGAGGAAATACCCGATGTTCCCGAGGTTGCGGTTACTCTCTACCTTGTTCCTAACGATAACTGGAAGCAGTCCGATGCACGCTTCGCAGTTTACATGTGGAACGATGCAGGCAATGCATGGGTAAGCATGACTGACGAGGATGGCGACGGTGTTTGGGAAGCAGGCATTTACGAGGGTTATACCAACATAATCTTCTGCCGTATGAATCCCGGTACTACCGATAATAATTGGGATAACAAGTGGAACCAGACATCAGACCTCACCGTTCCCACAGACGATACCAACTGCTACGTTGTTGCAGATGATACTTGGGATAATGGCGCAGGCGAATGGGTAAAGTACCCCTTCGTTCATGAGCATAGCTACACTGAATCTGTAACCGCTGCTACATGTACTACCGAAGGTCTTAAGACATTCACTTGTGAATGCGGTGAATCTTATACAGAGATCGTTCCTGTTGATGCTGATGCTCATAGCTACGAGGGCGTTGTAACAACCAAGCCCACATGTACAGAGGCAGGCGTTAAGACATATACATGTGCTCATAATACTGCTCATACATACACAGAACCCGTTCCAAAGCTCGGACACACCGATGAAGACGCTAACAACCGTTGCGACAGATGCGACGAATGCCTTTGCACAGAGCACACTTGGGTAGACGCAGACTGCGATACT
>JAZTXP010000003.1:0-3931 GCA_045636465.1 Eubacteriales bacterium
ATGGCAGAGCAGCTGATTTGTAATCAGCAGGTTGTTGGTTCGACTCCGATCACCAGCTCCAGGGGGAATTCCCGAGCGGCCAAAGGGGGCAGACTGTAAATCTGTTGTCACTGACTTCGCTGGTCCGAATCCAGCTTCCCCCACCAAAACAAGAAACCGACCCTTGTGGTCGGTTTTTTGTTTTGGTAGAGGAATTTCACATCAATAATGTTACGGCAGAGCCGTAAATGATGTTGACTCGCAGTCAAATGAGATTGCACCTCGCTCAAACTTTTTTTATCCGCAAATGCGGATAAAAAAAGAGCGCCTATGCGCTTTTGCACGGCACTCTTTTTAGTTAAGCTCTCGCAAAAATTACTTTGCTTCGCTCTCTGTCTTGGAAACGATCTCTACGCCCTTGTAGTAGCCGCAGTTGTTGCAAACGCGGTATGCAAGGATAGGCTCGCCGCACTGAGGGCACTTAACGATGTTTGTGGGTGTTGCAAGCTTCCAAACGCTTGAACGTCTCTTCATCTTTCTCGCATGAGAAGTTTTTCTCTTTGGTACTGCCATTGTTGTTTACCTCCTGAAAATGAGCTGCCTCACGGCATATCTCTATGTTATTTTAATTTTTATTTTCGTTCTTTTTCATTTCTTCCAGAATCTTCTTGAGGGGAGCTAAGCGGGGATCGATTTCGTCCTTAGCGCAGTCGCAATCGCCATCAATCTCGTTAAGATTCCTTCCGCATCTTTGGCAGAGTCCCTTACAATCCTCGTGGCAGAGGAATCTGGAGGGGAACTCCATCTCCAGCTGATCGTAGATCTGTTGATCCACGTCGAGGAAGCCGTCCTCGATAATAGCATAATCGTCTATTTTATCTTCATCAAGACCCTCGAGCAATTCTCTTGGAGCGACGGTTTTCTCAAGACTAAAGGCGAACTCGCCGTCAACATTTGTGAGGCATCTTGCGCATTCCGCCTGGTAGAGCAGCGACACGCAGAGGTTCATCCTCATGTAACCGGCAGTGTTGGTAATATCACCCTTAACCTTCATGGGAGAAGGAAAACCGACACCGTAAAGAAAGCTTCCGATGTCCTCGGAGTCAACAACGATAGGCAGCTCATAATCGATTTCAAGCAGTCTGTCACCGGCTAGTAACGGTCTTAAATCAAGCTTCATCGTTATACCTCCTTTTTGGCAAATGGGCGCAGTTTAGGCTACGACTCCAAAGCCGTACACTGTATTATAAAGCATCCGTCAAAAAAAGTCAAGAGGTTTTTAAAAAGTTTTTGTCCCAAAAAGCAAAATCTCTCATATTTTTAAGTAATATGGGGCGCGCCCACGCGTAAATAAATACTTTATGTAAATTATTTTTGAAATTTTTCAATTTGGACTACCAAATCCAAAATGTTTGTGGTATAATACATATAATGTGAAGTTTTCGCTCTGCGAAAGTGAGATTGCGCTATACGTAGTGAAGCTGTGCCGGAGCACAGTAAAGCTTTTGCCGTGGCGAAAGTGAAGTTGATTGATAAAGTGAAGTCTGCTTTGTGAGTATAAATCTGCCTTGCGGAAAATAAATTTTAAGCCTCCCTTTACACAAGGGAACAATCCCTCAGTCACCTAATGGTGACAGCTCCCTTTACACAAGGGAACAATCCCTCAGTCACCTAATGGTGACAGCTCCCTTTACACAAGGGAGCCTTAGGAAAAGAAAGGAGAAAGATATGTTTGGTTACGTAAAGCCGCACGTGCCTGAGCTTTTGGTTAAGGAATACGATTTTTACCGCGCCACCTATTGCGGTGTCTGCCGAGCTATGAGGGATCACACCGGCTCGCTATCCAGAATAACTCTCTCCTATGACAGTGTATTTTTGGCTCTTGTGAGGATGCTTTATATCCCGAAGGAGCAGATCGACGCGGAAAAGTGCCGCTGTATCGTTCACCCCGTCAAAAAGCGGGCGATGCTGAAGGAAAACGATGCGCTTATATACACGGCGAAGGCATTTGCTATTCTCACCCATCACAAGGTGGAGGACGACATTGCCGACGAGGGCTTAAGAAAGCGAGTTCTTGCCAATGCGGTTAGCCCCATAACCTCCCACGCAGTCACCCTCTCCGGCTTAAGCCGGCTTTCCGCTATAGCAAAGGAGAAGCTTTCCGCCATAAGCGAGCTTGAAAATAATAAGACCGACAGCGTTGACCTTCCCGCAAGGCTTTTCGGAGAGCTTCTCGGCGAGATATTCGCCTTCGGCCTCGAAGGGAGCGACAGAGTCGTGACCTACGAATGCGGCAGCGCCCTTGGCAGATTTATTTATGCGGCAGATGCGGCAGAGGATTACTACAAGGACAGAAAATGCGGAAGCTATAATCCTTACGTGGTTCTCTACGGAGGCAAGGATCTGACGCCCGAGAACAAGGCCACCATCAAGTGCGCCCTTATCCACGAATGCAAGAATATTGAGCGCGCCCTTGATCTTATGCCCTTCGATAACAGAGAAACTATTGAAAATATTCTAAAAAATATCATTTACCTTGGCCTGCCGAAGAGGATAGCCTTCCTTGACGGGCCCGAGGAAAAATCTGAGAATGGAGAAATAAATTGAGAGACCCTTATACAGTCCTCGGCGTATCCAGAAACGCCACCGATGAGGAAATTAAAACAGCTTACAGAAATCTCGCCAGAAAGTATCACCCGGATAACTACGGCGAGGATAATCCCTTGAAGGATCTTGCCAACGAAAAAATGCAGGAGATAAACTCGGCTTACGACGAGATCCAGCGCACCCGACAGGCAGGTGGCAGAGCCTATACCGGCAAGGGAACCTACTATGAATCCTATAGCGGAGAGGGAAGCACTACCGCCACCTTTGCCGACATTCGCCGCATGATAAATTCCCGCCGCTTCAACGAGGCTGCCCGCAATCTTCTCGGTATGCCCGAGGGAGAAAGAGTTGGCGAGTGGCACTACCTTTACAGCGTTATACTTATGAAGCAGGGCAGAGTTAACGATGCTATGCGCGAATTGGAGGTAGCCTGCGAGATGGAGCCGGGCAATATGGAATACCAGAAGGCCAAGGAGATGTTCAACTACGGCGCAAGCACCTACGGCAGCACCTACTACGGCGGCAGAAGCTACCGAAGAACCAATGAGGTTGACGTTTGTAACGTTTGCTCAAATCTGATATGTATGGACTGCCTTTGCGAATGCCTTGGCGGTGACCTTATTCCTTGCCTATGAAAGATACGAAAAAGATAACACTCTCGGCAATGCTCACCGCCCTGGGAGTGGTAATTATGCTTCTCGGCGCGGTGATCGAAACACTTGACCTGACGGTGGGCGCAATCGCATCGCTTATTGTGGTGTTCGTTTTTGTGGAGATCGGCAAGCCCTATCATTGGCTGGTATGGCTCTGCACGAGCCTTATAACCGCCCTCATCTACCCCGGCAGTGCCCTTTGGATAGAATACCTTCTCATCTTCGGAATTTATCCCATATTGAAGGCTTATATAGAAAAGCTCCCCAGGTGGTCCTGGTGGCCGGTGAAGCTTGTGTATATAAATGCGGTGGTGGGACTTCTCGCCCTCGCTATGGAGAAGCTTCTGGGCATTCCATTCTTTGAGGACGAGGGAGTATGGATGCGAGTGCTGTTCTGGGCGCTCCTTAACGTGGCATTCGTATTGTACGATATCTTCCTTCGCACACTCTTAAGAGTATATTTCGCGAAGTATAGAGAGAGGATTATTTCTTTGATTAAGAAATAATATACAATGCTCCGCATTGATGATATACTCGCCAAAGGCGAGATGATATACAATCCCGCCGGGATTGATGATATACTCGTCAAAAACGAGATATACTCGTTTTGACGGATGATATGCCGCTTTTCAAGCGGATGATATGCCGCTTTTCAAGCGGATGATATGCCGCTTTTCAAGCGGATGATATGC
>JAZTXP010000004.1:0-9894 GCA_045636465.1 Eubacteriales bacterium
TGTGTGTTGCAGCTCGGACAATTAACCACCTTTTGTCCGAGTTTTATGTGAATTCTTTGAATTTTTTCAAAATTTTCAACTTTTTCTACCTTTACATCTTGCAAATTGAGTATTTCTTGTGTATAATTATAAGCGAGCATAATGATTAACCTCCGTTCGATTGGTGTGTGGTAACTCTATTCTAACAGATTTTTAATCATTATGCTCGTCTTTTTTAAAATTTTTTTCAAAATGTTGAGCCCCACCCCAACATTTATTATAGAACCGAAAAAATCTATATCATAAACAAAAATGCAGGACAAATTTTTTGTCCTGCATTTTCTTTTATAGCTTAATAACAACTCCGTCTCCGTTAGCTGATTCAATTTCCAAGAGATTCCAATCGGGATTTTCCTTTTTATAGTTTTTTATCACCTTCAAGATCTTCGATACGTCCTTCGCCTTCAGCCCCGAGATACCTACGTTATCTATCCTTATAGTACCTCTTGTAAGGCTGAAGCTGATGGGATTCAGAATGAGTGATGTAGGGAACAGGAGACTCGTAGTTTTTCCGTCTGACGTTATCCTGATCCTCATTATTCCACCACTATTTGTACGGTATCGCCATCTGCCGATTCAATCTCCACAATCTTGCCGATAACGCCGTGCTCCACCATACTTATAATATTGTTCCAATCGATATTAACGTTGTCTAACTTGGCGTTGCCGATATCTATATTCGCTCCCGAAGCGATAAGCACCTTGATAAGGGGCAGAGGCAGATTTACCTTGACCTTGTCTCCGTCGCTTGACAGCACGTATATACGAAGCATCATCTTATCGAAATCCTTTCTTTTCTCCTCGGGAACAACGGTGGCGGCAGGAGCCTCCTCCTTGCCCGAAAGCAGCTCGTCAGTAGTCATTCCGAGAGTCTTTGCCAGCTTTGGTATCAGGCTGATGTCGGGGCAGGAAATATCGTTCTCCCATTTGCTCACCGCCTGCGCTGAAACACCCATTGCCTCCGCTAGCCCCTCTTGGGTCAGGGAAAGCTCGCGCCTTGCCGATGATATTCTTTTTCCTACAGTTTCTTTCATAAATATATCCGTCCTTTTCTTGAGTAAGCTCCAGCTTCAGTTACATTTTACACCAAAACAGTCTCCTTGTGAAGCGACCGTCGGTTGAATTAGCCCTAAACCATATCAACTATCAGTTGAATTTATGTAAATTCGGTGGGAAAACTCCTGTTTTTGATATTTTATCACAAAAAAGGGAAAAAATCAACGCACGAAACGAAAAAAACGATACCGCTTAAGAAACGGTAAATTTTCCTTCAAAAAATCACAAAAAAATCCCGTAGCATATTGAAAAAAATTATATTATATGTTATAATATAAAAAACGTTTTTTAGAATGGGGAGGTATTGTCGTTGAGGACAGTTTTACTCGGAAAGCTGAAGGAATCCGCGGTGTCTGTTTTACCTGTAGTAGGCATCGTTTTTCTTCTTGATTTAGTTGGTTTAGCGGACTTTTCCGCGGAGGAGATCATAACCTTTTTGGTGTCTGCCGCCTTTTTAATTTTTGGAATAAGCCTCTTTAATCTCGGCGCAGATCTGGCTATGACTCCTATGGGAGAATATATGGGCGCAGGTCTTACGGGGCTTAAAAAAATCTCGGTGCTTCTCGGCGTCGCCCTTGCAATGGGCGTGCTTATCACGGTAGCAGAGCCCGATCTCGCCGTGCTTGCGGATCAGGTTAAATCGGTGGGAATAGAAAAGCTTACTCTTATTCTCACGGTAGGCATCGGCGTAGGTATCTTCCTCGTCATCGGCGTGATCAAGATCGTCACCCATAAGCCTATCTCGTCCCTGCTTTTATACTTCTATATGCTCCTCTTTATGTTTGCAACTCTTCTCATCGTTATGGGCGGCGAGGATCTCATTCCTCTTGCCTTTGATTCAGGCGGAGTAACCACAGGCCCTATCACAGTCCCCTTCATTATGGCCCTCGGCGTAGGTATCGCATCAACCGTCGGCGGTAAAAATGCAAATGAAAACTCCTTCGGTCTCATCTCTCTTTGCTCGGTAGGCCCTATGCTGGCGGTGCTTATCCTCGGATGCACCTCGGACGGTGGCAGGGCATCCTTCACCCCCGAGTATGAGATGAACAATGCCTTCGGCGACATCATTCACGTGCTTCTCGAAACGGTGAAGGAGGTAGCCCTTGCCCTCGGCCTTATGGTAATATTCTTCTTCATTCTTCAGTACGTGTGCCTGAAGCTTCCGAAGAGCAAAATATATCAGATCCTTATCGGTATCTCCTACACATTCCTCGGCCTTGTTATCTTTCTCTCAGCGGTTAAGATCGGTTTTATGCCCATCGGCTATCGCCTCGGCTTAATGCTCTCTGAGCGCCCCGTGGTGGTAATAATCTTTGCTTTCATCATAGGTATGGTGGTAGTTCTCGCCGAGCCCGCCGTACACGTTCTCAATAAGCAGGTTGAGGACATCACCGAGGGTGGCGTTTCAAGAAAATCAATGATGATCGCCCTTTCCATCGGCGTAGGTCTTTCCATCGGACTTTCGATTCTTCGTATAGTCCTTGATTTCAATCTTTTATATTACCTTATTCCGGGCTATCTTATCTCCCTGACCCTGTCATTCTTCGTGCCCGGTCTCTATACAGCTATAGCCTTTGACTCGGGCGGAGTAGCCAGCGGTCCTCTGACCTCCAGCTTCATTCTCCCCTTTGCGGTAGGCGTGTGCTATAATCTTCAGGGTGCGGATAAGATACTCACCGATGCATTCGGCATCGTAGCAATGGTAGCAATGGCGCCTCTTATCACCATTCAGCTCCTCGGCTTCAAGTCTGTCCTTCAGGCTAATATCGAGAAGCGTATGGCAATGGCGCGCATCCTCGCCGCAGACGATGAGCAGATCATCGACTTTATGTAAAGAAAGGAGAGCATTATGGCAAAGAAATATTCTATCAAAAGCAAAGCAAAGCGCGAGCCGGGCAGCTCAATGTCAGCCCCCGATAAAATGCAGCTCCTCTTTACTGTAGTAAACAGAAACAAAACCGAGTTTTACATAGACCTCCTTGGCAACTTTGAGGTAAATATGCAGATGGTGCTTCTCGGACACGGAACAGCCGCTGAAAAGCATCTTGAGCTTCTCGGTCTCACCGATTCCGATAAAGCCGTGATCGTCAGCGTTATCCGCCGCGACAGAGTAAAGGACGCTCTCTTCTCCCTTGAGGAAAAATTCAAAACCGTCAAGGGCGGAAAGGGAATAGCCTTCACCGTACCTATGAAAAGCACAATAGGCGTCGCCATCTATCAGTTCCTATCCAACAAAAAGTGAGGTAACAAAAATGAGTAACTACGAATATGAAGTAATATTTTGCATAGTAAACGCAGGCTACAGCGAGGAGGTTATGGACGTTGCCCGCAGTCTTGGCTGCAAGGGCGGAACGGTTATCAGAGCCAGAGGAACAGCCAATCCCGAGGCGGAGAAGCATTTCAATATTCCCATCCACCCCGAGAAGGAGATCGTTATGATGGTTATCAAATCCTCCATCAAAAACGAAATTCTTCATTCCCTCTATAAAGCCGTAGGACTTAACACCCCCGGCGGCGGTATCGCCTTCACTATGCCTGTTGAGGACGTAGTAGGTCTCGCTCCCGAGCTTCCCGTCGAGCCTTCATCGGAGGAAACTCCCTCTGACAGTGACAGTGAATAATATACGTAAGCTAACCGTATATGACCTTCGGCATGAAATGCCGCTGTCAATATTAGGTGATCTATAAAAACATCGGGTGATCTATAAAATCGATAGTAGGTGACCTATAAAAACCAAACGAGGCTGTCTTGACCCCTTGCGTCTGAGACAACCTCGTTTTCTATTTTTGTTTTATAACTATCTTTTACATCCGTCATTTATTTTCGGATTTATCATTTCTCATTTCTAATTTCTCATTTGTTTCGCTCTGCGAAACAGAAATTTCTCATTTTTTGCCGCAGGCAAAATCATCGTTATTCCTCGTTTTTTTCCACCTCGTGCGCCTTACTGTACTTCAGGGGAGAGATGCCGTACATTTTTTTGAATTTATCCGAGAAATAGTTTGAGTCGTTAAAGCCGCAGCTATATGCAATAGTGGAAATGCTCATCTTTTCCTCCCCCTTAAGCAGCTGCTCCGCGTGCTGAAGGCGAACCAGCGTCAGGTATTCGTTAAAGCCAAAGCCTGTATGCTTCTTGAAGGTTCTCGAAAGATGCTCCTGGCTGATGAAGTGATCTCTTGCCACCTGGGAAAGATTGATTTGCTGGCTGAAATTCTCCTTTACGTAGGAAACTACGTCCTCGATCATATTATTCTTGCGCTTATTGTCCTTGGTAAGGCTCTTGGTTCTCGCCAGGGTGTAGAACATCATTGACACTATATTCTGTATCACCTCGCAGGAATAGGCATCGGGATCGTTCATTTCCTTATCAAGCTTTTTATAGAGATTATTGAACTCCTTGTTGATAGGCATATTTCTGTAGAGGTAGAGCATAGACGAGAGGGAATTCTTAACCGAATCCGGCACCATATTCTCCGAGCATTCAACGAGAACTCTCGTATGCTCGGCGCTTAAGTAATTCGTTCTGTGAATAACGCCGCTGGGGATAAGCACCACGTCCCCCTGCATTACCTCGTAGACCTTATCGTCGATGAAGTAGTTGCAGTTTCCGCTCATCATATAATAGATCTCATAAAAATCGTGATAATGATGCGAGTGCATAACGTCGCCGAAATTGGTGGTGATATTCACTCTGAATCTTGTGTCGTCGGGAAATTTGAGAATTGCCATTTTTTTAACCTCGTTTATGCCACGTCCGTGGAGAAATGCGGAGCTTTTTTCTCCGTTTTTATATATCATAGCACAAAATATCAAAAAAATCAAGATTTCTTCTAAAAAAAACTGCCCATAAGTCAAAGAAATTAAGGTATTTGACATCAAAAAAATATATAATTAATGTGTAAAGCTATAAAATACTAAAATTTTTTCTAGGAGGAAAACTTTTCTATGAAATTAACCAAAGCTATAAGACCCGAAAGAGTTATTCAGTTTGGCGAAGGCGGATTCCTTCGCGGATTTGTTGATTGGATGCTCCAGAAGGTAAATGATAATTCCGATTTTAACGGCAACGTGGTAGTTGTTCAGCCCATAGAGCAGGGAATGTGCGATATGCTCACCGCTCAGGATTGCGTATATACCCACGTTATCAGAGGCGTCGAGGGAGTTGACAAAACCGTAGTTAACGTTATCTCAAGATGCGTGAAGCCCTATGAGGACTTCGGTGCATATCTTGCCCTTGCCGAGAATCCCGATTTCCGCTTCGTGGTTTCCAATACCACCGAGTCGGGTATAGTTTTCTCCTCTGAGGATAAGATAACCGATGCGCCCCCAAAGACCTTCCCCGCAAAGGTAACTCTCCTTCTTAAGAGAAGATACGAGCTTGGTCTTGACGGCTTTATCTTCCTCCCCTGCGAGCTTATCGACAGAAACGGTGATAACTTAAAGAAGTGCATACTTCAGTATGCAGACCTCTGGAATCTCGAAGAAGGCTTCAAGAGCTTCGTAAATGAAAAGAACATATTCACTAACACTCTCGTTGACCGTATCAACACAGGATATCCCCGTGGAGAGGATCTCGGTCTCGGATATGAAGATAACATGGTAAATACCTCTGAGTTCTTCCATCTCTGGGTAATCGAGACAGACTACGATCTTGACCGTGAGCTTCCTTTCTCCTCCGCGGATCTCAACGTTATTATTACACCCGATAAGCTTGAGATGTATCGCACAAGAAAGGTAAGAATTCTTAACGGCGCTCATACCTCTTTAGTTCCTTACGCTCTTCTTTCCGGCCTTGATACAGTTAAGTCCTGCATCGACGATCCCACTATGAACGCTCATCTTCGCAAGTGCGTTTTCGAGGAAATAGTTCCCACCCTTGATCTTCCAAAGGACGAGCTTCTTGCTTACGCCAACAGCGTAGTAGAGCGCTTCGGCAACCCCTACATAAAGCATTATCTCTCCGCCATCTCCTTAAACTCGGTATCCAAGTTCAAGGTAAGAGTTCTTCCTTCCATTCTCGAGTACATCAAGAGATTCAATAAGATGCCCGAGACACTCCTCTTTGCCTTTGCAAAGCTCCTTGACTTCTATAAGACCGATATGACTCAGGACGATCCCGCGGTATGCGAATTTATGAAGACACATAACACAAGAGAAGTCCTCTCCAATACGTCTCTTTGGGGACAGGATCTCTCCCACCTTACCGACGAGGTAGAGAAGTATGTTAATAAATAAGCTTGACAATGTAGATATAAACCTTGCCGACGGTCATAAGTACGCCCTTCGCGACATAAAGGCCGGCGAGGATATTATCAAGTACGGCAATCCCATAGGACACGCCACCGTTGATATCAAGGCGGGCGAGCATGTTCACACACACAACGTAAAAACCAATCTTTCGGGAAATCTCGAGTATTCATATCAGCCCAAGTTTTATGAGACCGAGTCCGCCACCGAGGAGCGCTACTTTATGGGTTACCTCCGCGAGAACGGCGACGTGGGTATCCGTAACGAGATATGGATCGTAAACACCGTCGGATGCGTAAATAAGATCGCTCAGAAGCTTTCATCGCTTACGGGCGCGAGATATTTCCCGCACCCCTTCGGCTGCTCTCAGCTTGGCGACGATCAGTCCATCACTCAGAAGATCCTTGCAGGTATGGTTCATCATCCCAATGCCGCAGGCGTTCTTGTTCTCGGTCTCGGCTGTGAGAACAATAATATCGAGGTATTCAAGCAGCACATCGGCGAATATAACCCTAAAAGGGTTAAATTCCTCAACACTCAGGATGTGGAGGATGATATCGAGGCAGGCGTAGCTCTTATAAAGGAGCTTCAAGCCTATGCGGATACCTTTAATAGAGTAAAGCTTCCCGTATCAGCCCTTCGCGTAGGACTTAAGTGCGGCGGCTCTGACGGATACAGCGGCATCACAGCAAATCCCCTGGTAGGAAGATTCTCCGATAAGCTTATCGCTCACGGCGGAAGCACCGTCCTCACCGAGGTTCCCGAGATGTTCGGCGCAGAGCATCTTCTTATGCAGAGATGCGAGAGCGAGGAGATATTCAATAAGACCGTCTCCCTCATCAACGATTTCAAGGACTACTATACAAGACACAATCAGGTGATCTACGAGAACCCCTCCCCCGGAAACAAGAAGGGCGGTATCACCACCCTGGAGGAAAAATCCCTGGGTTGCGTGCAGAAGGGCGGTCTTTCCAAGGTTGTTGACGTTCTTGATTATGGAGACAGACTTACAAAGAACGGTCTCTCTCTTCTGAACGGCCCCGGAAACGATATCGTTGCCATAACCAACCTTATGGCGGCAGGTGTACATATCATCCTCTTTACCACAGGAAGAGGAACACCCGTAGGCGGCCCCGTTCCCACGGTTAAGATCGCTACGAACCATTCCCTCGCCGAGAGAAAATCCTCCTGGATAGACTTCGACGCATCTCCCATTCTCGACGGCAATCCCTTGACCGACGAGCTTTTCGACTACGTTATCGGGGTAGCAAACGGTGTGGAAACCAAAAACGAAATAAACGATTACAGAGAAATATCAATATTTAAGGACGGTGTAACACTATGAAAACATTTGTAAACGATACCTTTATGCTTAAAAGCGAGCCTGCGAGAAAGCTCTACGATATGGTAAAGGATCTTCCTATTATCGACTATCATTGCCACCTTTCTCCCAAGCAGATAGCAGAGAACTATCAGTTCAAGAACGCCTTCGACCTCTTCCTTGGCGGTGACCACTACAAATGGCGCCAGATGAGATCTAACGGTGTATCCGAGGACTGCATCACAGGCAATGCCGACGATTACAAGAAGTTCTCCGAGTTTGCAAGAACTCTCCCTCTTCTTATCGGTAACCCCCTCTATCATTGGACACACCTTGAGCTTAAAAGATATTTCGATATCGATGAGGTTCTTAATGAAGAATCCTGCGAGCGTATCTGGAATAGATGTAACGAGCTTCTCGCTAAGCCCGAGTTCCGCGCTCAGGAGCTTATCAAGCGCTCCAACGTTGAGGTAGTTTGCACCACAGACGATCCCGCGGACACCCTTGAATATCACGAGCAGCTTGTAAACTTCTCTACAAAGATTCTTCCTACCTTCCGTCCCGACAAGGCTGTTGAGATCGGCAAGGAGACCTTCATCCCCTATATCGAGTCCATCGAGATCAAGACCTACGATGAGCTTGTAGCCTGGATGAGAGAGAGAATCACCTACTTCAACGATCACGGATGCCGTCTCTCCGACCATGCTCTCGAGTACGTTCCCTTCGCAGAGGGCGACGCAAAGGCTGCCTTCGACAAGAGAATGGCAGGCGAGGAGCTTACCCGTGAGGAGATCGATTCCTTCAAGACCGCAATGCTTAAGGTTTGTGCAGAGGAGTACGTAAGATACGATTGGTCTATGCAGCTCCACATCGGCGCTCTCCGTAACAATAACAGAAAGATGTACGAGAAGCTTGGCGCAGACACAGGCTTTGACTCCATAAACGACCTTTGCATCGCAGAGGATCTTGGCAAATTCTTAAACCATCTCGAGGTGGCAGACGCTCTTCCCAAGACTATTCTTTACACCCTCAACCCCAAGGATAACTATGTTCTCGGAACAATGATGGGCTGCTTCCAGTCCGCCCTTACCCCCGGTAAGATCCAGTTCGGCTCAGGCTGGTGGTTCAACGATCAGCGCGACGGTATGGAGGCTCAGATGCAGGCTCTTGCTAACCTTGGCATGCTTGCAAACTTCGTTGGTATGCTTACCGACTCCCGTAGTTTCGTATCTTACCCCCGCCACGAGTATTTCAGAAGAATTATGTGTAACCTCATCGGTAAGTGGGTAGACGAAGGCGAGTATCCCGAGGACTATGATGCGCTTAAGAAAATTGTTCAGGGCATCGCATACTACAATGCAAAAAGATACTTCAAGTTCTGATTTTGAGAACTAAACTTTACAAAAATAACATTTTTGAATAAAAATACAATCCGATTGCTTGCATCATGTTTTAGAAGAAAATTATGTGATGCAGGCAATCTGCCTTTGAAAGGAGAAAAGAAAATGAGTAAAGCGGCAAAAGTGCTTATATCCCTTCTTTTGATTGTTGCAATAGCGGCAAGCGGCGGTCTTGCATATCTGTATGTCGTTGGTTATTCGGGAATTGACCATCATAAAAAAGCAACCGAGGGTCAGATAAAGGTCGCTTGCGTTGGAGACAGCAATACCTATGGACACGGTATAACTCCTTGGTTCTTGTACAATTATCCCAAGGTTCTCGGTGATCTTCTTGGCGATGGCTATGTAGTGAACAACTACGGTCATCACGGAGCAACCTGTCAATCCACCGGAGATCAGCCTTATGTGAGCTACGGAGATTATAAAAACAGCATAAAATTTGAGGCAGATATTCTGATTTTTATGCTCGGCTCTAACGATGCGAAAACTGAAAATTGGCGTGGTGAGGAAGCCTTCAAGGCAGAATATCTTAAAAGACTTGAGGAATACCGTGCAAGCAATCCGGATATGATCATCTACCTCTGTACGCCCACTACTTCTTATCGCAAAAACAGCGAGAATCCCGCGAGAGTTGAAATCATTGCGGATATAGTTCGTGAAATTGCCGAGGAGCAAGGACTTTTCCTCATAGACGTAAACAACTTTACGGAAAACCGTGAGGACCTTTACATCGAGGACGGCGCTCACCTTTCAAAAGAAGGTGCCGCAGAGCTTGCCCGCTTGATTTTCTCCGCTATGTGCGATGAGTATTAATCGGTAGCTACCGATTA
>JAZTXP010000005.1:0-5615 GCA_045636465.1 Eubacteriales bacterium
TACAAGCTCCTGAGGACTGGTTACAATAACTATGGCATCCACGGGAAGGCTTTGGGAAACCGTGTGAGGTACATCTCCTGTTCCTGGAGGCATATCCACAAACATATAATCAACCTCGCCCCACACTACCTCTGACCAAAATTGCTTTACAGTTCCTGCAATTACGGGGCCGCGCCATACAACAGGCTTGGTCTCATCATCGATAAGAAGGTTTACACTCATAGCCTTTATTCCGGTGGAGGTTACAGGTGGGAACATACCAAGCTCGTTTCCTTCCACTATTCCACTGCCAAGGCCGAATGCCTTGGGTATAGAGGGGCCTGTTATATCTGCATCGAGGATAGCAGTTTTATATCCCCTTCTTTGCATAGTTACGGCAAGCATTGAGGTTACGAGTGACTTTCCTACTCCGCCCTTGCCGCTGACTACGCCTATTACACGTTTTACTTTACTGTGACTGTTCTGAGGTGTGAGAAGCTCTTCCTTGGAGCATTTCTGAGAACAACTGGAACAATCGTGATTACAAGTTGCCATGCTGATTCACTTCCTTAATATTATATAAATTCTACGTCGATATCGCCATTCTTGACGGTAAGGGACATTCCGTATATATCTTTACCATAATTCTCTATAGTAATATTGGCGAGCTTATCCTCTACGTGACGCTCTATATAACGGCGCATATTACGCGCTCCGTATTTTTCGGAATACGAATTTGCTGCAATATGAGACAAGACGTCGTCGTTATAAACGAGCTTAATGCCTTTGTCTGCAAGGTGTGTTCGAAGCTTGCCAAGCATAATATCGGCAATCTTCACAAAATCATCCTTATCAAGATGTCTGAAGGTTATGATCTCATCTATCCTGTTGATAAACTCTGGGCGAAGGAAGGTTCTGAGAGCACGCTCCGTTTTATCCTTGGAACGTTCTTCACGCTTTTCCGCAAAGCCAGAGATAGCGGATGAGGTTTCGCTTCCGGCATTGGTGGTCATGATGATAACCGTGTTCTCAAAATTGATTAGTCTTCCCTGCGCATCTGTAATTTTTCCGTCGTCCAGCACCTGGAGAAGGATATTCAGAACATCAGGGTGTGCCTTTTCTATTTCATCAAAGAGTATTACCGAATAGGGACGACGTCTGATTTTCTCGGTAAGCTGTCCCGCTTCATCATAGCCTACATATCCGGGAGGGGCACCAATGATTTTAGATACGGAGTGCTTTTCCATAAACTCGGACATATCAAGTCTGATAAGAGATTCAGGCTGCTTGAATAAATCATCAGCAAGAACCTTTACAAGCTCGGTTTTTCCCACGCCTGTTGGGCCTGCAAATATCATAGATACAGGGTTGGTTCTGTAAGAGATACCTGCTCTTTTTCGGCGAATAGCACGTACTACCGAGGTCACGGCCTCATCCTGGCCTATAATTTTTGCAGAAATTCTCTCATAGAGTCCGTTAAGCTCACCAAGCTCGGTTGCGCTTAGCTCGCTGGCAGGAATGCCTGTCCAAACCTCAATGACCTTAAGAAGATCCGATACAGTAAGACGCATATTAGCTACAATGGGGGCAATTTCGGCTTCCCTATTCTCAATGCGAAGCTTCTCTGCCTTGAGAGATGCGATTCTTTCATAGCTTGCTTCGTTCTGCTTCTCCGGATCGGATATCTCCGCCTCCAGCTTTGCCATTTCTTTATCAATGACATGAAGCCGTTTTTTATTTCTCAACTGCTCGTTTACCTCGGGAGAGGATAAAGCAAGCTTTGCAGAGGCCTCATCGATAAGATCTATTGCCTTATCGGGGAGAAAACGCTCTGTTATATATCTCTCGGAAAGAGTTGCGGCAAATCTGGCTACCTCATCGGAGATATAAACTCCATGGAAGGCTTCATAATACTTTTTGATACCCCTGATGATCTCTACAGTCTCTTCGACAGAGGGCTCATCTATCTTTACGGGCTGGAAACGACGTTCGAGGGCACTATCCTTTTCTATACTCTTGCGATATTCCTTGAGAGTAGTCGCACCTATGACTCGAATTTCTCCTCTTGAAAGCGCAGGCTTAAGAAGGTTAGCGGCGCTCATGCTACCGTCCGAGGTTTCGCCTGCACCGGAAATATTGTGAACCTCATCTATCATAAGAATAACATTGCCTGCAGCTTTAATGTCCTTGAGAAGAGAAAGAACTCTGGACTCAAACTGTCCTCTAAACTGTGTACCTGCTACAAGGGCAGTTAGATCAAGCATCCAGATCTCATAGTCAATTAAAGACTCGGGAACCTTTCCTTCAACTATCCTTGAAGCGAGCTCTTCTGCGATAGCAGTCTTACCGACACCGGGCTCACCTATAAGACAAGGATTATTCTTTTGTCTTCTTGAAAGGATCTGAATAATGCGCTGAAGCTCGCGATCGCGACCGACGAGTCTATCCACCTTGCCAGTTTTAGCCTTTTCATTAAGATTTGTGCAGTAAGTGGAAAGCGCCTTGTATTTATCGGATTCCTTTTTGTCGGATTTTTTATTTTTTGGCGCTCCCTTCCCTTCTCCGTTAGGAGCGCCGTTCATCATACCAAATATTTCGCCAAAATTGAGAGTGGGCATTTTTCCGTTATCATCCTCATCATCTGAGGGGGTGAGGCCAAGCTGAGATTCAAGAAGAGAATCTATCTCATCGGACATGCTTTGGATCTGCTCCTCATCTACTCCCATTTTTTTGAGGATATCATTTACCGGCTTGATTCCAAGCTCATTAGCGCAAGGAAGGCAAAGTCCTTCCGGTGGACCGGCTTTATCTCCCTGCATGGGCGTGATATAAACCATTGCAGGTCTTTTTTTACATCTTTTACAAAGTTGCATTTTCATTTAATTCACCTGATTCTGTATTCGCTGTTTATTTCGTTGTTTTAGAAGCTGAGAAGTAATTCAATCGGACTGTATGTATTGAAAAATGTGTAGAGTAAACCCGGGTCCTTGAGTCCGCCGCCGTTAATATGACAAAGGAATTCGATAAAAACCGACAAAGCCCAAGCTACTGCAAATGAAATGATGGCGCCTGATACACCACCGAGAGTTCTGTTAAGCGCGTCAAATACACCGTTACTGAATATAAGATCAACAATAGAAAGGATCAAAGTTATCAGGAGCGTAGATACAAAGTAAAGAATAACAAAGGAGATTATCATCGCAAAAATTGAAATAACAGGGTCTGCGAGAACAGTGGTAATCTCTGCTATAATATCTAGTCCCGCGTTGCTGGCTACTATCTCTTCAACATCGATGCCATACATTCCGGCTGCCATTTTAAGAACTGTGGGAAGCTCTTCTGCAACATTTTCTACGTTTATTTCCGGGCAGTTTTTGACTAAGAACTCATAGATGTAATTAGTAATGGGCTTTTCAATAATAGGAGTTACAATTCCCTCTGCAACAGAAGCGCAAAGCGTGAACGCAAGAACCAAAGAGAGAATGAGTTTAACCGGCTTGGCAGCCATACGGATAAACCCCGCCCTTACGCCGAGGGCAACTCCCGCTACGAGTATCACCCAAAGAACGATTTCTACAAATACTGACATTTTTGTTTTTCCTTTCAAATTGAATAGTACATTTGGCTTGTAGTTGCATATAATTTTGCTTTTCCTTCTGAAGTACAAACCAAACTATGCTGATCACGAATATTACGACAATATAACATTCCCCTCTGAGAATATTGCTCTCAAGCGGCTCATGACTCTATCGTCACATGCAATCAAGGCATTTTTCATTTGGGAATATTTCCCGGTACTCTCGTCGAATAGAACTATTTTAGTTTTTCCGGGATTCAAGGTGGCAATACGTATTATTTTTTCTACGCGCTGATCAGAAAGACTTTGAACCTTTATATACAGCTTCTGCTCCCTAACACTAGCGTTTTTCTCTTGACTTTTAATCTTTATACCAAATTCGTCATTTGTTAAAAGCGGAGTTGCATCGGATAAAAGAATTTTGGGTGCTTCACCCTCCTCTGTAGAAATCACGCCGCTGATTATCACAGCATTATCCTTACTTAGAAGCTCAGAACAATTCTGATATTTCCTTGCAAAAACTATTATCTCAATTTCCGAACTGCCATCCTCAAGCGTGATAAACGCCATGGTATCACCGTTTTTGATTATTTTGGTTTTCTTAGAAGAAATTATACCTGCCACCGTTACCTGAGACCTATCCTTGTATTTACCCGATGACATCTGTGACTCATCGGCTAAATCACATAGAATATCCGATATTTTGTCGTTAGAAAGAGAATCTATATGCTTTGTATAGCTATCTATCATATGTCCCGAAAAATACATTCCTGAGTTCTCCTTTTCAAAAGACAGAAGCTCGTTCAGACTGTATTCGGGAATTTGGGGATAATCGTAGGTAGGAGCGGCGCTATCGCCCTGATTTCCCATAGCAATGGAAAACAGATCCAATTGGCCGCTGATATTATTTCTCACCTTATCATGCTCAGAATTCAGTATTCCCTCAAATACGGTGATAAGCGCGCTGCGGGTTATACCAAAGGAATCGAATACACCGCACTTGATCATTGATTCCAGAGTTCGGCGATTAATATCAGTGTTTATCATTCTGCGAACAAATTCGTCAAATGATGTGAACGGCTTTACTTGTCTTTCTGCAATGATTTGATCGGCAAAGTTTCTGCCTACGTTTTTGATGGCTAAAAGACCAAATCTTATATTGCCGTCCTTAACGGTGAAGCTTTCGTTACTTTCATTTATATCTGGCGGAAGAACCTTGACCCCGAATTTTTCAGCATCGATTATATATTCTCTTATCTTAACTGTAGAGTCAAGCACGCTGGTTAAAAGCGCCGCAAAATATTCAGCAGGATAATGTGCCTTAAGATATGCCGTTCTGTATGATGTAAGACCGTAAACTACAGAATGGCTCTTATTGAAGGCGTATTTGGCAAATCCCGCCATCTCACAGAAGATCTCTTCTGCAACCGATGGATCTATTCCTCGGTCGATAGCACCATTAACAAAGCCTTCTCGCTCTGCCTGCATTGCCGAATCCTTTTTCTTTGACATAGCACGCCTTACAATATCCGCTCTGGCATAAGAGTATCCTGCCAGAGTTCTGCAGATCTGCATTACCTGCTCCTGATAAACTATACATCCGTAGGTAACACCAAGAATAGATTCAAGCTCGGGTAGCTTATACTCGGTGCGCTCTTTTCCGTGCTTGCGGGCTATAAAGCTGTCTATGGAATCCATGGGTCCGGGGCGGTAAAGCGCTACACATGCTACAACGTCCTCAAGACATCCGGGGCGAAGCTTTTGCAATACCTGCTTCATACCTCCCGATTCAAGCTGGAATACACCGTCAGTTCTTGCATCGCAAAGAAGCCTAAAGGTTTTTTCATCATCAAGCGGTATTTTAGTCACGTCAAAATCCGAAATACGCTTTCTTATTGCCTGCTCCGCATCATGAATGACGGTTAAATATCTGAGACCGAGGAAGTCGAACTTTACAAGCCCCAGCTTAGCATCGGTGTTCATATCAAACTGTGTGACTACGCCGGTACCGCTATACGATAAGGGGAAAGTCGGAGGCCAAGCGGTCTTAGGAAGACAA
>JAZTXP010000006.1:0-6887 GCA_045636465.1 Eubacteriales bacterium
TCGAACCCACGACCTCCAGGGCCACAACCTGGCGCTCTAACCAACTGAGCTAATCCCACCATACGTGGCGTGCCTTGTGGGATTCGAACCCCCGACCTACTGCTTAGAAGGCAGTTGCTCTATCCGGCTGAGCTAAAGGCACATTCAGCGACGTGTAGTATTATAACAGAATTTTTAATATTTGTCAATAGCTTTTTACAATTTTTTTTAGATTTTTTTCTATTTTTGACTTTTAGAGCAAAAAATGTCTTTTCAACCTATAACATCATGATAAAACGACATCCTTTTATGCTAAAGCGATCAATAAAAACGATGGATCCGACCGTTTTTTCGGTCGGATCCAAATCATTTATTTAGGATCTTTAACTACTTCTACGAGAGAGGTTGCAAGGCCTGCCATTCCCTGAATCTCGGAGGGAATAATGATCTTAGTGGACTTGCCGTTGGCAAGCTTCTCAAGAGCTTCAAGGCTCTTGATAGAGATAACACCCTGACCGGGATTAGCATTGTTGATCATTTCAATACCCTTTGCGGTAGCCTCCTGAATCTGAAGGATAGCCTCTGCTTCACCCTCTGCCTCTTTGATTTTAGAAACTCTTACAGCTTCCGCCCTGAGGATAGCAGATTCCTTTTCTGCTTCTGCAGCAAGGATCATTTCCTGCTTTTTACCTTCCGCTACAAGGATTGTAGAGTTCTTTTCACCCTCAGCTCTGAGAATAGCTTCACGACGCTCACGCTCAGCCTTCATCTGCTTCTCCATTGCATCCTGAATTTCTTTTGGAGGAATAATATTCTTAAGCTCGACACTCTTTACCTTAATACCCCACTGATCTGTGGCCTCATCAAGGATGGATCTCATCTTGGTATTGATAATGTCACGGGAAGTAAGAATCTGGTCAAGATCTAATTCGCCGATAATGTTACGCAAGGTTGTTGCAGTCAAATTCTCAATAGCAACAAGCGGATCTGTAATACCGTAAGTATAAAGCTTACAGTCGGTGATCTGATAGAATACAACTGTATCGATCTGCATCCTTACATTATCCTTGGTAATAACGGTCTGAGGCTGAAAATCTACAACCTGATCCTTAAGATTAATATTTTTCGCTACACGATCAATGATGATCCACTTCCAATGAGGACCTGCGGACAAAATTCTATCAAATTTACCGATACGCTCAATCACAATAGCCGTTGACTGCGGAACTATCGTAATTCCGTAATAGGTTATATAACCGGCAAGTCCAAGGAAGACGAATGCAAAAATTACACCAAACACGCCGGAATTATTGCCGGCTTCAAGCAAAAAGCTGCTCATAATACCACTATACATTTTTATACTCCTTTCAGTATGTAAAATTATTTCTTAACACAAATGAGCTTAACGCCCTCTATGGCAACAATAGTGAGAACTTCGCCGGGTTCGAAAACATCATCCTCATGCGCTCCACGAGCTGACCAGATCTGTCCTTTAACCTTAGCCTGCCCGCATCCTGCAAAATTATCAATGCGTTCTGTAACTATGCACTTTTCGCCAACAATAGCATCGACATTGGTTTTATGATCAGAGGAGCACAGCTTTTTCAATAGCATATCCCTGAAGAAAATAATACCTACGACGGTAATGACGATAAATACCACTATCTGCCATACCAGTCCTACCTTGAGCAAATTCAGTATTACAGATACAAGCGCAGCAGGAGCAAACCAAATGCAAACAAACTGCTCTGTCATAATCTCAATGACAATTGAAAGCACCAGCACTGCCAACCACACCCAAATCCAAGCGTCCATATACATTTCACCTCCAAAAAATATTTGTCATAATTATTATATCATATTATAATATTATTGTCAATAATCATTGTTAAATCATTTTTTAAATTATTCTTAAGTAAATATGACTAAAATATGTATAAATATGTAACAAAAGTGACGATTTTTGTCAAAAATCAAGTTATTTTTTAAAAAAGTATTGACAAAATGAAAATTATACTGTATTATTATGTGTGTGTTGTTATCATTTCAACATCTGAAAAAAATAAAAGGAGGGTAGTTATGTTTGAAAATTTGAAAGCGTTTTTGGTAGAAGAATTGCGTGTAAATCCTGATGACGTTACAATGGAAGCAGAGCTTGCAGGCGATCTTGGTATCAATTCTCTCGAACTTGCAGACCTTGTATATCTTTGCGAAGAAAAATTCAATGTTGTGATTGATGATGAGGATCTCCACCAGTTCAATACAGTTGGCGATGTTGTTCGCTACTTGGAAGTTGAAGCTAAGTAATTGAAGAATATATAGGGTTGCTATCAATTCAATAGCAACCCTAGTTTTATAAATAATACAAATATTTAGTGTTATGGTTAATACTATAGTTTTACAAAAATATATGCTTCCCCATCACCGTACTTTGGCATATTGTTAATGTAATCCGGATATTTATTTATAAGAAACTCCGCTTCGGCATTGGAGCCGGAAAACGCCTTTGGGGTTGCTATAAACTGAACCTGCGCTTGATTTTTCATTTTCTTAAGAATCTTGACTGCACCATTGTATATTCTGCCGTAAGATTCCTCATCTCTTCTTATATCAAATCTCAAAAGCTCAGTATTCTCTGCTCTGGCGGTGGCTATTACAAATTTGATCTCGGTATCAATATCGATCGGACGCTCCGACTTAATTTCTATAGTCTTGAAAATCATCGTGGTTACCTCTAAATTTCTTCTTTTATATTCTAACACATTAAACCACAAAAGTAAATAGAAAAAACAAAATTTTATAAAGAAGGATCAAAAATGACTGAATTTATATCCAAATTATTTATAAAGAATTACAACCGACCGGATATGCCTGAGGTAAGAAAGAATTACGGCACCCTCTCAAGCGTGATAGGAATCTGTATAAACTTCCTCTTAGCAATTATTAAGCTTATTGCAGGACTTCTCTCCTCTTCATCGGCGATCATTGCCGATGCACTCAATAATCTTTCAGATGCTGCATCATCGGTCGTTACATTTATAAGCTTTAAGATCTCATCAAAGCCTGCTGACAGAGGACACCCATTCGGACATGCAAGAATGGAATATATATCATCAATGATTGTCAGCTTCATTATTCTGCTTGTTGGATTCGAAATGATATTCGAATCCTTCAAAAAGATTTTTTCAAATTCACCATCATCCAATCTTGAATTCAGCAGTATTACGATTGTTATCCTTTCAATTTCTATCGTTTTGAAGCTTTGGCTTGGAATATTCTATAGGAAAATCGGTAACAAGATAAAATCAAATGTGGTAAAAGCATCCTCTGTCGATTCTCTTTTCGACTCTATCTCTACCGCAACAGTTCTTATATCATCAATAATTATTCATTATAATCCACAACTGTTTATTATCGACTCGATAGTTGGAATATGTGTTTCAGTTATGATACTTGTTGCAGGCGGTAAAATACTTCTTGAAACAAAGGATGCGCTTTTAGGCGAAGGACCTGTCGATGAGATGGTCAAAAGCATTAATGCAATAATTGCGGAATATCCCGACGTAGAAGGGATGCATGATCTTATGGTGCATAATTACGGCCCTAACCACTTTATAGCCTCCTTCCATGCAGAGGTTGACGGAAAGAAAGATATTTACTTATTACACGATATGATCGACAACCTTGAAAGAAATATCAAGGAGAGGCTGGGAATAGCTTGCACCATACACATGGACCCGATAGTTACCGATGACGAAACAGTAGTATCGTTTAAGGCTTTCCTGATAGACACCATGACAGAATGCGGAATAGATCTACCAATTCACGATTTCAGAGTCGTTGTTGGCGAAAGCCATACAAATCTTATATTTGACGTTGTCATTCCCTATGAGTACCGTCTTTCCGAAAACGATGTCTGCTCTGAAATTGCAAAAGCAGTTGAAGCAAAACGCCCCAACTGCTATTGTGTAATTACTGCGGACAGGTGTTAATTCTGCCCTGTTTTATCGATGCGATTCCGGGTTTTACCATTAACAAAAGCAAAGATATTATTACAAATAATCTCAAGGCAACGTACTCTTGATTCGTATGCACCCCATGCAGCATGCGGTGTCAGAAGCACGTTGCTTTCGTTTTTAATTGCGTTCATAGGGTGGTCTTCCGGAAAGGGCTCTGTGCTGTAAACGTCTGATCCGAATGCCGCAATTCGCCCCTCGAGAATAGCGTCCCTGATATCCTCCTCGTTAACCACAGCGCCACGCGCTTCATTAACTATTACAACGCTCTTCTTCATCAAGCCTATTCTTTCTTTGTTAATAATATATTTTGTACCTTCATTAAGTGGGCAATGAAGTGTGATAATATCACTTCTTCTACAAAGCTCGTCTATATCCACACACTCGTATTCAGAGGTGGGGGTTCTCTTATTCGCGATTACCTTTGCACCCATAGCTTCAGCTGCACGAGCTACCGCCTTTCCTATATTACCAAGCCCTACTATTCCCCACGTTTTGCCCGAAAGCTCGCAAAAAACGGGAGTGAGCTTATTAGGAACTCCGGATGCCGTGTATTCCCCGCTCGTAACGAATTTGTTATATTCACGAAGCCTTGAAAACAGAGCTAACGCATTAGCCATTGTAAACAATACCACACTGTCAGTGGAATATCCGGGAACATTGCACACGGCAACTTTTCTTCTTTCTGCCGCCTTAATATCAATATTATCATATCCGGTAGCGAAAACACATATAAGCTTTAAGCTCCTTGCAGAGCATATTATATCTTCGGTAATTTTCACTTTATTCAGCACGATTACCTCAGAATCGGATATCCTTTCGGCAACCTCGTGCGCAGAGGTGGAATCGTATATAGTTACCTCTCCGAATTGTTCAAGCATCTGCAGAGGGATGTCCATTCCCATTGCAGATCGATCTAAAACTGTTATTTTCATATAGACCTCCTAAATATATCAGCATCTACATTATAAATGCTTGATATAGCTTTGTCAATATATATAAGAAAAATAAAAAATATTTTAAAAAGGTATTGACATTTCGGTAAAAATATGATACAATAGCAGTACCTCTGTCGGAGGGCTTTTTTTGTGTGCAAAAATGGGACATGCCACAACCTACGACATTGAGGGAGGTATTCAAACGGGATTGACCCGAATTCTATCAGGAGGTGCCGATATGAGAGTCAGAATTACACTCGCTTGTACAGAATGTAAGCAAAGAAATTATGACACAAAGAAAAACAAAAAGAATGATCCGGACAGACTTGAAATGAAAAAGTACTGCCGTTTCTGCCGCAAACACACTTTGCACAAAGAAACTAAATAATTCGAGAGGATAAAGAGATGGCAGACGAAAAGAAAAACGTTTCCACAAAGAAATCCGATGCAAAAAAGGAAAACTTCTTCGTACGTATGTGGAAGAAGCTCGTTAAGCTTTGCAAGGATACAGTGGGCGAACTTAAGAAGGTTGTTTGGACACCTAAAGCTGAAGTATTCAAGAGCTTCAAGCTTGTTATCGCTACCGTTGTTGGCGTTAGCCTTGTGATCGCAGTTATTGATTTTGGTTCTTCATTAATCATTAATACAATCGCGAACCTTATAGGTTAAGAGGAAATAGTATGAGTAATATCAATGAAATGAATCTTGGTCCCAGATGGTATGTTGCTCACACTTATACGGGCTATGAAAACAAGGTAAAGGACAGTATCGAGAAGATAGTTGAAAACCGTGGTCTCGGACATCTTATCTACGATGTTAAGATCCCTGTTGAGATCACAACAGAGGTTAATGACAAAGGCGAGGAAAAGATTATTGAAACCAAGCTTCTTCCCAGCTACGTTCTTATCAAAATGACCATGACTGACGAAAGCTGGCACGTTGTAAGAAACATTACCGGCGTCACAGGATTTGTAGGGCCTGGGTCAGAGCCTACTCCGCTCACCGATGCGGAAGTCGATATGTTTAACGTTGAGCCTCGTGCTGAGGGACTCAAGTTCGAAATCGGTGATAAGGTTGAAGTCGTTACAGGTGTCTTTGCCGGATACCACGGCGTACTTCAAGAAATCAGTGAAGATGGAAAGCAGTTGCTTATCCTTGCTTCCACAGAAAGGCGCGACATTCCGCTTATGGTTAGCGCATCAGATGTTCGCGTTGTCACGGAATAATTAATTATTCCTTTTCCGCTTCGCCATGAAGCATTCGTGGGAGGGAGAAAAATATTTTTGAATTCTCCCGTTTAGATACCACATTTGGAGGTGTAAACATTATGGCAAAGAAAATTTCCGGTTACATTAAATTACAGCTTCCTGCCGGCAAGGCTACTCCCCAGCCTCCCGTAGGTCCTGCACTTGGACAGTATGGCGTTTCTATTCCTAATTTCACAAAGGAATTCAACGAAAGAACAAAGAACGACATCGGTCTTATTATCCCTGTTGTTATTACAGTATACGCTGACCGTTCATTCACATTCATCACTAAGACTCCCCCCGCAGCGGTTCTTATCAAGAAGGCTTGCGGCATTGAGACTGCATCCGCTGTTCCTAACAAGACTAAGGTTGCACAGCTCACAAAGGAGCAGGTTCGCAAGATTGCAGAAACAAAGATGCCTGACCTCAACGCTGCTTCTATCGAAGCTGCTATGAGCATGGTAGCAGGTACAGCTCGCAGCATGGGCGTTACCGTAGAAGAGTGATAGGAGGACTGAAGAACAATGGCTAAATTTGGTAAGAATTATAGAGCAAGCGCAGAGCTTGTTGATAAGAGCAAGCTTTACGAATCCACCGAAGCAGTTGCGCTCGTTTGCCAGACCGCAAAGGCTAAGTTCGACGAGACTGTTGAAATCCACATCCGCCTTGGCGTTGACTCCCGTCACGCTGACCAGCAGGTTCGTGGT
>JAZTXP010000007.1:0-27298 GCA_045636465.1 Eubacteriales bacterium
GGTAGGATTTTGGCGTAGGCGTTGCCTTATCGATGACGATGAGGGGGTGGGTAAGTGTTTCGGCGTCGCTCTTTAAGGTGATATCCTCGCACTTTGCGCCTCTGCCGCCAAGGGTGGCAATTGCCTTCTTCGCGCCCTGAAGCTCGAACTGGGCATTCTTGCCCTTCATAGCAACCATCTGTCCTCCTACCTTAACGTAGGGAAGGCAAAGCTCTGTCAGCACTCTCATTTCCGCCACGGCACGGGCTGTTGCGTAGTCGTATTTTTCTCTATGCTCGGGAGAGAGACCCCCCTCCTCGGCGCGCATAGCTATGGCTCTGACGTTGTCAAGACCCAGCATTTTTGCCGTCTCAGATACGTAGTTTATGCGCTTCGCCGTAGAGTCGATTGCGGTGATCTTCAGGTCGGGGCGAAGGATTGCCATAGGAAGGGTAGGGAAGCCTGCGCCACAGCCGATATCTGCAACGCTCGCTCCCTTCTTTAGCCTTGAGGCAAGGGTAGCGCAGTCGGCATAATGGTTCAGGATTATCTTCGACGGCTCGGTTATGGCAGTTAGGTTATATTTCTCGTTTTCCTCCAGCATTCTCGCCGTCAGGCGGTAGAATTTCTCCACCTTATCAAGAGAGAGGGCGGACGACAGTCCGTTAGCTGAGAAGACCTTGGTCAGCTCGGATTTGAAGGCTTTTTCGTTTATTTCAAAATCAAGCATAATATACCTCCATGAGATTCGTTACCTTAATTATATACGATGTGAGCAAAAAAGTCAAGGAAAAAGCCTAAAGTAGCGAAAAAGTATTGACTTTTTCCGTCATTTGGTGTAGAATATACTTTGTTGAAAATTACATACATTATATAAAGGAAAAATTGATGTACTACATTACTCTTGATTTAGAGTGGAATCAGGCATACGCCCAGAAGGCGCTTGCCATCCAGAGGCGTCTTTCCTGCAGGCTTCGCGGCGAGGTAATTCAGATCGGCGCGGTTAAGCTTGATAAAAATATGAACATCTGCGGCTCTTATCAGATAATCGTGAAGCCCAAGTATTATAAGAAGCTTCACCGCCACGTTTCCGAGCTTACGGGAATAACACAGGAGCAGATGGACGTTGGAACGCCCCTTCCCGAGGCGGCAGAGCGCTTCCGCAAGTTCTGCGGCAAGGATTTCGTTTTCCTCACCTGGGGACCCGACGATATACCTATGCTGAAGGAAAACTTCAATGCTAACGGTATGGATCACGCCTGGCTTGATAACACCTATGACCTACAGAAAATATTTAATAAGCAAACCGATGGGCTGAATAAGCAGCGCTCGCTTGAGTATGCTATGGAGTATTACGGTATTCCCATGAATCTCCCCGCACATGATGCCTTGAACGATGCTTACTTTACATCCCTTGTGGCGCAGAAAATGGACGTGCCTCTCGGTATTGCGGAATACGATGAGCACAAGGGCGATTACCTCTACGAGGACGTTATCGGTGATGCCGATGCAGGTGGAGACGGATACGTTACCATTGGTGAAATGCTTGATGACGAGGGAGTAAAGTCTCCTATGTGTCCCCTCTGTGGCAAGCCCCTTAAGGAAAAGGGCAAGCCCCTTCACTCCAAGGGACAGAGATACACCTTCTATTTTGAATGTAAAAAGGATGGCGAGATGCTCGAGGTGCTTCGCCTCCATAGAAACTTTAACGATACCTGGCGCGCAAAGAGAGTCATCAAAAAGGCTGATGAGAAGAGCGTTGCGGAATACCTTGAGGGTATGGAGAAGAGCAACATTCGCCATAAGGTAAGGCGCAGAAAGGGAAGCTCCAAGCGTAGATCGCAGATCGCGCCACGCGAGGAATAAGATACGGATTTTACGCGGAAGCGAAAATCATAAAACCGAACTTAATATGTCAGGGGTGCTTTCGGGCTGAGATGGTGAGAACCAAACCCTTTAACCTGATACGGATAATGCCGGCGTAGGGAGATCTTTTAGGCTTAACTGCCAATATACCGAGCTGATGTATCAAGGCTCGGTATTTATTTTTGCGAAATTTTCTTTCACGGCAGGCGGAGACGATCGGCCGCCAAGGGAAAAGAAGATTTCAGCCGAAATGGCAGAAAGGAAAGAATATGAAAACGAAAAACACCAAAATTCTCGCAGAGTCGGCAATAATGCTGGCGCTGGCATTTGCTCTCTCATCGGCGAAGCTCTTTGAGATGCCCCTGGGCGGATCGGTAACGGTGGCGAGCATGCTCCCAATTATGCTGATCTCCTTCAAATACGGAAATAAGTGGGGACTCACAACGGCCTTCCTCTATTCCCTGACTCAGGCCCTCCAGGCTTTAGCGGCAGGCAACGTTTTTCCCTATTGCGAGAGGGTTGATACTCTTATTATCTGCATCCTCTTCGACTACCTCGTACCCTTCACCGTATTAGGTCTTGCAGGTATGCTTTACGGTAAACTAAAAAACACAAATGTGGATTTTCTGGTTGGCGCAAGCCTCGTGGTTTTCCTCCGATTTTGCTCTCATTTTCTAACCGGAGTTTACATTTGGGGTCAATGGGCGCCCGAAGGAATGGGCAAGTATCTTTACTCATTCCTCTATAACGGAGGATTCTTGGGAGTTGATTTTGCCATTCTTATGGTAGTCCTCGTGCTGATGCTGAAGAGCGAGGAGATCAAAAAGCTCATCGTAAGAGTACCCTCGGATAAATAAAAAATAAAGAGGATCTACCGACCGATCATCGTTCTGATCCTCGGGCAAGCACCCTGCCCAAAATAGAAGGCTAACCCTAAAGGTGAAAACACCTCGGGCTAGCCTTTTTATATCTGATAAATCACAAGAAGCGCGCCGTTTTTTACGGAGATTTCGGCTGTATTTTGCGTGAATCTATTGGAGACCCCAAGTGGGAAATCAGGAGTGAGATTCACGTTCTCCACCTCGTAGTCAAGCCCTTTAAGGGTAACCCCCTGCGCTTCGCCGCCAAGAGCGAAAACAGAGATATATTTACCCGCCTTGCCACTTACGGTGAGGCTTTCGTTTTTTATAACCGTATAGACCTCGCCGCCCGCGATCATTTTGCCGCGGCAGCCCTCGCTTGCCATAGCGAGAAGAAGGGAAAAATTCGCGAAGGTATGATCGCTTCTGCCGCCCGTACCTCCGTAAATTTCAAATTCGTGGTAACTCCGCTTTTTGCCCTCAATGAAGGCAAGGTGCATATCGGTGTAGTCCTTGCGCTCGGGGAAGGTGATCCTCGGCAGATCCTCGGGCAGAGAAGTGGTAAGCGAGTCCATATCGCCGACGAAAAGGTGAGGGCGAATTCCCGCCGCCACTGCGTGGTCAAAGCCACCGTCGGCAACGATGATCAGATCATCCTTTTCTATATGAGCGGGCGCGGTGAAGTCTCCCGCGCCTATAATGATACATTTTTTCATTGTACCGATCTGTCCATCATCTCGTCGATGGCCTTCATAACGCCCAGCTTGCCGTATTCATAAGTAAGTCCGCCCTGCATATAAGCGGTATAAGGCTCACAAACCGGGCCGTCGCAGCTAAGCTCGTTGGTTGCGCCGGTGATGAAGGTTCCCGCCGCGCTTATCTCGGGGTGGGGATAGCCGGGCATTTCGCCAACCTCGGGTACTGCGTAAGCCTCAATGGGAGAGCCCATCTGAATACCCTTGCAGAACTTTATGAGCTTGTCTGCGGAGTGAAGATTAACCGCCTGCACGATGTCTGTGCGCTTCTCGTCATAGCGGGGAGAAACCTCCTCGAATCCTGCAAGCTCCAGCATTCTTGCTGCGAATGCCATAGACTTAAGAGTAGACGCTACGCAGGCGGGCGCCATAAAGAAGCCCTTGAAGAGGGAAGCCAGCTGATTGAAGTTTGCGCCAAGGTCCTTACCAACGCAAGGAGCGGAATATCTCTCGGAAATATCCCAGATAACGTCCTTTCTGCCAACGCAATACGCACCGGAAACCGCAAAGCCCGAGCCAAGATTCTTCATCATCGAACCAACGAAAACGTCTGCGCCAACGTCGGTGGGCTCTCTGTCCTCGGTGAACTCGCCGTAGCAGTTGTCAACCATAATAATAGTGTCGGGGCAAGCTTCCTTGCAGACCTTAATAGCCTCCTCGATCTTGTCGATAGTAAGGCTCTTGCGCTGAGAATAGCCACGGCTACGCTGAATTGCCGCCACTCGAACGTCACCGCGGGAAAGACGCTCCCTGATAGCTTCAAGGTCGAAGTCGTCGCCCAAAAGGCCGATCTCCTCGTATTTCACGCCGTTGGCGATAAGAGAATTTCTGCTGTCGCCAACCGTGCCGATAACGCTCATAAGTGTATCGTAGGGCTCGCCCGAGATATAAACCAAAGTATCTCCGTGCTTAAGAAGTCCGCCCATGGCAACCGCCAGCGCGTGTGTACCCGACATAAGCTGAGGGCGAACAAGGGCATCCTCCGCGCCAAATACCTTGGCGTAAACCTCCTCTAGCTTGTCTCTTCCTCCGTCGTAATATCCGTAGCCCGTGATCTCTATGAAATCTGCGGTGGAAACTCTGCATTCCTGGAATGCGGAAAGCACTTTTGCAGAGCAGATAAGCGCGTTTTCTTCGATTTTGGCAAAGGTCTCTTTAAGATCT
This sequence comes from Eubacteriales bacterium, assembly GCA_045636465.1. Taxonomy (GTDB): domain Bacteria; phylum Bacillota; class Clostridia; order Oscillospirales; family CAG-272; genus UBA1740. The sequence goes on from JAZTXP010000007.1 coordinate 4,625, forward strand.
TCCTCTGCCTGCTTTGCCAAAGCGACGGTCTCGTCGCTGATCTTGTAACCGTAATACATAAGTCGGTCTCCTGTAATAAAAATTTAACGCATATATTTTAACACAAATGTAGAATCAAATCAATAGTTTATCCGAAAATCTTTGACAAAATATTTATCACGTGCGTGATTGATTGATATCTCTTACATACTCGTTCGAGAGCAACACAACGAAAAAACGAAAAAACAGGGTAAAATCAAAACTATAGTTTGCATTTACCAAGCTTTTAGCTTTTGATTACTCAGGTGTATCAAAAAATATAACAAAAATCGGGCGTAAAAATTTTGCGCCCGATTTGCTTTAATATTGCTTTTTTGGTGAAATTACTTCAGCTTTGCGCCGAGAACGCCGAATGTGGCATCTCTGAAATCGTTTATCGCCTTCATTCTCCACTCCATCTCAGTGGGGTAGAAAAGCTCAAGGTAATTCTGTCGAACTACTTCTTTGGTGATCTTGTTTGTTGTGGGATACCAATGCTGACGGTTTTCATCAACCGTATATTTGAGGGAAAGAATGGAGTCAAAGAAGCCGTCGCCGATAGTACCGAACTCGAAGCAGGTGGAGTAAAGCTCCTTGTCGGATTCTTTGCTTCTTGCCAGGCGGTAGAAGTAGTCGGTGGTGTCGCCGTAGGTAACGTAAAACTCCTCGGAGTCCTGAGCGATGACGTAATCGTAGCCGAACATTTTTACAGCCTCTGCCTCGGTAGTCATATCCTGAACCGAGTTGAAGATGACCATATTGTAGCGAGGGCCATAGCCGGAGTGAATATCGATGTGAACGATATTTTCGTACTCGCCGTCAAGGCAATCCGCGAAAACGCCCTTTAAGTAAGCTGTGGAAACTTCATCGCCGTTACCGCCATAGTAAACTCCTTCGGGATACTCGTACTGACCTGTGAGAAGAGCATCGGAAATTGTATCTGCGCCGGTAAACACCGCCTCCTTGGCAAGGCTCATATAGAAGCCAACCTCGTGCCAGAACGCATTACCCATCTTGCCCTCGGGCTGGAGGAATGATTCAACCTTAGGATATTCCTTGTTGGAGGAGCGGTCGAAGCTTTCCCAATCCTCAATAAAGTTTCTGTTCAGATCAACGTTGTTTTCGTTATATCTTCTGTAGTTCTTCATACCGTAGGGGTTGATGTTTGCAACTATCAGAATGCCCGTGTCGGCAGTATCAAGCTCGGGGTAAACCTCTTCGAAGAAAACGTCAAGCATAACAGAACCGATGTAACCTTCGATGCCGTGAACGCCCGTGGTAAGAACGATGAGATTAGTGTTTTTCTCGCTTGCAGGTAAATAAATGTTGTCAATATAGAGGTTTTCTGCCGCATTTACCGCATATTCGCTCTGTTCTACCGTGATGCCCTTTGAGCGAAGCTTTTCAACTCTTCGGTTAAGATTTTCTCTTACGTCCTCGTAGGTGGTATAGAAGCTTTCGCTATAGGTGTGGCTCTCGGGTGTGGGCTGCTTTGCCATAGCAAGCACGGCGTAAGGACACAAAATGGTCAGAAGAAGAATAACCGATGTGATTACGATAGCTCCGCGCACAAGTCCCTTGCCTTTTCTTTCTCTTTTTGTTATAATACCTTTCATAATTTTCTCCTTTGCTTTTTTAGCACGTATCATTATAACATTATTAACAGTAGCTTGTCAACTATGAAAAATAAAACCCTCAAAAAAAATAAAAAACTTTTTGAAAAGCTATTGACATTTCGGTCGAGTTATGCTATAATACTTTAGCGTTGGTATTCCAACCGTAGTTTGTGGCGGATTAGCTCAGCTGGCTAGAGCGCCCGGTTCATACCCGGTAGGTCGTTGGTTCAAATCCGACATCCGCTACCACAAACGGCCCGTTGGTCAAGCGGTTAAGACACGGCCCTTTCACGGCTGTAACATGGGTTCGATTCCCGTACGGGTCACCATCACACGGAAAGCAGGACAGAAGTCCTGCTTTTTCTTTTTCTGTGTGATGGTGACCCGTACTTCATCGAACACAGCACCTAGCGCGAGGCGCGACGGTGCTTGGGTTCGAAACATTGCTCTGCCGCTTCTGTGTCGGAAGCCTTGTAAGGCAGAGCAAATTCCCGTACGTTTTTTTCTTTGGTGATCCGTACATGGAATCAACCCCACCCTGAAAATCTGCAATTTTCAGGATATGGGTATTGCCGCTGGGTATGATACAACATCCGGCTAATCTTACCTTGATCATTCATCTTACTGCATTTTCCTGGATCTTCTCAAAAAACACACCCCGACAGTTCCATTGAGGCCTGCCGGGGCTTTTAATCATAATTAAAAAATACTGTCAGAAATCATCTCCTGCTAAACACAGCTCAGCAAGAAACTCTCTGACCCTTCTGTTAAATACAATCACCGCGCCAAATATAACGGATGAAGCGGGGAAGATCAGCATTAGCAAAAGCGTTTTGTTACTGTCTATATGATGTGCGGAAAGTATATCATCATTATAATAGAATATTTCCACCTTGTCGCCCACCTTGTATTTTGATCTGTATTCGTTCAGCTTACCGGTCACCGTCACCGTGCCGTGTTCGATTGAGTAATTAACGTATACCACGTGATCTATCGGATGCTCTGAATCACCGGTCTCGATCTCATCAATCTTAGTGATAACGGCAGTTGTATATATGCGCTCATCAGCCCTTGAAAGATCATAGAAATATTCATACAGTCCTCCGAAAAGCATAACCAAGCCGACGATAATGGAACCAAGCCCGACTATAAAGAGTCCTCGCATATTTCTATTAACACCGTCTATATCTTTACCGTAACGTCTCATTCTTGTCTCCTTTTGTTGTTTATATGCAAAGTTTAGTTTTCAAAAACAACAATTTATGTCCGAAAAATATTTTTTACTTAACTGTCTTTATGCCGCAAAATCATCACAGCGTTGTATCTCGTCTTCCACAGAATGCATCCACGGCACTCTTGCCCTTGAGGGGAGATTTGCCCATCAGCTTCGGAACACGAGGACGGTTTCTTCCTCGTTCAGGTGATATACCTTTGGAGAATAGGGAGCCGTTACTGTGTGCCAAAGCATTTTTGCGCCCTTGTTTTTCTCGTTATACTTGATCTCCCAGTTGCCCTTGTATGTGGAGAGAATGAGATTTGCGGTGTCAAGAGCCAGGTGGCATCTTCTGTATGACGGAAAGATAGTAAATTCCGCCATAGTGTAATCGGGGTGCTGATTGATTACCGAGTAGGGATGGATCATTACAAAGCCCACCATCGTGTCATCACTGTAAATGAAAAACGCTTTTCTTTCGGGATCAATAAAGTACTCGTCAAAATGCCCGTAGTGATAATTTCCCAAGATATCCATCACGTCGGGGTAGAACATGGTCATCTCATAAAGATATTTTTGATTGATATTCCAAAGGAGCTCTTTTTCTTCCTTTTTGACAGGTATAAGCTTTATCATAATTACCTCGGCAAAGTAGTCTTTTTGATTCATTATAACATATTTTTCTCCGCTTGTAAATCTTTTTTTGAAAATCTGTCTATAATAAGGTGAGGGATGTTTTTGCCGACGATTGTGCTTTACACGGTAAAATTCTTTTGCATTCCGATTTTATATTATGAGGATGCTTGGTGAAAATGCTTAAAAATGCAAACTATAGTTTTCAATAAATGAAATAAATCACGAAAAAACTCCGGTTTGTAAGAAATAAATTATAAAGATACCGGCAAAAAGCAGGAGATAAAACAAGGTCTTGCAATGCGTCGGGCTGACCTTGAGGGCAGGAAAGACCGTTCTGAAATCCTAATAATTTTTAATAATTTGCGCGACGAAAATCTATTGACAAAAATCGACGTTTATAGTATAATAAAATGACAGTTCTGTTAAAATCAGATTTTTTAATAAGGAGCGCGACTAGGATGAAGAACGGACTAAAGGATTTCTTCCTCGGGAAAACATACCCGGTATTTGTTTTTCTGCTTGTGGTTTTTGGCTACGTCACCGGTCTTGAGGTATACACTGTCCTCATCAACTCTGTCGTTATGGCGATAGCTATTATTTCTACCGCCAGCTTAAAGCCCCTGATCTTCTTTATGCTGACCTTTATGTATCAGTTCAGCGCACAGCATTTACCTATGAAGCCCTACCATTCCGAGCATTATTACACAGGGGCGAACCTCTATATTCTTCTCGCCTCAGCCGTGATAATAGTCCTTGCGGTGCTGATTTGCCTTGTGAGGGGCAGGGTGCTTCGCTTTGTGGCCTGGAGAGTGATACCGCTTCTGCTTCCCATCCTGCTGTTCTGCGGAGCGATGATGGCCAACGGCGCTCTCGTAGAGGGCGATGATACGATGGATATGGTATGGGGCTTCGGTCAGGTCTTGTCTTACTTCATCATCTACGTCATTTGCTACCTGGGGCTCAGGGGAGAGAATCGCCTGAAGCTTCTTGATTATTTTAATCACTGCGTGATCCTGATGAGCTGGATCATCGTGCTTGAATCGCTGTGGTTCATTCTCTCGGGCGATCAGAGCTTCGCTGAGGTTGTGAACTCCAGAAGTCTTGCCCTCGGTATAGGAAACTGCAATATAGTCGGCGCGCATGCGGCTATGCTTATTCCCGCCAATATTTACGGCTTTATGAGGGGTAAGCGCCCCGGCATCTCCATCGTTACCGCCCTTATGGTTTACGCGGTAGCCCTGGTATCCACGTCGAGAAATGCAATGCTCTTCGGAACGGTTTACTTCGTGCTTTGCCTAGTCCTGTCCATGTTCTTGGGTCAAAGAAAAAGGCAAATGGGCAAGATCATGGTTGCCTTCTCGGTATTCCTTTTCGTATTTGCAATCATCTTCCGTGCAGAGATATCCTCGGTTATCGAGCTTTATATGAATCGCGGTATGGGTAACAACGGCAGATACGCTCTTTGGGAGCGCGCCTTTGAAGAATTTCTCGAGAGCCCCATTTTCGGCAAGGGCTTTTACACCATCGATCTTACTACCCCGAATTCATTTAACAAACTCCCCTTCGATCTTGTTCCCGATTTTGCTCATAACACTGTTTTGGAGCTTCTGGGAGCTACGGGTATCCTGGGCTTTATCGCATATTCCATCTACAGAATAGCGACTCTTGTTATTATGACCAAGAAACCTACGGCGGACAGATTTATGCTTGTACTCACGGCATCCTACATCGTGGTTGCCAGCCTGCTTGATAACTTCATCTTTCAGATATTCTCCCCCGTTTTCTATACAGTGACAATGGCTGTTGCGGCGATCGTTTACGAGGGTGATATGGAGCTTGAGGATACACTCGGCTCTCACATTCCCGGCATAAGGTCGCTTTGATAAAGTATCGGACTGAAATGAAAGCGAAATCGGTCCCGGCGATAAAATAATTGAAAATACTGTATTTTGTAAACATTTATTATCAAAAATGCAGGAATGGGCAACATAATATTGCTTTTGCGGTTTGGGAATAAGACCAAAACAATGCTGTTTAATCAAAAAAGGCGTAACCGTTGTTTTTTGCAAACATAAGAATGACTATATAAACTTTTGCGGAGGCCATCTTAATGGAATTTTACAAATCAAAATCAAATATATTTACCGGGTATGGTTTTCCGCTTGTGCTGTCGGCGTTGGTGCTGATAGGATACTTCACCGACCTTGAGGTATACACCATAATGATAAGCATCATCCTGGTGTCGGTGGCGCTGTGGACGTCTAATACCATAAAGCCCTTCCTCTTCTTCATAATCACGGTGGCATATCAGCTTCCAAAGTCTCATCTCTATCCATCGGATTATTACACGACGGGCCATCGCCCCTACATTCTGGTAGGCTCAATAGTCTTGCTTTTCGTATCGCTCATAGCCTTTATTATCAAAAACTCCCTGTTTATGAGAGCGAAAATAACCAAAATCCCTTTATTTATCCCCCTCTGCGTTATGATGGTGGGTATGCTTCTTAACGGAGCGGCTAACCCCGATTATAAGCCTATGAACGCAGTTTGGTCGGCGCTTATGATGCTGGTGTATTTCTTCCTTTATATAGTTATATATCTCGGCATCAAGGGCGAGGATCCCAAGAGGATGACGAAATACTTCACCTATATAACCCTTCTCACATCTTGGATACTCCTCATTCAGATGGCGGAGATCTATTTCATTGACGGAGTTATAGTTAACGGTGTGGTTGACAGAAATCAGATCACCACCGGCTACGGTGTATGCACCCTGGTGGGATTCCATATCACCACCCTGATACCCATGAATTTCTACGGATTTATGCGAGGCAGGACTCCTGCGCTTTCTCTCATTACGGCGGTTCTCTTATGGATTGCCGGCATTGCTACTACCTCGAGAAACGCGGCTCTTATGGGTACGGTTTACTTTATTTTCTGTCTTATTTTCTCCACCGTATACGGCAGGCGCGTGGTTGCCAGCAGAGTAATGGTCGGTATAACCACACTGATCCTTATCGGCGCGGGTATCACCTTAAATTATTATCATAAAAATCCTCACCTTATCACCTCCGATGTGCTGCGAATCGTCGTTGACAGCGCTGCGGCAGTTATAGACCAATACGTAGATCGCGGTATGGGAAGTAGCGGAAGAACAGATATCTGGCGCCGTTGCGTAGAGATATTCAAGGAGCATCCCATATTTGGCGCAGGCTTCTTTGGCATGCGTGTTTCGGAGCAGTTTGTACCTGCGGAGTATATTCCCGAGTATGCCCATAACACCTTCTTCGAGCTTATTGCGGCTACGGGAATTGTGGGAACTCTTTGCTACGGATTTTACCGTATAGCCACCTTCAGGTTGATGTTCAAAAAGTTCGAGCTTGACCGCTTTATGCTTATTCTCGGCGCATCGGTGCTGGCAGTGGAGAGCCTGCTTGATAACTACGTTTTCCAGATCTATACTACCTTCTATTACGTAATTGCATTCGCCATCGCGGCAAGGCTATTTGAGACGCAGACCGAGCTCGATCATCACATTGAATTGATATAAAACTCATGTAGAGAAAAAGAGCCATTGGCTTCAACTTCCCAAAAGATGGGAAAGTGTGCCTTTGGCTCTTTTGTCTTTGCTAAACCCGAATTTTAGTAAACAATTATTGACAAATTTGGCGGGTTTTGCTTAAAACCTCATCATCTTATAAAATTTGTAGAAACACTTTTTTCTCGCTCGGGAAGACCGCATGAATCCTTTTCCGCCTTAATGCTCCTTGCCAGGAATGCAATGTTTCTTCCAAGCTCTCTCATGGTCGCCAGGCCCTCAAGATCCTCCTCTGCCTCGGTGGCGCTGCTGCCGTGTATCTGGTTCCAATAGCGTGAGGTGGCGATGGGCATTCCGGAGATAGAGAAGTACTTGTTCAGAACGTCGAAGGATGCCGTGAGACCGCCTCGTCTTGCCGCCACTACTGCTGCGCCTATCTTTCCCCGCTTGTCAAAGGACGTGCTGTGGAAAAGTCTATCGAGCAGTGAAATAAGGCTTCCGTTCGGGGAAGCGTAGTAGACCGGGCTTCCCACCACCAGGGCATCCGCCTCTGCAAAAAGCTCTGCGAGACGGTTGATTCCGTCCTCGGTCACGCACCGTCCCTCTCGCTTGCAGTATCCGCAGGCAAGACAGCCGGTGATCCCGGGCTCAAGGTCGTAAATTTCACATTCGAACTCCTCTTCAACGAGGATTTTTTTTATTTCGGTCAATGCCCTTTTTGTTGTTCCGTTTTTGTGTGGACTTCCGTTGATAAGTAATGCTTTCATTTTTTTCACCGCCTTTTGTTGTTATAAACCTATTATAGCAGATTTTCTCTTGTTTGTCACCCCCTGAATGCATAAAAAACAAAAAAACATCATCCCGGCTTGGTTTTTGAGATGGGTTTTACGGAGCAAAAAAGGCGTATTTGTGCTTTTTCTCCCCGAATCTGCGGCGAAAAAGTCGAAATCGACAAGAAAATATAAAAAAATTGAAAAAAATATGAAAAAACTATTGCACATTAGCGAAAAGTATGCTATAATATTTTTGTATATTTGTATATGGGCGTAATTTATTATATATTATACCCGCGTGAAGAGACTACAGAAACGGAGGAATGCTCGTATGAGGACGATTATAGGAATAGACATTGGCGGAAGCACAACGAAGATAATCGGCTTTCGCGAGAAGGACGGCGTAAAGCATTGGATTGAGCCGCAGGTTATTGTGGCAAACGATCCCTTGACCGCTACCTACGGAGCCTTCGGCAGGTTCGCTGATGAAAATCAGCTGGCGCTCTCGGACATCACCAGGGTGATGATCACAGGTGTGGGCGCATCCCACGTTAAGGGGGGGCTTTACGGGCTTGATTGCCGCAGAGTAGAGGAGTTCCAATGCATTGGCAGAGGCGGCTCGTTTCTCTCGGGGCTTGATAACTCGCTGATCGTCAGTATGGGAACCGGAACTGCTATCGTTCACGCAATGCAAAATGGAACGTACGAGTACATAGGCGGTACGGGCGTAGGCGGCGGAACTCTGATGGGGCTCTCAAGGCTTATGCTGAGCGCGGAGAGCATCTCCGAGCTTGAAGCCCTTGCCGACGGCGGAGACCTGGATAAGATCGACCTTAAGATAAAGGACCTTGTCAGAGGCGATGCCCTGAGCGGTCTTTCAAGAGATCTGACCGCGTCGAATTTCGCTAACGTTTCTCTCGGCGCAACCAAGGACGATATCGCTCTCGGAATTATGAATTTGGTCTTTGAGACGGTGGGCATGGTCTCCATCTTCGCCGCAAGATCAAGGGGTGTTAAAGACATCGTTCTTACCGGTAACGTGACCAACATTCCGCAATGCAGAAAAAAATACGAAGAATTTAATACCTTGGGCTACGGAGTTAACTTCGTGATACCCGAGCGGTCGGGCTTTGCCACCGCCATAGGCGCGGCATTGATCGGATCGGAATCCTAACTTGTTTTTAATTAAAAATATATAAGTACAATAGGGGGAATTTTAACATGGCAGAAAAGAAGAAAAATCCGACTGCTGAGGCATTAGAAAATAATGTCTCGCCGGCGGAGACTAACGTGCCTGATTCCGCTGTCGACGTAGGGGAAAATAACGTCGTACCGGAAAGCACTGATGCCAAAGCCCGTCAGAGTGATGACGGAAACAGCAATCCTGGCGAAACCCGCGAGGAGCAGTCAAAGCGCTTGCACCAAGAAAGGCTGGCGTCCTTTGATTTTGCTGACAATTACAGAAAGAAGCTCAAAAAGGATGCCGAGGAGCGTCCTATGACTCCTGCTCAAAGACGTAAGAAGGCTGAAAAGGAGGCCGCTCTCGCTAAGGAAAAAGAAGACCGTGAGAGAGCCGCTCGCGAGGCCGTCGAGGAAGAGATCAGACAGGAGAAGGAGGAAGCCCGTCGCAGAGCTGAAAATGCCGCCGCTCTCCTTGATAAGGTAGAGAAGAGCCTTGCTGAAAAGAAGGCTCAGGAGGAGGCTGAAAATGAAGCTCCCGCAGAGGAAGCACCTGTCAATGAGCCCGTAGCGGAGACTCCCGCAGAGGAAGCACCTGCAGAAGAGCCCGTAGCAGAGATTCCCGAAGAGGAATCACCTGTCGAGGAGCCTGTAGCAGAGGAGACTCCCGCAGAGGAAGTACCCGCAGAAGAGCCTGTAGCAGAGGAGACTCCCGAAGAGGAAGCACCCGCAGAAGAGCCCGTAGCTGAAGAAGCTCCTGTAGAAGATACTCCTGCAGAAGAGCCTGCGGATATGGTTCTTTCCCTTGATCCCGATAACCTTTACGGTGACGAGGATGAGGATGACGACGGAATGGGCTTTACATACGAATACGAGCATCCCGAAGAGGAGCCCGAAGAAGAACGTGAGAGCATGATCCTCACCTACGAGGTGGATAACATCACCTATGGTGAGATCCCCGAGGATGAGACACCCGCTCCCGCGCCTGCACCTATGCCCGAGCCAATGCCCGCATCGGCACCCGCTCCCGCACCGGCACCTGCTCCGGCACCCCAGCCGAAGCCCAAGAAAAAGAAGAGAAGAAAGAAAAAACCGAAGAAGGCCGTTAGAACTCCTAAAAAAGCTCGAGCTGTGCGTAAATCGCCTGCGCCCAACGTTTATAACACTTACAACACCCACAACGACGGTGACGTAAATAATATCAACAACCAGGGCATCAGCGATGATATCGCAAAGCTTCTTGAAGAAAACAGAGATCTCTTAAAGGAGAATCTTGACGAGCTTCGCCGTAGAGTAGACGGTATGGATCATCTTCGCCTTGCTGACGTTACCCCTGCGTCAGGCGATGCTGAGTCCGCTTCCGATTCGCTTACTAAGGATGAGTCCCCCGAATCCTTGTTGGCAGATTCCGTAGAAGCAGCTCTTACCGAGGCCGACATCGACGTTGAAGCTCCCGCAGAATCGGCAGATGATACCGACGGTACTATAACAAGACTTGACGGCTCCGATGCAGAGGCGGCTGAAGAGGTTGCTCTCGCAGAAGGCAAAGATGCAGAGGCAGGCGCTGAGGGCATCGTTGTCAGCGGAAAGAGCAGTCGTATTTCCCAGGATCCCACAGCCTCAAAGGTTGTATCTCTCGATGCACTTACCGGAACTGTTGATGAGATCCCCGATTCCGAGCATATTGTAAACTACATCCCCAGAGGCGAGAGCGCAGCTCCCGGCTTGGGTGCAAATATTGAAAATAACGAATATACCTACATCACAAACGCCTATGGCGACTCCGAAAAGGACAGAATCCTTGGCATCCCCGCTGATGAGGCGGCAGGCCTTGGCATGCTCGGAGCATTCTCCGGTCTCAGCGGTCTTGGCGCAAGCGGCCTTGCTAAGAAGATCAGAGATAACGACAAGGTAGTAAGAAATCTCCGCAAAAAGCTTGCGGAGGCTAACAGAAAATACACATTTGCTAAGACCAAAGAGGAAAAGCTCGACAGCCTTACCGAGTGCGCTGAGTACGAGAGAAGCATCATCGAGTTCAATTCCGAAAGCCTTGCGGCTACAAAGGCTCTTGGCAGAGATACCGATGCCCGTAAGAGATCGCTCCAGCGCGACGTAAACAAGTACAACGGCTATGCTAAGAAGCTTGAGAAGATCGCCCTCAACCCCATTACCAGAGCATCTGCAACTCTTCCCGACGATATCCTTGCAGGCAGAGAGATCAAGAAGCTTCCTCAGATTCTCGAAAAGGATCTGTATGAGGACGGCAAGGAAAAGAAGGAAAAATCTCCTCTTTCCTACGTAAGCCAGCTTGACAATGACGAGGATGGAGTTGTAGGCGGAGCAGGCGGCGTTCAGAGAAGAGGCGGTAAGGGCAAGAAATATAAGCTCACAGGCCGCGAGCTTCGTCAGAGCACCCGCGAGATGCGCGAGAGGCTTAAGGACAACGAAGCGAAGATTAAGGAGCACAAGGGCGACTACAGAGAAGAGATGCGCCGTGCTGAAACAACCGAGTACGGTGAAAGAACAGGACATATCGCTTATGCCCTTAATCACCAGCGCGAGGTTATCGCGGCTCTTGGCGATAGCTATGAGACCGCAAAGAGAAACGGTGAGAAGGGCAAGGCAAGACAGTACCTTGCAAGACTCGATAAGGAGACCGAGGTTTACAACAAGCTCGCTAAGGAGCTTACCAAGATATCCGGTCAGAAGATCGGCGAGGCTCACAATACCTATGCTAAGGACTTAGCTGATGGCAGAAAGACCAAGCTTCCTCCCCTTATCAAATACGGCTCCGAGCTTCCCGAGGGAACCTTTACCGATTCCGACGATATTACCAAGCTTGATAAGATTATAGTTTCCGAGGCTATTGGCTCCGAAAAGATCCTTCAGCTCGGTCAGGAAACACGTACCGCTATTCCTCAGGGCGATGTTATCACACCCATCGACGGCGGCCTTGCTCCTATCAGCGTATTCCCTGTAGTTGGCGAGGACGGCCAGGTTACCGTTATCGGCGACGGTCAGACTCCCGCAAGCTTCATTCCCGGAGCTACAGGCTATCAGATCTCCGAGACCGACCGCACTGCAGCCGCAGGACAGGAGCAGCAGCCTATGGTTTGCTTCCCTGCATCCTACCTTGCAGGTCAGGGCATGATCATTCCCGGTCTTACCGGTGTTCCCGCAGGCCAGGTTCAGCCTACAGTTACTATTCCCGCAGCTGACCGTCCTCTCTCCGAGCGTATCGTTGAGGCAGAGGGCTCAGCTAAGACTATACCCGGTACCGCTGAGGATGAGCAGGGTGTTTCTGCTCCCGCACACGGTACTACCACGTTTATTGGCGCAGCTCCTCGCGATGCTTATGGCCGTGCCTCTGAAGGCACCGCTCGCGAATACTCGCCTTATGAACAGACAATTGTCGGCGCACAGGGTGTATCAGCTGAATCCGCTACTATTAATAAGGAAGAAAATGTTCCGAGAGAGCAGATCGTTCGTCCTTATACCGCGCGTATTACCGAAGAGCCCGATTCCGCCAAGATTATCGGCGGTTGGATGGATTCTGTCAGCGAGTCTGCCGATGCTGAGGCTCAGGTTAAGGCTGATGGCGTTGTCGCTGTTACTGATAAGCATATTGACGATCTTATCCAGGAAGACAATATCGAAGAGCTTGTTGAACGCACAGGCTTTGAAGCTATGCCTGCTACCGATGAGATCGAGGAGCTTATTGTTGCGAAGGAAGAGAAGAAGAAGGAAAGAGCCACAAGAAAGGTTATTACCAACTTCGATCCCAATGCCGACCACTCCTATGCAGAGGATGCCGGCGATACCGAGCATTACTCTCGCGCTGCTACAGATGTTCTTCTTTCTGATTCGGGCGAGGTTCTCGATGCTGATGAGGCTGTTGCAAGAGCAAGAGAGGTATATGCTTCCGAGGCTTCAAGCGACGTAGCTAAGTCTGATGTGGCTTCTTCCGAGTCCACCGACGAGGCAACCAAGTCCGAAAAGACCACTGCCGAGTCTTCTGATGAAGCAACTAAGTCTTCTAAGGCATCCGCTGAGTCTGCTGATGAAGCAACTAAGTCTTCTAAGGCATCCGCTGAGTCTTCTGATGAAGCAACCAAGTCCGAAAAGACCACTGCTGAGTCTTCTGATGAAGCAACTAAGTCCGAAAAGACCACTGCTGAGTCTACCGACGAGGCAACTAAGTCTTCTAAGGCATCCGCTGAGTCTTCTGATGAAGCAACCAAGTCTTCTAAGGCATCCGCTGAGTCCACCGACGAGGCTAAGTCTTCCAAGGCTACATCCGAATCCGCTGATGAGACTAAGTCCGAAAATGTAGAGTCTGTCGACGAGTCCGTTAAGGCTGCAAGAGCTTCTGCTGAGGCCGCTATGGCATCTGCAAAGGCTGCAAAGGCACACGCTGAGTCTGCGAACGAGGCTGCTAAGTCCATTGGCGAAACAACCGATACAACTGACAAGGCTTCTACAGTAGAATCCACCGATGAATCTGCTGTATCCGATAAATCTACTTCCGAATCCCGCGAGGATTCCCATAGCTCTGAGGAATCCGGTGTTCGTCTCCTTGCCCTCAACATTCTTGAGGATTCCGATGCCACTAAGGTAATCGGAGCTAAGGGAGAGCCCACCGAATCCGTAGAGGCTAAGAAGTCTTCTAAGGCTTCCGCTGAGTCTACCGACGAGGCAACCAAGTCCGAAAAGGCTACTGCTGAGTCCGCCGACGAGGCAACCAAGTCCGAAAAGGCTACTGCTGAGTCCGCCGACGAGGCAACCAAGTCCGAAAAGGCTACTGCTGAGTCTACCGACGAAGCTAAGTCTTCTACAGACACAACAAACGAAGCTATTACCGTAGAGTCCGATGAGGAATCCGTAAGATCCGAATCCAAGACATCCGAAAGAACCGATTCCAAGAGCTCCGCATCTGAAAGCTCTGAGTCCGAGGCATCTGAAGGCTCTAAGACCTCCGATGGCGCAACCTCCGATTCCAAGTCTTCCGGTAAGGTAGCATCCCAGTCCCGCGAGGCTTGTGAGACTGTGGAGGGAGAAAATCTCCGTCCTCTCGCTCCTCATATCTTCGAGGATGCCGATGCTACAAGAGTAATCACCGCTAAGGGTGAGAGAGCCACCTCCGAGACTATTGGCTCCGTAAAAGTGAGAAAGGCTGATAAGGCTATCTCCGAGTCCGAGGGCGAGACCATCGAGGCGGGCAAGACCGCATCCGAGTCCGCTGAAAAGGCTGACTCCCGCAAGGCATCTGCTGATAAGGCTGACTCCCGCAAGGCATCTGCCGATAAGACCGTTTCCGAGTCCGTAGGCGAGCTTGACTCCAAGACCGGTAAAACCGCGCCTGTTACCGCCCGCATTATCATTGATAACAATGCTACCAAGGTTATCGCAGGCAAGGCTGATGGCAACATTGCCGTTGAGACTATTGGTTCTCCCAAGACAACTAAGGCATCCGATGCCGAGACCTCTCTTGATAAGACAGCTCAGTCTGTTGATGAGACCGCTAAGTCAAGAAAGACAGATAAGGCTATCTCCGAGTCCGAGGGCGAGACCATCGAGGCAGCTAAGACCGCATCCGAGTCCGCTGATAAGGCCGACTCCCGCAAGGCATCTGCCGATAAGTCTGAGTCTGCTCGCAAGCTGGACTCCGATACAAAGGATAGCTCTGGCGAATCCCGTACTATTGCCGACGGTGAATCTGCCGGTGAGCGCGCAACAGAAAATCTCCGTCCTCTCGCTCCTCATATCTTCGAGGATGCCGATGCCACAAGAATAATCGCAGGCAAGGGCGAGATCACAGAGAAGGAAACCTCTGCATCCGCTAAGGCTTCCCACACAACTGATACATCCGTTACCGAAACAAAGGATAGCGTAACAGATAAGTCTGCCGACGCTCGCGCTGACAAGTCCGAGGCAGTAGCAGAGGAGAGATCCCATAAGGCAGACGAAGCTACAACCGAGAAAACTCTCGAAAAGTATATCAAGGAAACTCCTGCAGAGACCGTATCCCACGAGGATGAGTCTGCCAAGGAGGCCGCTGACTTCGCTAAGGAAGCTGCAGACGCCGCTAAGGCTGCCGCAGATGCCGCTAAGGAAGCAGCTGAATATGCAAAGGAAGCAGTAAGAACCGCTAAGGAAAACGCGGCGGCAGTTCAGGCAGAGCAGGCTCTCGCAAGAGAAAGAGCGGCTGCTGAAGCCACCGCTGAAGGCAAGCCCGCAGTACAGTATGCTGACGGCCAGGTAGTAGAAGGTCTCCGTCCCCTTACACCCTTCATCTTCGAGGACGTTGATTCCACCAAGATCATCCCCGGCACGAAGAAGGCAGATGAGGATAGCACCGCAGTAGCGGCTATCGCAGTACCCGCAGGCGAGTCGGATACATCCGATGCTGATTCTCTCAAAAGAGAGTCTGCAGATGAGGCTAAGTCCGAGAAGGCTGCGCCCACCGCAGATTCTAAGGATGAGTCCGCTCGCGAGGAAACCGTAGTACATGGCTCCGGCGAAGATAAGGATTCCGCTAAGGAAGTTAGCGAGGCATCCCGCAAGGCTGATGATAAGTCTATTTCCGACAGCGATCGCAAGTCTGACGAGGATGAGTCCCTCGCAGATGGCGAAAAGACCGACGCATCCGCTGATGCAAAAGATAGAAACGAAATAATCGGCCACTACGTACCTCGTATCTTCGAGGATGTGGACGCTATGAGAATCATCCCCGGCAGAGCCGTTGAGTCTGTCGCTGATGAAGATGCTGACCTGGCAGCCGTTGTTCTTCCCGTTCCCGTGAAGGATGAGGCAGCAGACGCAGAGTCTGAAAAGAGCGCGGCTGAATATGCCAAGGAAGCAGCCGAGTACGCAAAAGAGGCAGCAAGATATGCTAAGGAGGCAGTAGACCTCGCTAAGGCTAACGAGCGCCCTGATGCAACGTCGGCAACCGTTACAGAATCCGAGCCCGAAAAGGCTCTTATGGCCGCGGCAGAAAGCGCTGAGTCTGCTGCCCAGATGGCAGAAAAGGCTGCAGATGCTACTCCCGAGACCGAAAATACAAATGAGATGGCATCTCGCCGTCCTTACCTTTCTCTTGTTTCCGAGGATCCCGATGCGACCGTAGAGTCTGCCGAGGAAGCAAAGATCGCTGATGCTACCGATAAGGCTGACGCAAGAGAATCCCGCAAGGCTGATTCCTCCGATGCAAGCGCATCCGCGGCTGATGTGGCAGAAGACGTTGATACAACCAAGCTTCGTCCTCATATTCCTCTTATCTTCGAGGACTTCGATGCCAGAAGAATCATTTCCGGTACAAAGGATGAGGATGGTAAATCTAAGGAGACAGATGTAAATATCGCTTCCTCTATCGTAGAGGAAGGCGGCTCGCCCATGAGCGAGAAGGATCAGATTACCCGCCGCGCAGATAGTGCGTATGACGGTATGACCTATGATTCTCCTATCAATTATGCAAGACAGAGCGCCGATAATAAGGACGGAGTATGTCCTGTTTCCGAGATCAAGCCCGAGGAGGCAAAGGAGACATCCGGTGAGAAGACCGCTACCTGTCCCTTCTACGATCTCATCAAGCAGAATCTCGAGGGCAAGGGCACGGCATCCGATCCCGCAAACGAGACCTACCGTTCTCCTGTATCCGATTCGTACTACCGCCCCCTTGAGGCGGATAGAATGCGTGACGTTTACGGCGACGAGGAATCCAAAGTCTCCGTAATCGACGATGAGGCCTTCAATGAAGCTGTTTCTCACGTAGTAGAGGACGACGAAGTAGTTGACAGTCCTATGTTTGATTCCGTTGAGGCAGTATCTGCGCCTGTAAACAGAGCAGATTACCTTGACGTTATCGCTAATGAAAAGACTCCCGTTATCGATTCCACAGAAGCTACCAATGCATCTGAAGCATCCGATACCTTGGCTACTCCCAAGGCTGCCGCGCATGCAGGCGAGACAACAGAGAAGGCTCCCGGCCTCTATCCCAGAATTTACGAGGATGCCGACAGTATAAGAATCATCCCCGGCAGACCCGAGGATCCCAATGCAGAGCTTCACGAAGCAATTGCCGCTTACCTTGCGGCTCACGGCATTGACGTTGGCGAGGAAGGCCAGGTTACAGTTGAAGAGATCGAAGACTTCATCAAGAGCGGAGCAACTCTCCAGGATTGGGTCGCATCCGATATTGAAGCGCGTCTTCGTCCTCGCACTCCTCTTATCTTTGAGGATGCCGATTCTGCTAAGATCATCCCCGGAACAAAGGCAGATGAGCCTGCAGAGGCTGATGCTGTTGTTGCTGTTCCCGTTCCCGTTCTCGCTTCCGAAGCATCCGGCGAGGCAGTAACTGACGAGGCAGCAGAGGCTGCTCCCGCAGAGGAGACCGCCGATGCAATCGTAGCAGAGCTTACTCCCGGCGCAGGAGTTATCATTGCAGCAGCAGACGTTGTAATTATCAACAATAATGCTCCCGCAGCGGCTCCCGTAGCAGAGTCTGCTCCCGCAGAAGAGACGGTTACCGTGGATTCCCAGGAGCTTGCAGCTGCAGAAGACTCCGCACCCGCGCATATTACTGATAATAATGTAAAAACCGATGATACCGCCGAAGAGGATTACTACGGCTATATGCCCAGAATCATCGAGGATCACGATATCAAGATGGTTATCAAGGCAAATCTTCCCGAGGTAGAGGGTGAGGTAGCTCCCGTAGCCCTTGACCTTTCTAAGGTCGAGCTTGCTCATGCAGATGAGAAGGCTGTGGAGACCGTAGATTCTACCGACGGTTACATTGCTGAAAACAAGATCGCTCACGCAGATGCGATTGAAACCCATAAGTCCTCCGATGATGCAGAGAAAGTCGCTGAGGTAGCTCCCGTTGAGGGTAAGCTCGCTCATGCCGATATTGCTCGCGCAGAGTCCAGAGTTCTTGAAACATTCGCACCCATCAAGGGTAAGATCATAGAAACCGGAATTGCTCGCGCTGAGGCGAAGGAGCTTCTAGATAGCGCGCCTGTTGAAGGCAGACTCGCAAGCACCGATGTGGCTCGCGCAGAGAAGATCGCTACCGCTGATAAGGCGTCCGACCTTCCCGCACTTGCTAAGTTCACTCTTGCAAGAGCCGAGGAGAAGCCCTCCTCCGAGGGTAGCGATAAGGTAGGTAAGCTTAGTGTGCTTGATATCGCTCGCGCTGAGGCTGTAGCTTTCGGCGAAGGTGAAGCACCTGAAGGCAGACTTGCCAAGGCAGACGTTGCTCACACCGAGGAGATCACCTTCGCAGACGTTGATTCTCTCAGCGGAAGAGTAGCAAAACCCGAAATCGCCCGTGCCGAGGCTATCGAGACCGGTGACGTTGCTCCCGCAGTTGGACGCATCGCTTCGGTTGACGTTGCACATGCTGAGTCCAAGGAGCTTGCAACCGACGGCTCTATCAAGGGCAAGATCATTGAAACCACTATCATTCGCGCAGATGCTAAGGATATCGCCGACGTTACACCTGTTGACGGTAAGCTCAGCTCCGCAGATATCGCTCGCGCAGAGGAGCTTTCCTCTGTAGATACAGAGATCGAAGGTAAGCTTTCCGACTTCGACGTTGCTCGCGCTGACGCTAAGGATCTCTCCGATGCAGGAGCAGTTGAAGGCAGACTTGCTGATCTTGACGTTGCTCATGCAGATGCAAAGGATCTTGCAGAAGCAGGCGCTATAGATGGCAGACTTGCAGATACCGCTATTGCACATGCAGATGCAAAAGACGTTGCAGTGGCAGGAACAGTTGAAGGTACACTCGCTGATCTCGCTATTGCTCGCGCAGATGCAAAAGACCTTGCGGCAGCAGGTAAGGTAGAAGGCAGACTTGCAGACCTTAACGTTGCTCGCGCAGAGTCCAAGGAGCTTGCAGAAGCAGGCGTTGTCGACGGCAGACTTGCAGACCTTAACGTTGCTCGCGCTGAATCTAAAGAGCTTGCAACCGACGGCTCTATCAAGGGCAAGATCATTGAAACCACTATCGTTCGCGCAGATGCTAAGGAAATGGGCGCAGTTGCACCCATTGAGGGCAGACTTGCAGATACCGCTATTGCACATGCAGATGCAAAAGACGTTGCAGTGGCAGGAACAGTTGAAGGTACACTTGCCGATCTTACTATTGCTCGCGCAGATGCGAAGGATATCTCCGAGGTTGGAGAAATTCAGGGCAGACTTGCCGATACTGTAGTTGCCCGCGCTGACGGCGTAAGTGCAAACGAAACAGAAAATGCACTTCCCAGCCTTGCTAAGTTCACACTTGCAAGAGCAGAAGAAATAGAAACACACGAAATCGATACAGTTGAGGGCCGCGTTGCTTCTGCCGAAATCGTAAAGGCAGATTCCGTGACCTACACCGAGGGCACACCTATCGTCGGCAGACTTGCTGATGCGGTAGTTGCTCGTGCAGACTCCAAGGAGCTTACAGATGCAGATGCAATAGACGGTAAGATCATGGAAACCGTTATCACCCGTGCAGATGCTAAGGAGCTTGCAGACGTTGCTCATGTTGAGGGACGTGTTGCCGAGGCTAATATTGCTCATGCAAAGGCCCTTGAAGCTGAGGAACCCGAGGATGCTCTTCCCAGACTTGCTAAGTTCACTCTTGCAAAGGCTGAGGAAAAGGCAGTTATCGAAGAGACCGAGGCGCCTAAGTCCGAGGTAGTTATCGATGAAAAATCTAACGTAATCCCGCTTATCATAAATCCCGATGATAATCCCATCAATGCTTACCTTGTAACAGACGCTGAGCTTATTAAGTCCGGCGAAGCTACCGAGACTGCAGAGGAGATCGATCCTCGTCATGTGGTTGAGAAGCCCGAGGATGCATTGGTAGTTAAGGCTGAGCTTCCTCCCGAGCCCACCGATGAGGAGCTTGAGGAAATGCTTGTTAAGCCTGATGAGCTTGACGTTGTTCTTGAGGATGACGAGTTCATGCCTCTCGACTTCAGCGAGTTGGATGAGCCACAGGAAGAACCTAAGCCCATCGAAACTGCAGATACAGAGGAAGCTCCCAAGGCAGACGCTCCTGCAGAGGAAGCTCCCGCAGAGCCCGAAACCATTGTAATCAAGGCAACCAAGCCTGCTTACCAGATCATTGAAACCGAAGTTGAGGATACTCCCGACGGTCAGCACAGAGAGATTCAGCATATTGTTGGCAAGAAGTCCGGATACAAGATTATCGAAAGCTCCGAGCCTCTTGTAAATGTTGAAGAGAAGCCCGGCGAGGAGATTTCTGCCAACGAAGAAAACAAATACGTTCTCAAGCAGTATGAGGCTCCCGTAGCAGAGGATGCTCCCGCAGAGGATGAAGCTACCGTAGTACCCGCAGAGGATGCTCCCAAGGCTACCGCGATGAGCATCAACGATGAGATCAATCATCCTGCTGAGACTATTGAGGGCGCTTACAGAAGAAGCGTTCCTGTAAGAATTCTTCACGGTAAGGAAGAAATCAGCAAGTACGGCAGTAAGATCGGCCAGCATATCGGCTTCAGCACTGTTGCTGATGTTAAGGACGATACTGTTTACATCAGAGATTTCGCTAACTCATACAATAACGTTGAAGGTATTCACAGTATTAACGAAGCTCAGAAGGCATCTAACGAAAGACCTGTTGCCGTTGTCGACCTTACAAAGTACGGCAATATCAGAACTATCGTAGTTCCCAAGAGCGAGCTTAAGGATATTGACAATATCCCCGGTCTTACAGATCTGGCATTTGAGATGAAGCCCGGTAGAATCACCTTCGACGATGAGGCTATCAAGTCCATAATCCACAATTCCTCCGATGAGGATATTAAGATAAGCTTCCATGATGATGCAGATCTGGATATCTTCGGTAAGCCTGTTAAGAAGGCACTTAAGTCTGCAAATCTCATTCCGATGAAGGCGTTCAGCTGTGACATCAATGAGTCTGCAAGAGACTTTGCAAGAGGAAGCGTAAAGGTAACTGTTCCTGTTGAAGGCATTACCGATAAGGATAAGCTTGTTCTTAAGTATTGCTCCGATGAAAATACTATCACAAACGATAAGTTTGACGCTCCTTACATCGAGAGAGAAATAGATGCTATCCGCAAAACAGGCGTTGCTCATATAAGCTGCAAGCTGGGTCACTTCTCATACTTCATTATCACAAAGGATGTCTCCGAGACAGCTCTTACAGGTAAGGTAGTAGAGGCAGAGGCTAAGATTGTAGAGAGCAGAGTTCTTGATACCGAAAAGGCAGGCGGCGCATACACCATCACAGAGGAAGTAAGAGAGGCAGCTACTGTAGCTCCCGCTGCTCCCGCCGAGATCGTAAGCGTTGTTGAGGATACTCCCGTAGCTGAGACTCCCGCAGAGACTGCTCCCGTAGCAGAGGCTCCTAAGGCCGAGCCCGGCGAGGTTGAGGCCGATATGGTGGAAGAGAAGGCAGACTCTATTACAGTTGAGCCTCCCGTATCCGAGACCGCAGAGGAGAAGCCCGAGGTAATCGAGGAAGAGCCTGCAAAGGTTGAGCCTAAGGAAGAGCCTGTTGCTGACGAGCCCGAGTTTAGCGTTCTCACCTCCGATTATACAGAAGAGGCTGAGGCGACCGAGCGCCGTGACTATGGCGACACAATTATAATCAAAGAAACCGATGAGGAATCTGCTCCTGTTGAGGAAGCTCCCAAGGCTGAAGAAGCTGTAGCAGAAGCTGCTCCCGTAGAGGAAGTAGCAGAGGAGACCGTAGCTCCCGAGACCGAGGAAAAGCCTGCAGAACCCATCGAAACCATAACTAAAGGTTACATTTTAACCGAAATACCCGAAGAAACCAAGAAGATCACTGCTAGAGGTGCTTACACTATTGTTGAGCATGAGGATTCCGCGCTTAAGATCGCAGGCAAGCCTGAAGAGGTAGCAGAGGTAGCTCCCGAGGCGCCCGCAGCTCCCGTGGCAGAGCCCGAGAAGACCGTAGCAGAAGCCGCACCCGAGACCGTAGCGGAGACAGTAGAAGAGACTGTTACCGAGGCTCCCAAGGCATCCTACGTTATCAACGAGCTTGAAAGCTACACTATGGTGATCCCCGGCAAGTCTCAGGCTGCCGTAGCAGAGGAAGCGCCCAAGTCCGAACCTGTAGAAGAAATTCTTCACAGCGGCGATGAGATCGTAACCGTTCTCGAAGACGAGGCGAAGGCTGAACCCGCGGTAACACGCGAGGTTGTATCTTCCGATGCAAAGGTAATCGCCGGAACAGAATCCGAGCCTGCAGTGGCGCGCGAGCTTGTAGTAGACGATACTTCCGCGAAGGTTATCGAAGCAGAGCCTGTTGAAAATCGCGAGGTTGTAACAGACGATACCTTCATTAAGGTTATCGATGCGAAGGAAACCGAGCCCGCAGTAGCACGCGAGGTTATTGTAGACGAGACCGCCGCTAAGGTGATCGAGCCCAAGGTTCTTGAGACCAAGAAGTCTCGCGGCTATATTCTCACCGAGGAAACAAGAGTTCCCGCAGAAGTGACCGATGACAGACGTGTAGTAGTAGAACAGGATATCGCACCTGCACCTGCTACAAAACCCGCGGATGAGGTTCTTCACAGCGGCGAAGAAATCGTAACCGTAGTTGAGGATGAGCCCGCAAGAGCACCCAAGACAGAGGGCGCATACACAATTACAGAGATGCCCGACTCTGCAAAGAGATTCGAGGCTAAGCCCAAG
>JAZTXP010000008.1:0-21600 GCA_045636465.1 Eubacteriales bacterium
GTTCAAAACGTTATCGGGATTTGCGGTGGGCTTATCCATTTTATTGATTGCTACAATAATATCAATGCCTGCAGCCTTTGCGTGGTTGATAGCCAAGTCGGGAGGCCAAGCGGTCTTAGGAAGACAACATGAAGTGTCAACTCCTTGGCTCACAGAACGACATGGCTACGATCCGACTTGAGCTGGTTCAAAACGTTATCGGGATTTGCGGTGGGCTTATCCATTTTATTGATTGCTACAATAATATCAATGCCTGCAGCCTTTGCGTGGTTGATAGCCTCAACGGTCTGAGGCATTACGCCGTCGTCTGCGGCAACAACGAGGATGGCAATATCGGTGGACTTTGCGCCTCTCATTCTCATTGCGGTGAAGGCCTCGTGGCCGGGTGTGTCAAGGAAGGTAATGTCCTTGCCGTTTACCTTAACGGTGTAAGCGCCGATCGCCTGAGTAATCCCGCCTGCCTCGCCGCGGGTTACGTTAGTATGTCTGATAGCGTCAAGGATAGAGGTCTTACCGTGGTCAACGTGACCCATAACGCAAACTACGGGCGCGCGCTCGATCATATCGTCATCGTTATCCTCTGCCTCGGTAAAGAGCTTTTCTTCAATGGTAACTACCACTTCCTTGGTAACCTTTGCGCCAAACTCGTCTGCAATAAGCTCTGCTGTGCCGTAGTCGATAATATCGTTTACGCCCTTCATCTCGCCCATGAACATTAGCTTCTTGATAACCTCTGCCGCAGACTTCTTAAGTCTTATCGCAAGCTCGGAAACGGTGATCTCATCGGGAACGGTAATTTCAAGCTGCTTATTTCTTGCGCGCTCTGCCTCAAGGCGCTTAAGCTGCTCCTGCTTTGCGCGTTCCTTATCCTTTGCGCTCTTCTGATTCTGACCCTTGTTATCCTGCTTCTTAAGCTTCTGCTTAGAGGCCTTGGAATCGGTGCCGTTGAGAATTGCGTAATACTGATCGTTGTAGCGATCGTTGTACTTATCAAGGTTTACGTCGGTGGTTCTTGTATCAACCACACGGGTCTTTCCAACGGTAGCGGAGGTATACTCACCGCCAATATTTACGCCGCCCTGAACGCTTGCCTTGTTGGTATTTTCAATAGTCTTGAACTGCTGCTTCTGCGCCTTCTGCTGCTCGGGTCTCTGCGCCTTCTGCTGCTGGGGCTTATTCTGCGCCTCAAGCTTCTGACGCTCAAGCTTCTGCTGCTTTTCAAGCTGTGCCTGCTGCGCGGGGCGCATTGCGGATGTTGTATTTTTTGGAAGAGTGCTTACAGGTTCAGACTGCTTTGCGGGAGCATTTTGGGGCTGTTTTGTAAACTTATCGTTACGATTTGCCGATGTTTGACCCTGCGCGCCGCCTTTGCTAAAACCGTTCGCCTGACGGTTCATATTGTCAAGCTTCTTTGCGAATGGGTTCTCCTGGGGAGACTGTGTATAGGGGCGCTGCGGCTTCTGGTCTCTCTCGGGGCGTCTTCCGCCATCGCTCTTCTGACCCTGCTGAGGTCTCTGTCCGCCCTGGGGCTTACCCTCCTGCTGGGGGCGCTGACCTCTTTCCTGAGGCTTATCGGAGGGCTTTCTGTTGCCTCTCTCCTCAGGTCTCTTTTCTGCCTTGGGAGCCTCTGTCTTTGCCTCTGGCTTTTTCTCTGCCTTGGGAGCCTCTGTCTTTGCCTCTGGCTTTTTCTCTGCCTTGGGAGCTTCTGTCTTTGCCTCGGGCTTTTTCTCTGCCTTGGGAGCTTCAGCCTTAACCTCGGGCTTCTTCTCTGCCTTGGGGGCTTCAGCCTTAACCTCAGGCTTCTTTTCTGCCTTGGGCTCTGGCTTTTTCTCTTCTTTTACCTCAACCACCTCGGCCTTAGCCTCGTCGGTTGTCTTCTTTGCCTTCTTCGCTTCCTTAACGGCGGTAAGCTTTACAAGGCCCTTTCTGTATGCATCAAGGCTCTTGATCTGGTGAGCCTTGGTCATGTGGTCGAGGAACATTTCAAATTCTTCCTCATTAACAGAGCCGCCGCTCTTCTTATCGATTCCCAGATCCTTGAAGGCATCTGTTACGTCCTTGGACTTCATTGCGAAATCCTTAGACAGCTGTGTTATTTTAATTGGATTAAACGTCATTTGAATCACCGGTTTCCCTCTCGGAAAACTTCCTTTCATTCTGTTGCCCGCCATCAGGATGACGGTAGCGCGGTTTATACCTTGTCTGACAGAGCCGCCCTGATTTCTTTAGCAAATCCGTCGTCACAGATCGCGACGGTAGCAGGCCCAAAGGTCTTACCTAAGAGTGTGCCAAGGGTGGCTGTGTCCAAATCTATTTCCTTAACTTCTATGCCGTAAAACTCGCCCTTGGTATGAATTTTCTTCTTCGTTGCCTCGGAGGCATCGGATGCGATGAGAGCGATTCTTATTCTGTCGTTCCCCTTGCGCTTCATACCTGTGGTGACGAGATCCGTACCGATTATCACCTTGCCCGCGCGCATGGCAAAGCCAAGCATACCGCGGAGGCGAGACGTGCTTTTATTTTCCAAGGTTTATTTCCTCTTCTATTTTTTCATAGACCCAATCGGGAATGCTGACCTCAAGCGCGGTAGCGATCCTGCCCGACTTCCTTGCCTTCTTCACGCACTGAAGATTTCTGCAAATGTAAGCTCCCCTGCCCGACTTCTTGCCGGTTTTGTCAAGGGATATCTCCCCTTCGGGGCTTCTTACCACTCTGAGAAGCTCGTTTTTCGGGAAATGCTCGCCGCAGCTGGTGCATTTTCTCGTGGGTTGCTTTTTTTCCTGTGCCATCTCTTACGCCTTGATGTCGATCTTGCAGCCTGTAAGCTTTGCTACAAGCTTTGCATTCTGACCTTCCTTACCGATAGCAAGAGAAAGCTGGTCGGGAGAAACGGTGATCCTGCAGGTCTTTTCGTCCTCCATAATTACGTTGAGAACCTTAGCGGGTGAAAGCGCCTCGGCTACGTAGTCTGCCTTATTGTCGCTGTACTTGATGATGTCGATCTTCTCGCCTGCAAGCTCACCGAGGATCGCCGCGATTCTCATACCGTTCTTACCGATACAAGAGCCTACCGCATCAACGTTGGGGTCTGTGGAATAAACGGCAACCTTGCTTCTGCTGCCTGCCTCGCGGGCGATGTCCTTAACCACGATGGTGCCGTCCTGGATCTCGGGAATTTCAAGCTCAAAGAGACGCTTGATAAAGTTGGGGTTGATTCTTGAAAGGGTTACGAGAGGTCCTCTGCTTTCGCCGCTCTTAACCTCGGATACGTAAACCTTGATTCTGTCGCCTACGTCGTAGGTCTCGCCGGGAATCTGCTCTGCCTTAAGGAGAGTTGCATAGCCTGTGCCTGTGTCAAGGATGAGGTTACCGTTAGTGCTGTCAACCTTATCAACGATAGCGGTGATGATCTCCTCGCGCTTCTCCTCGTACTCTCTTGTCTGTCTTTCTCTCTCGGCGGTGCGGATAGCCTGAACTATCATCTGCTTACCTGCCTGAGCGGAGAGACGGCGGAAGTCCTTGGTCTTAAGCTCGGTCTCAACAACTCCTCCAAGCTTGTGGCGGCGGGAGAGTGCCTTCGCCTCGGAAAGGGAAATCTGATTTTTAGGATCCTCAACGTATCCGTCGGGAACTACTGTTCTCTGCTGGAATACTCTCATATCCTTCTTGTTGGGATCGAGCTGAACCCTGATAACTGTTGTGGGGCCAACCTCCTTGCGGCAAGCGTTTGCAAGAGCCGCTTCGATCTGAGTGATCATGTATTCCTTGGGAATACCGTTTTCCTTTTCCAAAAGGTCAAGCGCTGCAAAAAATTCTGCGTTCATTTTTTCCTTTTTACCCGTACCGTAATCGGTACGTCCTTTCGTTTTTATTTATATCTATTTTTATTTCAAATTCAATTTTATGTTGTATTCACAAAGGTTAAAATTGCGAGGGAATTTTGAGGGAAGACGCGACGCGGCGAGAAGCGGAGGCGACGGTGTAGATACCTACTCCGAGCCGAGCATAGAAGCTAGCAACAACGTATTCACCAAAATTCACCACAATTTTTTAGTCTTCGAAGAAAATAGTAACAATCTTTGAGATTGCGCTTTTCTCGAGAAGGTACTCTCCCGCATCATTCTTGATGGTAACCTTGCCATCCTCGAAGGACTCGAGGTTGCCTACGATGCTTTTCTGACCCTGATGAGCGGCAAAGAGCTTTGCCTCGACCTTCTGACCGACGCCCCAAAGGATATGCTCCTCGGTACGAAGCTCGCGCTCGATTCCGGGAGAAGAAACGTCGAGATAATCCACGCTCTCAATAAGCTCGCACTGATCGAGAATGGGCTCTACCGCGCGATGAACCTTCTCGCAGTCCTGGATATTGATGCCATTTTCGTGGTCGATAGTGATCTCAAGATGATAATCTGCGCCAACCTTTGAGTAGGTAACGTCCCAGATGTCATATCCAAGCTCTGTCACGGTAGGCAAAATCGCCTCTCTTGCTGTTTCTTTAATGCTTTTTTTCATACTTTTCATCCCTTCTTGGAAAATGCTCTAAACAATGTTTTGAGGAGTGACCTCTTTGACCACTCCTCAAGTTCAACATATTCAACTGTATTCATTATATCACATTTTTTAAAAAAATCAATACCTTTCTAATATTTTTTATGAAAATATATTAAAAACCACTGTTTTTTTTGATTTTCAGTGCCAAAAACGCACTTTTCAAAGAAGAAAAATGAGAATACCAACATTTTATAAACTAAATAATGGAATTTTCTCCGAATAAAAAAGCAACACCTATGAGAAACAGGCATCGCTTAATTGCTTTTTTAAGATACATTTCCCATTTATGGGGAAATCAAAGGTGCTTTATCTGATTTGAGGGGATGATCTCGATGGAGAGGGTGGGATCGAAGGTGTAGAGCAGGTCGCGGAGGAACTCGGTGATGGGCTGCTCTGTGAAATAGTGGCCTGCCTCGATGAGGTTGATGCCCATTTCGGACGCCTCCTCCATTACGTTGTAGCCGATGCGGCCGGATACGTAGGTATCTGCGCCAAGGGCAATGGCGTCCTTAACGTAGGACTTGCCGTCGCCGCCAACGATCGCAACATGGTGTACGGGATTCAGGGCATCGGAGACCAGCACCATATCCGACTCTAAGCACTCCTTTACGTGGAGAGCAAAATCGTCCAGCATTCGCTCGGCGGGAATGTAGCCTATTCTGCCAAGGTCGCCTTCGCCGAAGGGCATAGCATCCTCGATGCCTAAGATCTGACAAAGCTGATCGTTAACGCCGCCGGGCACCTTATCAAGGCGGGTGTGGAAGGACATAACGGTTATTTCGTTGGCAAGGAGCTTGATTATCTTTCTTGCAACGTGGTTATCCTCTCTTACAGAGGTAAGGGGCTTGAAGATAAGTGGGTGATGAGAGATAATGAGATCAACACCGGTTTCGATGGCGTAGTCTACCACGTCCTCGGTAACGTCCAGTGTAAGTATGATCTTGTTAACCTCCTGCAGCGCGTCTGCGCAGCACATAAGGCCATCGTTATCCCAGGGTTCGGAAAGGTGCGAGGGGATTCTTTCGTCAAGTCTTCTATATAATTCCTTTACGGTCATTTTTTTACTCCTTAGCGAGATATTCTTCTATCATTCTGACGAGGAAAAGCTCTCGGGGGTTATCGTTTCCGCC
This sequence comes from Eubacteriales bacterium, assembly GCA_045636465.1. Lineage (GTDB taxonomy): Bacteria > Bacillota > Clostridia > Oscillospirales > CAG-272 > UBA1740. Next base: position 5,682 of record JAZTXP010000008.1, read on the forward strand.
CGATTTCTTTCCGCCTATAATTTTATTGTATGTAGATATTTTCTTTTTTAAGTAGGCTATTTGCAAATCTTTATTTACAATTTTAGTGTTTTTGGGGCATATCTCTCGTTCCTTATCATTGAGGGCTCTCGATATTCCGCAGTATTTCACCTGCATACAAACGTAATATTTACCTGCATCGCAAGAGTAGCTTTCAGCTATGATCTCGTACCCGATACGGTAGAGATTCTCGCGGAGGGCCTCCTGCTTCGTCATAGGCTGAAGAATGAGATTTACATTCTCATCTCGAAGATATTCTGCCGCCTCAACGATAGATGCGATCAGGTCGCCGCCCATACCGCAGATAGCCATATCGGTGACTCCATAGCCCGCGAGAGCGACTGCTCCATCGGTCAGGCAGAAGTCCATTTTTTCAAAAAGCCCTGCATCCTTTGCATTGGCTATGGCTGAGGCGAGCGGGCCTTCATTTATATCGGTACAGAGGGCGTAGGATATTCTTCCCTCTCCTAAAAGAAAGAGAGGCAGGTATGCGTGGTCTGTGCCTACGTCGGCAAACCTTGCACCCTGCCTGACGAACTCTGCCGCCGAAGTCAGGCGTGGGTTCAGTGCTTTTTTCATTTTGTAGCCAAGTATTCGTTGATCTTCTTTACAAGCTCGTCTGCATCAGTTCCGTGAACTGCGCAAGCCTCTGCGATAGACTCGCCTCTGGAGTGAGGGCAGCCAAGGCAGTGCATACCAATCTCAAAGAAGAATCTGGCAGTCTCTACATCATAGTCGAGGATATCGCCGATAAGTGTGTCTTTCGTTACGTTCATTTTTTGGGGTTCCTTTCGTGTATTGAATATTTTTTTAATAGAATCATACAAAGTCATTTTGCACCTCCGAAAAAGCTCTGTATACAAAGTGTATACAGGTTGTATACAAAGTGTATACACAGGTAAGGTTAGGATAGGATAGGATAGGATAGGATAGAATAGGTTAGTTTAGGTAAGGTGAGGGTAGATTATAACCTTACGCCTTCGCGGACTCGCCCCCACACGAACAAAAAATAAATTGTTTTCAATCTCTGCTTTGCCAAGGGCAATATTTGCAGAAGTACACAAGCGGCTCCGGAACACTTAGTTCCTGCCCTCTCCGTCACCTTTCGGTGCCACCTCTCCCAAGGTGAGAGGCTATACTACCGTTCGGCCGCTTCGCTACCCTCTGGGGAAGGCTTTCGCGCCGCTATGCTACCTCCCGGAGGAAGGCTCTCGCGCCAAACAATGCGAGAACATAGATAGTATACCACAACTTTCGGGAAAAATCAATATAACTTTGATAAATATATAAAATTTACTCTTTACTTTTCGAGAAGTTTGTGGTATAATACAATGACGATTTGTGCGCAAATGGCGTTTTTACGGCTTTTTGGTAGCATTCGAGCGATTGTCCGATACGAAACCTTTCCGAGGATGAGAGCCGCGAAATCAGGAAAAATACAGCCAACTCCGCGCATACCGATTTTTCGGTGGTTTTTGCCGTGAAATCTTATGCTAATGATAGATATTAATAATTGCTGAAAGGCAGGATATAAAAATGATAATTGCACTTGAAGAAGCGAAAAGACGCCTCACCGCCCTTTACGACGTGGTAAACGAGCTGAAGCATCAGCTCCGCATTGACGAGGCAAAGGAAAGATGCGCAGAGCTTGAGCGCGAGACAATGGTTCAGGACTTCTGGAACGATGCGGAAAAGTCATCGAAGAAGCTCCAGGAGATCAAGCAGTTAAAGACAAAATTTGAAAGCTACGAGGAGCTTGTAGGACGCCTTGACGATGCCTTCACACTTTGCGAGATGGCTATTGAGGCGGGCGACGAGGACTCCGTCGAGGAGGTTCTTTCCGAGACAGATTTCATCGAAAACGAGTCCGAGAGAAAGAGGATCGAGGTTCTCCTCTCCGGCCCTTATGACAAGAATAACGCTATCCTCACCTTCCATCCCGGCGCAGGCGGAACAGAGGCGCAGGACTGGGCTTCTATGCTCTACCGTATGTACGTAAGATGGGGCGAGAAGCGCGGATTTAACGTTAAGCTTGTAGATTGGCTTGACGGCGACGAGGCAGGACTTAAGTCCGCCACCATTATGGTTGAGGGTATGAATGCTTACGGCTACCTTAAGAGCGAGAACGGCGTTCACAGACTTGTGCGCGTATCTCCCTTCGACTCCTCGGGAAGAAGACATACATCCTTCGCATCGGTTGAGGTTATGCCCGAATTTGAGGACGACAACACCATCGTTATCGCAGAGTCCGACATCGAGGTTACCGCTCACCGTTCCAGCGGCGCGGGTGGTCAGCACGTCAACAAGACAGACTCCGCTATCCGTATCGTTCATAAGCCCACAGGCATTGTTGTTGGTTGCCAGACCGAGCGTAGCCAGCTCCAGAACAAGGAGACCGCTATGAAGATGCTCCGCGCAAAGCTTATGGAGATCAAGATCCGCGAGAAGCTTGACCGCATCGAGGACATCCAGGGCAACAAGGCCAACATCGAATGGGGCAGCCAGATCCGAAGCTACGTATTTATGCCCTACACCCTTGCTAAAGACACAAGAACCGGCTTTGAGGACGGTAATATCGGCTCTGTTATGGATGGAGAAATCGACGGATTTATTAATGCGTATCTGAAGCATATCTCTGCGGGTGGGGAAAAGTAATTTAAGTTTCACAAGATTTGCGTAGCAACTACTCATCCACCGGCGAGACGTCCTCTAAGCGGCTCGTACACGAGCCACGGCTAATGCCGAGAGGACTGCGGTCCCCCTGTCTCGCTGCGACTCGGTCACACTCAGGGTCTGACAGCCATTTAGGCTGTCATTCAATACCCTCGTGCCGTTTCACTACCTCGCAAGGGAAGGCTAAGGATCTGTTATGGATGGAGAAATTGATGGATTCATCAACGCTTATCTAAAGCATATCTCTGCTAATGGGGACAGTAAAAATTAAGTAAAAATATTTGAAATAATCGAAAGGGTCGGAGAAATTCCGACCCTTTTAATATGTGATTTTTATAAAAAGAGAGGTAAAATACCAAGAAATGCAAGTTATAGTTTACTTTTCGACGTTTTGAGATTACATTTTGGGTTTTTGTTTTATGATGCTTTGCTGCAAAAAAACACAACGAGGCACACCACTAAGATTTTTTACAGTAAAATAAAAAGTAGTAGACAAATAGGAAAATATATGATATAATATAGTCAGCGAATATCCGAAAATAAAAAATAGGAGAAAAAAACTATGGAAAAGAAACAATGGTACAAGGATATGGTCTTCTACCAGATCTGGCCCCGTTCCTTCAAGGACGGCAACGGCGACGGTATGGGTGACCTTCACGGAGTTTATGAGAAGCTTGATTATATCAAGTCCCTGGGATGCGACGGTATTTGGTTCTCACCTCTCTACCCCTCCCCCGGAGTTGACTGCGGCTACGATATTTCCGACTATATGAATATTGCCGAGGAGTTCGGCGGTATGGATGCCTTCAAGAAGGTGCTTGACGGCGCCCACGAGCGTGGAATGAAGGTTATTATGGACCTTGTTGTTAACCACACCTCCGATCAGCACGAGTGGTTCCAGAAGAGCCGCCAGCGCATTGATCCCTACACCGATTACTATATCTGGAGACCCAAGAAGCCTAACGGCGGTCTTCCTAACAACTGGGATTCTCTCTTCGAGGGCAAGGCTTGGTATTGGGATGAGGTAAGACAGGAATACTACATGCACCTCTTCGCTATTCAGCAGCCTGACCTTAATATGGACAATCCCCTCGTTCGCGAGGAGGTAAAGAAGATTCTCCGCTTCTGGCTTGATATGGGAGTTGACGGCTTCCGCGAGGACGTTATCACCTTCATCTCCAAGCCCGAGGGACTTCCCGATGACAGACTTATGCCTGCATCCAAGGGTATCTTTATGTTCAACCACGGTCCTCACCTCCACGAGTATCTTGAGGAATTCAAGCGCGACGTTTTCGATCACTACGACGCAATGATCCTTGCAGAAGCTCCTATGGTTACACCCAAGAAGGCGCTTGAGTATATCACAGAGGATGAGAACCCCGTTCTCGATATGATGATCCAGTTCTCCACTCAGGAGGCTGACTGCTTCATGACCGACTACTACCACATGCCCTTCAACCTCAGAAAGCTTAAGAGAACCTACTCCAAGTGGCAGAACGAGCTTGACGGCAAGGGCTGGAATATGCTCTACATAGAGAACCACGACCATCCCAGAATGGTTTCCAGATACGGCAGCGAGAAGTTCCAGCGCGAAAGCGCGATGATGCTCGCAACCTCCTACCTCTTCCAGAAGGGTACTCCCTTCATCTATCAGGGTCAGGAGATCGGTATGACCAACTGGTATCCGAGCGATCCCGAAATGTATGAGGACGTGCAGACAAGATGGCAGTACTTCAACGTTGCCACCAAGGCATCCCCCGAGAAGCGCCTCAAGAGACTCTGGAACGGCTCTCGCGACTCCGCAAGAACTCCCGTTCAATGGTCAAGCGAAGAGAACGCAGGATTCACCACAGGTAAGCCCTGGTTCTACGTAAACGAGAATTATAAGGAGATCAACGTTGCCGATCAGGAGGCTGACGAGAGATCTGTTCTCAACTTCTACCGCGAGGCGATCAGGCTTCGTAAGAGCCTCTCCTCCGTAAGACACGGCGACTACAAGGAACACGGCAAGCTTTCGGGCAGGCTCTACACCTACTCCCGCGAGGACGATAAGGAAAAGCTCCTCATCGTTTGCTCCTTCACCGAGAAGGTAACAAATTGGCGCGTTCCCAAGGAGTTCGATCTTGGCACCGCAGAGCTTCTTCTCGCTAACTACGACAAGCTTGACGGTACCACTCTCAAGCCCTACGAGACGAGAGTTTACCGCTGGGTGAAGTAATTTAATTGGTTGCTTAAAACCTACAGTTAAATACAGCGGAGATCGCAAAATCGCGGTCTCCGTTTTTTGTTATCTTCTGTTTTTTTCTTAGTTCGCATTACTTGCGTTTTTAGGTAAAATACATCTTATTTGAAAATTATAGTTTACATTTTTGTCGATTTTTGGTTAAAATATTAAATTGTCCCGAGACATTATTTTTATCGATCGCAATGTAACACTAAAATCACGGCACCTTCCTTTTCCTAAAATTGTTACGCATACAAACATCTTCTTTGTCGCAAATTAATACGTAGTAAAGGATTTCCCAAGAGAAGCCCTTGACTGACATTTTTTTATTTAGACAAGGAGAGTTTTTATGAGGAGAGGTTTGATGAAGGCTATTTCCGCTATGCTTTTAGTGGTCAGCCTTGCATCTTGTGACGTGGGCGGGATGGCAGAGATGTTCTCTGCTCCGTCTTCGTATATAAATAAATCTGAAGGGATTTTTTCTTCTGACGGTACTTTGGCAGTGCAAACGTTTGCGGCCACGGGCAGTGCTGCAGCCTGTGACGGGGATGTGTCGGAGACGGCATTTTATCAGGTCAACAGCGGCCTTCGGACAGTGGAGGCAGTAAGCGACAACGTCAAGGTAGGCTCCAGATTTTGGGAGCTTCTTTTCGGCAAGGAAGAGCCTAGGACGCTCATCGCCTCAGGGGATATTTTCGGCATTAAGATCAAGGATAAGTACCCCGCCATCGTTGATGCGCCGGGCGTGCCTGCTCTGCGGTGCGGCGACAGAATTATCGCCATAAACGGCTGCGAAGTACACTCTGCCAAAGAGGTCAAGGAGCTTATCGGAAAATCCGGCGGCGAGTCGGTAACCATTGCTGCGATGCGCGGCGAAACACCCCTTAAACTGGAGATGATGCCGAAGGAGGATGGCGGCGAATGGCGGCTGGGAATCACGCTGAAGGATATGACCGCAGGCATTGGCACTATCACCTTTATTGACCCCGATACCGGCGAGTTCGGAGGCCTCGGCCACGGAATCTGCGACTCTGAAAGCGGCGCTGTCATCGATATGGAAAGCGGCTCTGCAATGGAGGTAGTCCTCGGCGGAATACACAAGGGTGCGGTAGGATGCCCGGGCGAGCTTTCGGGAATTATGACCGACAAAACGATTGGAAGTATCTATATTAACACTGAGGCCGGTGTTTTCGGCAAGCTGGATACCACAAGCCTTGAAGGGTGCGGAAAATCCTATGAGATCGCCCACAAAAGCGAGGTCTGCCTGGGGGAAGCGACCATAATTTCCACTGTTAAAAACGGCAAGAAGGCGGAATATAAGGTGGAGATCTACGAGATCGACCAGACTTCTACCGGCTCAAAGTCCTTCCGCATCCGCGTCAAGGATCCTGCCCTTATTGCCATTACCGGCGGGATAGTCCGCGGAATGTCGGGCTCACCTATTATTCAGAACGGAAAGCTCGTCGGCGCTGTGACCCACGTGCTTGTGGCCGACCCAACCGAGGGCTACGGCATTTTCATCGAAAATATGCTGAATGCGGCAGAAAGCCAAGTCCAGCCAAAGGCAGCCTGATACTTCAAAAAAAACAAGGTTTCCTAAAAATCAAAAAGGCAATATCACGCTATCTATAGCAGGTACGATATTGCCCTTTCTTTTATGCTCAAAGTTACCGTTATGGTATAAAACAATGATAATTCTAGCTTTTTTGTTATAATTATGGTAGAAATTTATTAATTATATTTTGCTGTAAAAAGCATACACCCTGATATATAAGTAAAAAAATGCCCCCTTGACACTTTCCTATATTTGAGAGAAAACCTTGGGGGCAAATTATTTTTACCAAGTTTTTATATTATCATCTTCATCGTAATACCAATAGTTGCCATCGGACGAAGGGCATGTTAACGAGTAATAATATTTGGGAGCGTTTTTAACATAGGAAGCTCCTGCTGAATCTATCGTTATCGTTCCCCAAGATGAACTTGAACCGCCGTAATATATAACTAGCTTGGAGCAACCTGAAAATGCTAGATAACCTATCTCGGTAAATCCATCCGGTATAACCACGCTAACGAGATTCTTACAATTATAAAACGTGTATTTTTGTAAAGCAGTCACACCTTCCGGAATTCGAAATTCTTCAAGACTTATACAACCATAAAATGCAGTATACTCTATAGTATCAAGGTTACTATCGTCATCAAATGTTACGTTTTTTAAATTGGGACAGTTCTTAAAAGCAAGTGAAGAAATTCTTTTTACAGTTTTTGCAATATGTACGCTCGTCAAATTTTCGCAATCTTCAAATGCTGCTCTACCTATATTTACTACACCGGTAGGCACTAAAAATTCAGTATCTTCTTTTCCTAATGCATACTGTATAAGCTGATCACCGGCTTTACTGTAAAGATTTCCGTTTATTGTTTTGTACATAGTGTTAGACTCATCTACATTGATCTCGCTTAATCGTTTACAGCCAACCAATGCTTCAAATCCTATAGATTCAACACTTTCCGGTATGCTTAGTGTTTTCAAGTAAACTGCTCCGGCGAATGCTGTTCTATCTATAGTTTTAATACCGTTAGGAATTATAAAAGATTCATTTTGTCTTGCGAGTGCATACTGAACAAATCTTGTTTGATTTTTATCATATAAATTACCGTCAAGTGTTGAAAAATACTTATTATCAGACGAAATACAAATATTTTCTAGCTTTTGACAACCGTAGAATACACACTGATCAATATTTTTCAATGATTTTGGAAGTTGAACAGTAATAAGGTTATCGCATTCATAGAAAGCGCAAAATCCTATATCACAAACATTGCTGTCTTCTACAAAGCTCAAAGATGTAATACTTTTACATTCCCTGAACGCATTATCGGCAATTGCAACAACCGGATAACCATTATACGTTGCCGGTATAACTATATTTGAATCTTTGCAAGTGCCAATTCCCGTGACTGTATAGCCACCATTGCTATAGCTATATGACAGTCCCTCGCTAGCATTTAAATTTTCATCAGAATCAGGCTCTTTTTCACCACAGGAACAATATCCGTCAACGAAGCTATGGGTGTGTACGTTCCCAACATTAATCCATAAAGCGGGAACTATTCCGTATACGGTATCTTGAACATTGCTTAGATAGTCGCCAGAACTAACACCACCGAATGAATTCACCTGACGCACATTGGTTGAACCTGTACCGTGAGAACGCAATCTCCATGAATTACACGAACCTGTTGCATATGCATACTCTGTAGCAAGTTTCTTTCGTGCATCATCATATTCGTTGGCAGAAAAACCGTAATTTGTATTTACGACATCTGCGTATGACAATAAAAAGATTTTATCTTCCGTATCTTCATACGAATTAGGATTGTTTACATAGCCCGTAGTAAGTGCGCTATTATCTACCCTGGTGGTACGAATTATTCCCTGTTGCTCTTGTGAAAAAGCATTTTCATAAAAGCTGCCGTTCAACCATGCACGCACATCACTATTTTTATAATTATTGCTATTATTTGTGCTATATGCCATATTTGCTATTATGTTTTCACAAAGCAAGAAAATACCGTCATCATTTTCTGAAAGTATTCTCCAACAAAGAGGTTCAACCTTATAGAAATTGTCTCCTGCTTTCGCATAATAGCATCCATCACTACCTATATAATATCCTCTATCGTCCACAATTGATGTTATGGTCACATTATCTGCTTTTATTGTTTGAGGGTATTCGCCAAATAGAATATAGTTTCCGTTTTCGTTAGGAGTACCATCTTTATTGCAACGAACGTATTCATCGTCTGATGGTACAGATTCAGTTATACCACAAATGCTACAAGTGCCATTTACATAATTATGTCCGGTAGCGTCAACAATGACTGTTTTACGGCTTAACTCCTTTCCACAGTCGATACAATAAACTACACTATCGTAAGAACCGTTTTCGGTACATGTAGGCTCAATGATGTTTTCAATAACTTCGTTTCCCGAGATTGATATGTGGATATGGTTTCCGCTTGATTTCACTTCGCCGCAGTATTCACATTCACCATTTACATAATTATGTCCGGTAGCAGGAATAGTTATATTTTCACATGACAATTCTTCATTGCAAACGGTACAGTAAATTACGCTATCGTAAGAACCATCTTCGGTACATGTAGGCTCAATGTGATTTTTATCGACTTTCATATGAGTACATTCTGATTCTACGCCTCCAATCGAAAAGCCGCACGATGCAAAAGTAAGTACTATTGCCAAAAGCATAAAAATTGCAAACAAAAATTTCTTTTTCATTTTTTCATTCCTCTTTATCTTTTATTTCCGGTAAAAACAAAAGTGCGCCAACCGAAGTCAGCACACCGAAAAACGCAGAACTCCAATTGTCGCCAAACAATCCATTCGTAGCATAGCTTTGCTATACTTTCAGATGAAGGAGTCACGTTTTTACCAAAACGGAATTCATCAAAAAAGTACGTCAAAAAGGCATAGTTCCCCCTAAAGAGAAAAAAGTCTATGCTTACGAATATTAAGATTGTTTGGCAACTTTATTTTAACACAGTTTAATAAATTTGTCAATATTAAATAAAAAGTTTATGTTTAAACGTAAAAAACACAAAAGTGCTACTCGGACAATGCATTTTTTGCACTGCTTCGGGTAACACTTTTTTGCTATTAAAATTTGTTAATTGCCTTTGAGGTATGTCATGTTGAAAAGCATCTGCACATGTGCATGTAGCTTTCACTGAAAAAATATTTTTTTGGGTATTACTTATTCGCTTTTATCCAGTCAAGGAGGGCATCGTAGCCCATTTCTCCCGATGCGACGGCGATGCCGACGCGGGCAACCTCGGCATTGGTGGGGTAAATAGGGCAAGAGTTTACCTCAAGGAACACCAGCATAACGAAGATGCCGATGCGCTTGTTTCCGTCCACGAAGGCGTGGTTTGCGATGAGGGAGTGGCCGAGGCGCGCCGCCTTTTCTTCAACGGTTGGGTAAAGCTCCTCGCCGCCGAAGGTGGCAAAGGCAGACTCCAGGGCGCTGTCAAGCAGGGCTCTGTCTCTTATATTGGGGTCGCCTCCCGTTTCCGCAGTTATAAGGCGATGGAGGCTCATTACCTTTTCTTCCTTCAATTTTATCATATTGCTCTCCTGAATTTCTTTTAGGTGTTCGTTTTTCCGGTTTTGAGATTTGCCCACATAAAGAGCATTGTTTTTATCTGCGAGCCGCCGTTACTGAAGCGCTTATCCACAAAAAACACTGCTCGCGATACTTCTCTTCCCTTGGACTGATTATTTCGCCAGCTCCAGGAATGCGGGGCGGTATTCCTCGAGAATCTTCTCTGCCGCAAGGTCGATTATCTGATCTTCATCAAAAACGATGTCATTCATATGGTTTTCGCTTTCATAGACATTTTCTTTGCTATTTGCTTTTTGATATGAAGGAGTGGCCTTTACATTTTCATTCATTTGTTTTGCCTCCCATTATAATTATTTAAGATTATTTTACAATATTACGGCGTTTTTGTCAAGTTGTTTTTACATTTTTATTACATTTTACGAAAAATCCGTATGAATAAACGCGAAAGCAAAAAAAAGCAGATACGCAAGCCGAAGCTCACGTATCCGCTTATTTGTCGGGTAAAATTTGCGCAAAGCGCAACATACTCCTTGCGAGCTAAAATCATTTACGGCATAGCCGTAACATCATTTGCGCGAAGCGCAACCCTTACGCCGGCTCTATAACCTTATTCAAGAAATCAACGATTTCCTGGACGAGGTCGATACCGTTAAGGACGAGGAATGCGTGGATCATGAATGCAACCACGAGAGCCACGCCCATAATGATGGCGATCTTCACCCAAGCCTTCATAGGACGCTTGATGCCGCTTGCGTTGATGGAAGGATTCCAATCATTTGGCGCAAGGCCGATGGGCGCTCTGAGAGCAGCGGGCTTACGGTCTCCCGTAAGTCTTGAGTATCTTTTCATCAGACGCTCAAGCTTACGGTTAACCTCAAGTCTTTGTCTTTCCAGTCTTTCAACTTCCTCACGTCTTGCATTAACCATATTTGAGGATGCAAGACTTGAATTATTATATTTTCTGAGTGGTTTCATTTTTTTACGTCTCCTTTATCCTAAATATGATTTAATGATTTCGATGATCTTACCGAGAATAGGTCCAACCATCAATTTAGCATTTTCAAGAATAGCTAAAAGGTCAATATCAGTGAAGAAGTGAACATATGCAACGCCGCCTATCAATATCAGGATTCCAAGAGCGATGAAGATCATGATGTCATTAGATCCGTCGGGACCGTAGCGCTCATTAAGGATGAACTTCCTTCTGTCCTTGATCTCTTTGTCAATGAGTCTGATCTTTCTACGAGCCTCTCTCATATCCTTCTTGATCTGAGCCTTATCCATAAGACCGTTCTTTTCCTTCTTAAGTCTGTACTTGCAAAGGTCGATGGTTGCAAGAGCCTCAACCTTAGCATCAAGGAGACTGTTGAAGGCGAAGATCCTTTTTGCCTTTTCCTCGCCGAAGCCGGGAACGGTACGCTTAAGAGCGTTAGCCTTAGCCTTGAGCTTCTTAGCATGATGCTTAGCGGCGCTAACCTTAACTTCACGCCACTTATCGCTCTCACCTGCGCCTGCAATATCGCCGAGAGGACCGCTATAAATAGCGTTAAGCTTGGAGTTAAGCGCATCTCTCTTCTTAAGGAGATCTCCTACCTCGTGGATAATGCTGTTTACTCTTCTCTTCTTGGCATTGTTATCGCTGTAAGAAGCAAGGTTTGTATCGGTGAGAAGAACTCTGTAGTAACGCTCATTATCCATGGTCTCGTACTTAATAGCCTTCGATCTTGCCTTCTTAAGGGACTTAAGCTTTCTCTTGATATAAGCCTTTCTCTTATCGTCGTCAATACTGTTCTTAGCGAACTTGTATGCCATAATTTCCTTTTCGCCCTCAAGCAGAGCTGACTCAAACTTGTAGCGGTTGTCAATTACGGAAAGGTCGTTTGCAGTTTCCTCGTCGCGTCTGTTAAGAAGCTTGATGTCTGCAAGGTAACGTTTTTCCTCATAGATCTTGCCGTCAATGACATTCTTTTTCTTGTTCTCAAAGATCTTGAAGCGATTCTTCTTATCGTTGAGAGCCTGCTTCTTATCTTCCACTACGTTGGGCTTAATTCTGTGAAGATGCTCATATCCTTCGCCTGCAAGAACTCTCTTAACGACAGTCTTGTCTGCATGAGGAACGTTGGAATTGGTCATCTCGTTATACTCGTCGATCAAATCGTTATAACGCTTAATTTCAATTGCCAGATAGGTTCCGTCTTTCTTCGCAAGATCAAGCTTGTTGTAGTATCTGCAAACGTGCATTCTGTGAATGTAGTTTTCACAGATCAGACACTGGTTATTGATCATAGCGATATGAGCCATTACCTTGTCTGATGCCTTGGCATAAGAGTCTTTCTTCTTCTTAGCGTATCTGAGATCGTACTTAAGGTGGTTGATCTCCTTATTTGTCTGAACGATATATCTCTTGAAGGTGCGCTCTGTAACAACGCCCATATCATGACTGCTATAAGGATTGATGAGAACATCAACCATAGGCATATCGCCGCGGATGATATTTTCTGTTCCCTTATACTCAATGATGCTTTCCTTGAGCTTATCTTCAACAACGCTCTCTACAAGAACCATTCTCTCAGATCCGATCTCCTCGTAAACGAGAGGACCTTCGGGTGCCTTATAGGTTTCGTTAGATACGATTCTCTCAGATCCGATCTCCTCGTAAACCAAGGGAGCTTGCTTAGTGATCTTATCTTCGAATGTGATAGTGCGCTCGCTGCCGCTGTTCTCGTAAACAACAGGACCGCTTACCTCATCAAGGTTGGGGATAACGGACTTAACGTTCTTAGTCTTATCGTGACGCTCTGCGATGGAGAACTTGCCTTTCTTCCTCTTGCTGAGTACGGCGATGTCCTCGCGCTCCTCTGCCTCTGTCTCATCGAAGTCGGTGATAACAGACTGAACGTTCTTAGTCTTATCGTGACGCTCTGCGATGGAGAACTTGCTTCTCTTCTTACCGAATACGGCAATCTCCTCGCGCTCCTCTGCAACCTCATCGAAGTCGGTAACAACGGATGGAGCTTCCTTACCAAGCTTATTCTTGCTCTCTGCAAGGAAGTAATTTTCCTTGGACTTGGGAGAGTTAAGGATCTTAATGCCTGTAGGAATTGTAAGAAGCTCATCCTCTGCCATATCAACAGCTACATCGGATTCTACAGCATCCTGACGGTTGAGAACCTTCATTTCGCTGTACTTTTCCGTGATTACGTAACCGGCGGAACGGCGAGTCTTGAGAACTACGTCTTCTCTTTCTACAGGAATGTCCTCTGCCGCATCATTTTCAGAAACAACCTTGGTATACTCGTCAAGAACCATTATGGGATCGCCGGATTCTTTCTTAGCGGAGACAATCTTGGTATAATCATCAAGAGCTACTATGGAACCTTCGGATTCGTCCTTAGCGGAGATAACCTTTCTATTCAAATGCTTCTCGGCGATGGAGTATCCATCAGCAGACTTGGAAGCTCTTGCCGCCTTAACGGTAGCAGCCTTTCCTTCCTTGATTTCCTTCGCTTCTGCTACGGGTGCTTCGGGAAGGATGTGAACAATCTCCTCTGCGGGCTGCTCATCTGCCTTATCAAAGCTGATAACCTTGGCAGGCTCGCTGCTTTCAGTAATAACGTATCTGCCTGTGGTCTTAGCCGCAGAAATTCTCTTGGTCTCACTATCCTTGACGGTGAGAACCTTTTCACGAGGCTGTTCTGCCACCTCTACCTCTACGGCAGGCTCTGCTACGGGGACTACCACCTCAGGTACTGTCTCAACAGCAGGCTCTTCTACGGTGGGAGCTGCGAGAATGGTGATCTCGTCATCGTAAACCACCTCAAGACCCTCTGTATCAAACTGCTCAAGCTTAGCGCCGATAACCTTTGCAGGTCCAACGCTTTCGGAAATTACGTACGCGCCGCGGGACTTAGGTGCCTTGAGGATCTTGCCGCCCTCAACTACCTTAGCCGAGCCGTCAAGCTCTGCTATAGTTTTAATAGGCTCTGCCTCGGTAGCAATGTCGCTATCATGAACTACTACAGTAGGCTCGTCGATAGCCTCGGGCTCTCCCATGGGAGCAGCCTCTTCCGTCTTGGGAGCCGCCGCGATTACCTTCGCAGTGGACATACCCTCGGAGATAACATGCTTTACGGGCTTCTGCTCGGTTACCGAGATAGTGTCGCCAATGGGAGCCTTTTCGGTAGACTCTGCCGCAGTGAAGTCTCTGATAGCGCTGAGTCTCGCAAAGCTATCGTCTATAGCAACCTCGGCAACGCCGCTGTCAACAACGTTTATAGTTTCCTCGCCTACATAAGCGGGAGCGCTTATTTCTGTCGAAATGTTGGAAACCTTCATTTCGACCATAGGCGCAGGTTCAGCCTCGGGCTTAGCCTTCGCGCTGATTACCTTAACCTTACCGGAATCCTCGGTGAGGACGTATCCGGTGTAGATCTTAGCGGGCTCTGCTGCATCGATCACCTTGGTGGAATCGGAAACTGCAACCTCGCGGCGAACAGGTGCTTCTGCTACGGGCTCGTCGTCTACTACTGTTACGATCTCCTTGGCTGCATCCTTTGCAGGAACAACCTTGGTGTACTCGTCAAGAACCATTACCGAGCCTTCGGTATTTTCCTGAGCGGAGATAACCTTAGCATCATCAAGCACACCGATCTTGTAGCCCTCGCTTGCAGCGACCTCTTCAGCCGAGCCGGAGATAACAAGCTCACTCTTATCATGAGACTTAACTCTGAAGGTAAGCTCATCTCTGCCCTCGATCTTCTTTGACTGAGTGGGATCAATGGAAAGTGTGTAGCTTCCCTTATTGATCTTTACCTTATCTTTAGCCTCGAATCTCTTTGCAGAGTCGGGCTGTTCTGTAATTGTGTAAGAGCCTTCTGCCTTGGGAGCCTCCTCGATTACCTCGGGAGTCTCTTCTGCAGCATCTCTGCCACCGATAACCTTTGCAGTGTCGGAAACTGTAACCTCGCGGCGAGCAGGTGCTTCTGCTACGGGCTCGTCATCCATTACGGTTACGGTATCGCTGCCCTCGTGTACGGGTGCGTCGATGATAGAAAGGTTGGTAACCTTATCTTCCATGGGTGCGGGCTCTGCCTTGGGTGCTTCTCTTACCTCTTCGGTAATTGTGTATGCGCCCTTTGCCTTCTTGGTCTCAAGAACTCTGGATTCTATAACCTTGGTAGCCGCGGTGTCAACTACAACCTCACGTGCTACTGTAGGCTGAGATTCCACTCCGGCAATAACCTTTGCATCGGAGGATACAACCTCGCGTACTGCTGCAGGCTCTGTCTCATCGGCGGGTACCGCGGAAATAACTCTGCCTGCGGATTCTGCTACGCTTGCTTTGGGCTCGGAAACTGTGATAGTTCCCATTTCCTCATAGGACTTGGCTGTATCGGATACCTTTTCGGTAATTTCGCCGTCATTTGTAAGGATTGCGAAGCTCTCCTCTGCTGCTGTATCTGCGGTATGCTCTACATAGGTTCCCTTAGGAGTGATAACGGTTACGTCATCGAATGCGTGAACTACGCCATTCTCCTCGGAAAGAAGCTCCTGAGGCTCACCCTTGGTTGCCTTCCACTGAGTATCTCTTCTCTCCTCGGTGATCTTGTATGCGCCCTTTGCCTTCTTAGTCTCGAGGACTCTGCCTGCGATCACCTTAGCGGCAGTCTCATCAGCACGAACCTCGCGTACTACTTCGGGCTCGGTCTCAACTACTGCATCGATAATCTTGGTAGAGCCATCGTCTGTAACGATCTCGCGCTCTACGGTGATATCGGACTTCTTCGCATCGATAACCTTTGCGGAGGTCTCATCTGTGATAACCTCGCGTGCT
>JAZTXP010000009.1:0-16618 GCA_045636465.1 Eubacteriales bacterium
AGTATTAATCGGTAGCTACCGATTAAGAATTCTTACAGACCATAATTTATAACTAGGAAGTGTAAAATGAAAAAAACCACATTGATCCTTTTTAGCGTAGTGTTCATCCTATGCGGTATATTTGGATATCTTTATTTCACAGGTCTCTCGGGTCAGCACGCATACGAGGTTCCCCTCGAGGGCGACGTAAAAATTGCATGCGTTGGCGATAGCGTAACCTACGGCCACGGTGTTAGCGGCTGGGTTTCCAATAACTATCCAAAGCAGCTTGATACTCTTCTCGGTGACGGCTACTGTGTAAATAACTACGGCCATAGCGGCGCAACAGTGCAGGGAAGCGGCGACCAGCCCTACATCACCTACAGCGAGTATGATGAGAGCCTTGAGTTCGATGCAGACATTATAATCTTTATGATGGGCTCCAACGATTCAAAGCCCGAGAACTGGCGCGGTGCAGACGCCTTCCGTCAGCAGTATCTTCAGCGCCTTGCCGAGTACAAGGAGAATAACCCCGATGTCCGAATCATCCTTTGCACACCCCCCACAGCTTTCTATCCCGAAGGCATGACCGAGGGCTTGACAAACTATGATATCGATCCCGCTATCGTGGAGGAGATTGCCGACATCGTTCGCTCTGTTGCCACTGACGAGGGCTACGAGCTTATCGATATCAACGACCTCACCGAGGGACACCCCGAATACTTCCTCTCTGATAACGTTCATCCTAATAACACCGGCGCAAAACTCATCGCCGAAACCGTATATAACTACCTGAAAACCAATCCTTGATTCGAGCGGAGGCGCATCGCATTTTGATATCAGCTCCCGGCGCCTCTATTTGAACGTAATATTCATGCTTGATCAATTCAAAACGATTTTAACCCCAATTATTGACAAATAGCAATAAGAAAAGCCTCAGCGCTCCGATTTGGAGTATGCTGAGGCTTTTTGCTAACCTATATTTACAAATTTACAAGATTTTTATTAGAACGCCCAATTTCCGTTCTCGAAGATCTTAACCTCGCGTCCGTCAGCGCAAACCGCAACGATAGACATATCCTCTGTACCGATCATGAAGTCCTCGTGAACGATAGAGTCGTTGATTCCCATTGCGTGAAGCTCTGCCTCGGTGTGATTTTCGTAGCCCTTGATAACGTTTGTAAATCCGCGTCCGAGAGCAAGGTGGCAGGCCGCATTCTCATCAAAGAGCGTGTTGTAGAAGAGAAGTCCCGACTCGCGGATAGGAGAGTTATAGGGAACAAGTGCGCACTCGCCAAGATATGCCGCGCCCTCATCCATGGAGATAAGCTCGCGGAGAAGGTCTGCGTTCTTTTCTGCGCCAAGGTCAACTACCTTACCGCCCTCGAACTTGATCCAGAAATTATCGATAAGCTGTCCGCCGTAGGAGAGAGGACGGGAGGAATAAACGATACCGTCTGCGTCACCCTTTCTGGGAGAGGTGAAAAGCTCCTCGGAGGGAATGTTGGGGTTGTAATAAATGTTCGAGCCGAGAGTCTCCTCGCCGCCAGCCATAAAGATAGCGTTGGGAAGAAGACCAACTCTGAAATCAGTACCGCTTGCAGATTTATATTTCAGCTCCTTGATACCAAGAGCGTTCATAAACTTGCATCTTGCCGAAAGGTCTTCATTGTGCTGTCTCCAAGCCTCGATGGGATCGTCGTTAACTCTGGATGTTGAGAGAATAGCCTCCCAGAGCTTTTCAACTGCAACGCTTGCCTTCTCGCCGGGGAATACCTTCTTAGCCCATTCCTTACCGGGAACTGCCGCGATGCACCACTGATATTTATTTTCCATCTTAGTTCTGATGGGCTTGATGATCTTCGCTCTTGCCGCCATAGACTTAGCCATCTTCTTCTGGTTGATGCCCGCAAGTCCGTCTGGATCCTCGCTGATAAGGTGGATCATGCATGGAAGAACCTCAGCTCTATGCTCCAGCTTCTCGATCTGCCACTTTTCCATTGTGGAAAGAACCTTCTCTGTGCAATATCTTACGTTCAGCTTTGTGAGGGGCTGATAGGACCATTCAACGCTTACCTTTTTTGCGCCTGCCTTGTAGCATTCGTCAACAACCATCTTGACGAACTCGGGCTGATCAAGTCCCGCATTTACAACTACCTCCTGTCCCTTCTGAACGTTAACGCCGCATCTTGCAATAAGATTGGCATACTTTTTAAGTCTTGTCTTATTCATAATATAATCCTTTCTGCCGACAGAGTCAGCAAACATATTTTTATTTTCCTTGCCTTGTTTTTTTGGCAGTTTTATCAAACGTTTTTCAGCACTCGGAGAAGATATTCCCAGACTCTTACGGTAGAGGAAATAGAAAGTCTCTCCTCGGTGGTATGAATGTCAAAGTTATCAGGGCCGATAGAAACGCAGTCAAGCCCCTCCATCTTATCCGAGAAAATACCGCATTCAAGTCCTGCGTGGATAGTCATAACCACAGGCTCCTTGCCGTACATATCACGGTAGGTCTGGCACATAACGTCCCGAAGGTGAGACTCCTTGCGATATTCCCAGGCAGGGTAGTCGCCGTGCATACCGAAGGATGCTCCGTGAGCCTCGGCAATTTCCTTGAGTCTCTCGGCAAGCTTTCTCTTTTCCGCGCCAACCGCGCTTCTTACAGAGAAGGATATCTCCATTCTCTCATCACTCATCTGAAGAATACCAAGGTTAAGCGAGGTCTCAACCAAGCCCTCAATATCCTCCATCATTCGGATAACGCCGCTGGGGCATTCGTTTATAAGCGAAAGAGCAGTCTTGCTGGATTCCTCGTCACATCCGAGGAAATCTCCGGGGATTTTTGTAAAGGTAACAGCCATATCTCCCTCGATATCGCCAAATTCAGCCTTCAGCACACCATCGAAATCAACCGGGGGAACATCGCCTGCAATAAATACGCACTCAGCTGAACGGGGAATAGCATTATCCGCGTTACCGCCGCTCATACTAACGATGGAAATGCCCTCTACCATAGAAAGTCCCATAGCAAGAGCCTTGATAGCATTTCTTCTGCCCTTATCGATCTCAACACCGCTGTGACCGCCCTTAAATCCGCTGACAGTGAGCTTATAAGCCCCATTTGACTTAACAGAGCGATTTACGGGAAGTCCTATATCCACTCTCATACCTCCCGCGCAGCCAACAGTGAATATACCCTCGGCATCCGAGTCGATATTCAGCATAAGTCTTCCTTCAAGATCGGATGTATCAAGCCCAACCGCGCCGAGAAGACCGATCTCCTCGTCAGAGGTAAATACCGCCTCGATAGCAGGGTGGGGAATGTCCTTTGAATCAAGAAGCGCCAGTGCGTAAGCCATAGCAACGCCGTCGTCGCCGCCAAGAGTAGTACCTCTCGCGCGGAGAAAATCTCCGTCAACGTAAAGCTCCAGCCCATCTGTAAGAAGATCGATCCTGCACTCTTCGTTTTCCGCAAGCACCATATCGGTGTGACCCTGGAGAATAACGGTGGGTCTATCCTCATATCCCGCGGTAGCAGGCTTTTTTATAATAACGTTATCGTGCTCGTCGCGTCTATATTCAAGACCTCTTGCCGCAGCGAAATTAACAAGATATTCCGCAATAGCAGAGGTATGAGTAGAGCCTCTCGGCACCTTCGAGAATTCTACGAAAAAGTCAAAAACCGATTTAGCAGCACCAAGCTCGGGGAAATTTAACATAAATGCCTCCAAAAAATTAACTTTACATAATATTTTACATCAAAATAAAAGATTTTTCAAGACCTTGGTTGACAATTCTATGAAAAAGTTGTAAAATAAGTGTAAAGAAATAAAAAAACGCCCCAAAATTATAGAATTCGGGCAAAAAGGAAGACAAAAATGAAAAAAATCGAAAATCTTTTGCACTTTATAGATAACTCCCCCTCCGCATACCACACCGTGGCATCGGTGAAGGAGCAGCTTCTCTCCGCAGGCTTCACTCAGCTGAGTATAGGTGACTCCAAGGCTTATTCCGATGGCGGACGTCACTTCGTTATCGCAGGCGGCTCGTCCATCATCGCCTTTGAGGGCAAGGGCGACGGCTTTATGATCACCGCTTCCCATAGCGATTCACCCGCCTTCCGCGTGAAGAGCAGCTTCGAGCTTCACACCGCTTATAACAGACTCTCTGTAGAAAAGTACGGCGGAATGATCCACTATACCTGGCTTGATCGCCCTCTCTCGGTAGCGGGCAGAGTAGTTATCAAAACCGACACAGGTATTGAGGAGCGCCTTGTAAACCTTGATAAGGATGCAATGATCATCCCCTCTGTAGCCATTCATCTTAACAGAGGCGTGAACGACGGCGCAAAGCATAACCCCGCCGTTGACCTTATCCCCCTTCTCGGCAGAAATAACGATAGCATAGAATGTGTAATCGCGAAGAATCTTTCTGTTGATCCCTCTGATATTATTTCCCACGATCTCTTTGTCTATAACAGAGATAAGGGCAGAGTATGCGGTGTATCCGACGAGCTTATCGTTTCCCCTCGCCTTGACGACCTTCAGTGTGTTCACGCATCCCTTCGCGGCTTCCTCGACTCTCCCGAAAATAAGAATGCGGTAAAGGTTCTCGCCGTCTTTGATAACGAGGAGGTTGGCTCCGAAACGAAGCAGGGCGCGGCATCAAGCGTTCTCCACGATACCTTAAAGAAAATCGCGGGAAGTGAAGAGAAGTATTATGCAATGCTTGAAAATAGCTTTATGGTCAGCGCCGATAATGCCCACGCCCTCCATCCAAATCACCCCGAGCTTTCGGACAAGGAAAACGCACCCCTCCTGGGCGGTGGAGTAGTTATCAAGCATAACGGCAATCAGCGCTACACCACCGACGGCGTCTCCGAAGCCATCCTTCGCACCATCGGCAAAAAGGCAAGCGTAGCCTTCCAGCACTACTATAACCGCGCCGATATCCCCGGCGGCTCCACCCTGGGCTCTATCGCCACCACTAAGGTGCCAATCTCCTCAGTAGACATCGGCCTGCCCCAGCTTGCAATGCACTCCGCAAACGAAACCGCCTCCGTCTCCGACTACCTGGAGATGGAAAAGCTCCTCACCGCCGTCTACACCGCATCCCTCATCAAAAACGGCACAAAAACAGAAATAAAATAAATAACACTGGGCAGATTGCCTTGGTTTTAGTATTATTCGTTTTTTATCGGAGAAGTTTATGAAAGAACTTAACGTCAAAAAACTTTTAGCTTCGAACGAGCATATAGTTTTTAGGGAAAAACAGCAGACAAATCTATACCTTAGCTCTTCGGATTTTGCAGGGATTATTTTATTCCTGATTTTCGGAATAGGATCATTGATTTCTTCAATACTATTCGCAGTATATATGCCACCTGATACAGTGAATAACCTTGCTGATATATTTATCTATGCAGCTTTATCATTAGTCTTTGCGCTATCCTTCCATATTGCATTTTCGAGAATAATTTATCGCGCCATTTTAGTGCCCCGTACTGAGTATATCTTGACTAATAAGAACGTTATACGTGTTATGGGGAATAGAGTCGATATGGTTGGTCTGAAACAAATCAAAAAGAATACTGTGCAAATATTGATGAATGAAGATGGGACAGGAAACGTTATCTTTAACATTGATACATCATGTAATCCGGAAAAACGTCGATTAGCGGGTGAAATAAGCTTTAGAAAAAATCAATTCAGAAGTGATTTGAAAGGGCATCATTTTTCATATGCCGAATGCAAAGCGCATTATCCCGCTAATTATTTGAACTACGCGGGAGTTGATAAAGATTTCTGCGCAATAGAGAATATAAAGCAACCGCGAAGCTGGATGTCAAAAATCAAAAAATCGAAATGAGGTATCAAACCTATCCGGTCGCCGATAAAATATTTTCAGCAAAAAAACATTCTTGGAAAGCGGCCAAAAGAGGAAAGTAGATGAGCAGCATTAATTACGAAAAATATCTTGAAAAGGATGAATGCATCCTTTGGCGAGGCAGACCCGAAAAAGGAATATATACTTTAAGAAAACATATAGCATTATATATTTCATGCGCTGTAGGATTTTTATCTTTTATAGTGTCATTAATCATTCTTTGCATGTCCTCATATAGTAAAAATGGCATCGATATATCCACCGGTGTTATTCGTTCTGTATTAGTCATAGCATTACCGATCTTTGTTGCTTTTACAGTTTTGTATTTGGTTTTCGTTGCAAAAATAAACATTATTATCAGTGATAATCCCGAGTATATTATCACCAATTTGAATGTTATAGAGGTAAGAAAAACAATAACAGGCAAATTTGTAATTAATAAAATCAAAGGCCATAATATTGATGACATCTCGGTGCAGTTACATAGAAATGATACGGCGACAATAGTATTTATGAGACCCCTTGTAGCGCTTTATCCTCTGATTCCGATTTTTTCATTGGGATTAGTGAGAGAAGAAACACCCATAATCAAATTTAATTCAATAAAATGTGTAAAAGACTATTCGGGCGCTTGCAAAATGCTAACCGAGCTGAAAAATCAAAGCAAAGCGAAGTAGATCAACTAAACTTAACAAAAAAACAACTTCGATTTTAATATCATGAAAACATCTATAAATACATAACAAATCCAGAACTTGTCTGAGTAATTTATAAAAAACACGGAAAAAGACAACAAAAATTGTCAAAATCCGTGTTTTAAAAAATCCGATTTACATGCCAAAGGGCTGAGCGAAATGCTCAGCCCTTAAAATTTGCATACTACGCAAACACCAATATCAAATTTTACCCTTTCATAAGCCCGCGCGCAAGCTCCGCTATCATCTCAGCGGTTCTTTCAACACCGAAGGTAGAGGAGTTGATCGCAAGATCATAGTTATCGTGGGCGCCCCACTTATTGCCGGTATAGAAGTTATAATAACTCGCGCGGCGCTTATCGGTCTTGTTTATGACGTCAAGCACCTGAGAGGGCTTGATATCGGGATATCTCTCCTTGATCCTTGCCTCACGGTGCTGGGTATCTCCGTAAATGAAGATCTTCAATAGATCGTCTCTATCCTCCAGCACATAGTCCGCGCATCTGCCGATAATAACACAGCTGCCTGCCTCTGCATATTCCTTGATTATCTCGGACTGCAGGATGAAAAGCTTATCGTTAAGAGGCATCTTATAATTGAAGTGATGAGCCGCGCCCAGCACGTTTGAGCCCATAGCAAGGGTATAAAGAAGGCTGTTTGCCGCAGATTCGTCGGTAGTCTTTAGAACCTCCTCGTTAAGGCTGCCCTTAGCCGCCGCATCCTTAATAAGCTCTTTATCGTAGCAGGGAATATCCAATATCTTTGCTACCAGCTCTCCTATTTCGCGGCCGCCGCTTCCAAACTGGCGCGCAATTGTAATGATAATTTTCTTTGCCATAACCAACCCTCCAATAGGTTTTTTGTGTTATTCTATGTTAAGTATAGCAAAAAAAGTAGTTTTTGTAAATACTTTTATTAAAAAAACATTGAATTTCGGGAAGAAATATGGTAACATATAACTGAAGTATATTAAAGGAGCGACACCGTGAAGCTTGCATTTTCGTCGCAAATAAAAGAAATAGACGCATTCGCCATAAATACTCTTGGCATTCCCGCCACAGAGTTAATGGGCAGAAGTGGCAATGCCGTAGCGTCAGCGGTGCGTTCTCTCTGTCCCGAGGGCGGTACCGTCCTCATCCTTGCGGGCAAGGGAAACAACGGCGGTGACGGCTATGCCGCCGCAATAGAGCTTATCCACGACTATTCCGTTAGCATCCTGGACGTCTTTTCCGCAGGCCAGAAAAGCGAGGAAGGGAAGTATTATCTTGAAAAATTCCTATCCCTCGGCGGCAGAGTCATAAATACCGATGATCCTACATTAAATGATGTGATAAGCCGATCCAACGTTATAGTAGACGCCATCTTCGGCACAGGCTTCCTTGGCAACCCGCCCGACTCGCTCCGCACCCTTTCCAACTTAGTGAACGAGTCACCTTCAAAAAAGATAGCAACAGACGTTCCCTTGGGCGTAAATGCCGACGACGGAAGCATCAGCCCCATCTCTATCCCCGCCCACGTAACCGTCGCCCTCTCCTACCTGAAGCCCGGGCTTCTTTCCTATCCGGCAAAGGCGATATGCGGCGAGGTGATCTTAGATGACATCGGCATGCCCTCCGCCCCCGTTGAAGAGAACATTCATTTTTCAAATTACCTTTTCGATTCAGAAGAAGCAATAAAAGCCCTCCCCGAGAGAGCAGAAAACTCCAGCAAGGGCAGCTTTGGCAAAGCCCTCCTTATCACCGGCAGCAAAACCTACCCCGGCGCAGGCATCCTCGCCCTTGAGGCGGCGCTCCGCGGCGGAGCAGGCTACGTTACCCAGATTGCCGACTCGCCCGAGATAGAAAGCTATCTCCACCGTTTCCCCGAAGCCCTCTTTGCCCGCGGACTTATATCCGACGGCATCTTCGATACCGAAGGCATAGCCGCCACATCGTCAAAAAGTAATGCCACCTTAATAGGCTCGGGCTGTGAGCCTACCTCCGCCCTTGCAGACCTCACCGAGGCACTTATAAAAGAAGAGGGCGCGCCCC
Source organism: Eubacteriales bacterium (assembly GCA_045636465.1). Classification (GTDB taxonomy): domain Bacteria; phylum Bacillota; class Clostridia; order Oscillospirales; family CAG-272; genus UBA1740. Next base: position 8,594 of record JAZTXP010000009.1, read on the forward strand.
TTATCATCGATGCCTCTGCCATAAACGCCCTTGCCGAGTATAAGAGCAGGGCAGTACTCCGCGAGGCGAAGAGAAAGATCATCCTCACCCCGCATCCCCTTGAATTTTCGCGGATCTCCGGCCTTTCCGTGGATTATATCCAGAGCCATCGCATAAGCTCTGCTCGCTCCTTTGCCAAGGAATACGGCGTTACCCTTATCCTGAAGGGCGGGGCAACCATCACAACCGACGGCGACCGCCTCTATATAAATTCCACAGGCTCATCAGCCCTTGCCAAGGCAGGTAGCGGAGACGTGCTTGCAGGTCTTCTCGCATCGGTTGCCGCATATCATAGCGACCCCACGGTTGCTGCCGCCCTGGCAGTATATCTCCACGGCAAAGCGGCAGATAATCTGAGCGAAAGCCTCTCAAAATTCGGAGTAACCCCATCCGACCTCCCGAGGGAGATCGCCAAAATTATAAGAGAAACAGAAATACAAAAAGGAGAAAAAATATGACATTCCTTGATCTTGCTAAAAAACGTGAATCCTGCCGCAGCTATGATCCCACCCGCGCGGTAGAAAAAGAAAAAATCGATACTATCCTCGAGGCCGCGCGCCTTTCTCCCTCCGCTTGCAACAGTCAGCCCTATCACCTCTACGTAGTCACAAGCGAGAAAAGAGAGATGGTAGCCAAGGCTTGTATGGGAATGGGAATGAATCCCTTTATGAAAGACGTTCCCGTGATGCTGGTTATCACCGAGAGGGAATACAACAAGACCGCCGCCTTCGGCGCAAAGATCAAGCATAACGATTACCGCTCCATCGATATCGGAATCCTCACGGCGAATATAACCCTCGCCGCGGCAGACCTTGACCTCGGCACCTGCATCGTAGGCTGGTTTGATAACAAGAAAATCGGGGAAGCGATCGGCACCGATGATGTGACAAGGCTTGTCGTCGCCCTGGGCTATCCCAAGGAAGATAAGCCGCCACGTGATAAAAAGAGAAAAGAAAAAGAAGACCTGTTCTCCGAGATAAATTAAAGCGAGGTAGACGATATGAACGAACAAAATGTAAATTTTAGGTCTTATTTAGAGGCAGACGAGTACATTCTCTGGCAAGGCAAGCCCGAGGGCACAAGCTATTTTCGCCGCGAGGATATGGCGAGAATTCCCTTCGGAATATTCTTCTTCGTTTTTGCTTGCTTCTGGGCAGGCGCGGCATCAATGGCATCGGCGGCCTTTGCTCTCTTCGCCCTTCCCTTTATGGCGGTAGGACTTTATATGTCCTTCGGCATCGTGATACACAGAGCTATCCTTCTTAAGAAAACCGACTACGCCATCACCAATAAAAAGCTCATCCGTGTATCGGGCAGCAAGGTAGATATGGTCAGAGCTGATCAGGTAAACAATATGCAAATAACTATGAATAAAGACGGCACGGGAACTATAGTATTCCTTCGCCAGGAGGTATATTACAGGGGCACAGACCGCCGTATGTCCTACCCGGGTGGAATGATGGGCTTCTATTCCATTGATAACGTAAGAGACCCTCTTCACGTTCAGCAAAAAATAAACGAAATGGAAAAATAACCTATAAAATCCCCCTTCTTATAAGGCGATTGCATTCAATAGAAAAATAAGATAAATTCATTAGTTAACGTATATAAAAAAGGAGAAATAAAAATGAAAGACACAAACTGCGCATACTGTATGAGAGGCGAGCTTCTCGATAAATTCGGCATTCACATCTGCGACCTCCGCGTCAGCAGTCTCATCCTCTTCCGCGAGCAGTCAAAGCCCGGCAGAGTAATAGTAGCCTATAAGGATCACGTTAGCGAGATCGTAGATATCAGCGAGGAGGAGCGCAATCTCTTCTTTGCCGACGTAACCGATGCCGCTCGCGCCCTCCACAAGGCATTCCACCCGAAGAAGGTCAACTACGGCGCCTACGGAGACACAGGCTGCCACCTCCACTTCCACCTCGTCCCCAAATACGAGGGCGGCGACGAATACGGCGGCGTCTTCCAGATGAACCCCGGCAAAACCTACCTCTCCGACTCCGAATACACCGAAATGATCGAAAAAATCAAAGCAAATCTTTGATAAAGATACTTGCATAAGACTATTTTCAAAAAGTTAAATTTCATATTAATATCATATAGGAACTTAAAGAAATTTAGCATTGAAAAACAACCCGAAAAACAAAAAAAGAAAAACACAAGGAGAAAAGCAATGAAAAAACGCATTTTGAGCATTTTGATCGCAATCTTAATGGTTGCTACTGTTTTTGTGCTTTCGTCCTGCGAGATATTCTTACCTATTGATCCTCCCACAGATGAAAACGACGAAGCCTATAGAGCAGTCTATGAGCTTTACGTTGAATACGCGGAAAGCAACGGCGAGAATCCTCAGGATTACGAAGAATGGCTGGATAGCATTCGCGGTGAGGACGGAAAGGATGGAAAAGACGGTAAAGACGGACAGACCCCTAACATCGGTTACAATGGTAACTGGTGGATTGGTAACGTTGATACGGGAGTGCCTGCGATTCCTGAAAACGGTAAAGACGGCGTTGATGGAGCTGACGGCAAGGATGGTATTACTCCACAGATTCGCATTGTTGACGGTTATTGGGAAGTTTCCTATAATAATGGCGAAACTTGGGTTTCTCTCGGCGTTTTAGCTACTGGCGAAAAGGGTGAAACTGGTGAGCAAGGTCTTCGTGGAGAGAAAGGTGATACCGGAGTTGGCATCGAAAAAGTGGAATATAACTCTGACGGAAACCTTGTTATAACATATACCGATGGCACAACACAGACTATTATCACTCCTGAAAATCAGCACACTCATACATTTGGTGAATGGATAAACCATAATAAACTTTCCTCTTGCGAGGATCAGCTTTATTATCGCATTTGCACTGACTGTTCAGATATTGAATGGAGAGAAGGCACCTATGAGGATCACGATTTTGATACAGTGACAACTCCTCCAACCTGTCAGGCAGGCGGATATGATACAAAGACCTGCAAAAATTGCGGTAAAGTTGAGGTTTGCAATGAAACTCCTATTTGCGATCATAACTACGAGACGGAATATATCACAGATAATTCATTCCATTGGAACGTATGTACAAATTGTTCCGATACTACAACAAAGGTTGAGCATACTTTCGGTGAGGATGGATTCTGCACTGTATGTGGCGCACCAATTGGACCAACCGAAGGCTTAATTTATGAGCTTTCAGATGACGGAACTTATGCTGTATTAGTCGCTTATGAAGGAACTGCTACGAAAATAAAAATTGCAGATGAATATATGGGGGTTCCGGTTAAGACAATATACCAAAATGCTTTCTTTGGAAATGAATCTATAGTATCCGTAATCATCCCCGATAGTGTCGAGTCTATCAGTAATGGTGCTTTTTATAATTGTTGGGGACTCGCAAGTGTTAGTCTTCCTGACAGCATCACCTGCATTGATAACTATGCATTTTGGCAGTGTATGAACCTTAATAGCATCACTATTCCAAATAGCGTTACTTATATTGGTTTGGAAGCGTTTGCTAGTTGCCATAGACTCACTCATATTGCTATCCCTGATAGCGTTACTTATATTGGTCTTGGTGCGTTTAGCCACTGCTCAAAATTAGCTAATATTTGTGTTGATGAAATGAATCAACACTACAAAACAATCGACGGAAATCTCTATAGCAAAGATGAAACTACACTAATCCAATATGCTATAGGAAAAACAAACGCAACCTTTGAAGTTCCTAAAAGTGTTATTTTTATCGGCAACAAGGCCTTTTATTGTTGCGATAACCTTAGTAATGTTATTATCCCTGATAGTGTTGTTACAATAGGTGATCACGCATTCTTTTCTTGCAATAAACTTACGAGCGTTACCATTCCAGACAGCATTACTTCTATTGGTAATCAAGCATTCGACTATTGTGAATCCCTCTATACAGAATACAAATATGGAAAATATGTCGGAGATAAAGATAACCCTTATACACTGCTTTTAGAAATAACAAATAAAAATTTCGGCACTTATACGATACATAAGGATACAAAGATAATAACATACAGCGCATTTAGTAATTGCGATAGACTTACAAGCATAACTATTCCCAACAGCGTTGTTTCCATTGGTGAAGGCGCATTCATCGCTTGCGATGAACTTACCGATGTAGTGATTGGTGATAGCGTTACTTCTATTGGTGATGATGCATTCTATAATTGCGATAGCCTCTCTAACGTGGTGATAGGTGATAGCGTTACTTCTATTGGTAATTGGGCATTCGATGGTTGCTCTAGTCTTACCGACGTATATTACACTGGCACGGAAGAAGAGTGGAATGCAATAAGCATAGGTTATAACAATTCCGATCTTACAAACGCCACCATCCACTATAACTACGTCCCCGAAGAATAAAAGATAGTAGGGAACTAAACAATTCTAAAACATAACGAAACAGTCTGTCAAGGCGGGAAACCGTCAAGGCAGACTGTTTTTATCGGCAAAGCATTTTGCCGATTTTGTTCGAATTACAACTTAATTATTCCATTGATTTGCCAACAATTATTCACAAACCAGCATCATTTTATAGAGATAATCCGCTACGTCTGCTCGGGTAGCCACGGCGTCGGGGGCGGTGTCCTCGATGTCGAAAACGCCGAGGGTATACATTGCGCTGACGCTCGCTCTCGCCCAAACGGGCGCGCCCTCTACCTCGTCAAATTCCTCGGCCTCCTCGCTGGGCTCAAGCCCTGCCATAACTGCCAGCATTTCCGCGATCTCATAGTTGGTTATCTCCTCATTCGGGCCAAAAATCAGCCTTCCGTCAACGAAATCTCCCGTGGCAATACCCAGCCTTCCCGCGGTAGCAACGTAGAGCTTCAGCGATTTTGGAATATCTCCGTCATCGTCAAAGAAGCTTTTCGTCAAGGTAGAATCCGCCTTTATCCCCATCGCCTTCATCGCCATTGCAACGAACTCTGCGCGCGTAACCGTAGCTTCTGCCTCAAAATAAATATCGTCTCCGACAATTTTGCCGCTCATAATGCCCATAGCCGCCATAGCAACCGCGCCGTTGTATTCGCGTCTGCCCTCCATATCCACGAAGACGGTGTCGCACATTCTTTCCACCACCTTGACAGTAACCGTCTCCGCCTCCGAGAAGTTACCGTAAGCGTCTCGCACCACAAAGGTGAATTTATCCTTACCCACAAATCCCTCCCGTGGCATATAAGAGTATCTTCCGCTCACCTTTTCAAGCTCCAGCTCTCCATTTTTCGGGTAGCTCACCACCATAAATTCAAGCCCGTCGCCCTCGGGGTCGCGCCCATCCAGCCTGCCGAAATAGGCGATGCCGCCCTGTGTACTCACCGCCGTCGCATCATCCACGGTTGGCGCATAATTCACCTTATCCACGAACCTCATAACGCACTCAATCGCTGTTCCCGAGGAGGGCTCAACCGTGAAGGTAAACCTCGCCTCGCTAACCGATTCCGACGCGGGGATAAAGGAGAGAAGCCCGAGATTTTTTCTCTTGATCACCCTTCCTGCGATCACTCTTCTGCCGCCGTAGGTAAGGGTTCCTTCGGTAGAGGAGGGGACGGTAGTAATAGTAACCGAATTGAAATCATCAATATTCAGAGCGCACTTAAAGTCCGCCTCCGAGAAGCTCATTCTTTTTCCGAAAAGCCCCGTCTTGATAAGCGATGCCCCCTCCGCCATCACCTGAACGCCAACGCCGAAATTCGCAGACGCTACAACACCGCCTACACCCGTAAACAGGGTAAAAATCATCAGACAAGCAATAATTTTTCCTACACTTTTTTTCATTTTTATCCATCCTTTCCTGAGATATGATTATCTTCGCCCAAATATAGAAAAAATATACTCTGATATTTCACTAAATTAGTTGACAAAATATAAAAAGAGGTTTATAATATTTTAAGTAATATATCGCTATTTCCAAGAGGTGAAAAATGGAAGCAATAAAAAAGTTGCCGACCGGTCGTCGTGGCGACGTTAATTTAACAGAAGGTAATATATGGTGGCAGATAATTTACTTTGCCATTCCTCTTTTGCTGGGTAATCTCTTCCAGCAGCTATACAATATGGTAGATACCTGGGTGGTAGGCAACTTCGTCAGCGATGCCGCCTTCGCCGCCGTGGGTACGGTAGCTCCCATCATCAATACGCTTATAGGATTCTTTATGGGTCTTGCCAGCGGAGCAGGCGTAATCATTTCTCAAAGCTACGGCAAGGGCGACTTAGCCGCGGTAAAAAAAGCAGTTCTCGCATCGGTTATTATGACCCTTGTAATGGGCGTAGCCTTTACAGCCATCGGCGTGTCCTTTACGCCTATGATGCTTGACTTCATCAATACTCCCGACGAGGTTACCCTTGAAGCTACAACCTATCTTCGCATATACTTCGCAGGCGTTATCGGACTTATGGTCTACAATATGGGAGCAGGCATTCTCCGCGCGGTAGGAGATTCAAAGCGCCCCTTCTATTTCCTGGTGGTGTCTGCGCTTACCAACATAGTCCTTGACCTACTCTTCGTTATTAAATTCGGTATGGGCGTTGCAGGTGTTGCTGTGGCAACCATCATCTCGCAGTTTATATCCGCCATTCTTGTAACTATAGTTCTCCTTAAAACCTCATCTCCCGTCAAGCTTGTTATCTCCGAGCTTATCCATAGCATTCGTCATATCAAGGAGCTTTCCGAAACCTTCGGCAAGATAATCCGCGTAGGAATTCCTGCCGCTCTTCAGATGGCGATAACCGCCTTCTCAAACGTATTCATTCAGTCTTATATCAACTACTTCGGCAAGGAAGTAATGGCAGGCTATACCGCCTATAACAAAATTGATGCGATCCTCTTTATGCCTATGCAGTCGCTTGCTCTTTCCGCAACCACCTTCGTGGGTCAGAACCTTGGAGCAGGGAAGCCCCTTCGTGCAAAAAAGGGCGCAAACGTTGCTCTTGCAATATCCATAATTTCCACCGTCCTTCTCTCAATTCCGGTAATGGTATTTGCTCCTCAGCTTGTCGTGTTCTTCATCGACGTGGACAGCGCGGTCTCCTACGGAACAATGTTCCTTCGCTTTATGACCCCCTTCTACCTGCTCTGTACGGTAAATCAGGTATATGCGGGCGCCCTCCGCGGCTCGGGAAATGCCAAAGCGCCTATGATCATAATGCTCACAAGCTTTGTAGCCTTCCGTCAGGCATATATGTTCATCGTAGCAAACTTTATTTCCAATACTATAATCCCCATCGTCTCCGCCTACCCGGCAGGCTGGCTGCTCTCAAGCATCTTGACAGTAATCGTCTATCTCCGCGCGCCCTTTGTCAAAAAGAGCAGAGAAGTCTCCGCCTCTTAACGCATTTTGCTACGGCAAAACACGCTAGAAACTAATATTGCCCATCAGGGCAGTATTAACTTCACTTGCGGTAAAGCGAACTTTGCTAGAGAGCAACTTCACCTTCGCATCAGCGAAAACTTTACCGAATTCATATTTTTCACAACAACCCAAAGCAAGAACAAAAGGACTAAAATCACCTTTTCGTTTCTTGCTTTTTCTTTTATCTCACAATTATATATACTTCCACAAGCAAAGGCCGCAAAACCAAGGCTCCCTTGTGTAAAGGGAGCTGGCACCGTAGGTGACTGAGGGATTGTCAATGCCCCAACGATGTTGCCTTCGGCAAATGATGATTTCGCTCCGCTCAAAACGAAGTTGCATTCCGTGCAAACATTGCCTTCGGCAAAGCCCCATAATGCCTTCCCTTGCGAGGGAAGGGGGACCGCAGCCTTCTCGGCGTTAGCCGTGGCTCGGTCACGAGCCGTTTAGAGGGCGTCTTGGCGGTGGATGAGTAGTTACATCCAAGTATGCACTTGCACCCAATTATGTATCTTCAAACCACAAAAAATCGGCTGCCTGTGTAGCCGATTTTTTAGTATTAAAGCCTCCCCCGGTTATCGAAAGCCTCCCCCGGTTATCGAAAGCCTCCCCCCC
>JAZTXP010000010.1:0-43549 GCA_045636465.1 Eubacteriales bacterium
ATAAGGGGGTCGCTATGAAGACATCAAAGATCCTTGCGGTTATCCTTGCCGCAATCCTGATGCTCACACTCCTTACTGCAACCGTCTTTGCTGATCAGGCTACCGGTGAAGCTGCTCACGTGACCGAAGAGGTTACCGGCGAGGCTACCGAGGCTCCCGCAGACGAAACCGAGGCTCCCACCGAGGAGACCGAGGCTGAAGATCACGACCACGACGGTGAAACCACCGAAGAGGATGAGCACGACCACAACATCAACTGGGTCGACATCATCGTTTCGGCTTCCATCATCGTTCTCGGTGTTATTGCTTTCATTATCTGCTACTTCGCAATTCCGAAGTTCCGTGAGAAAGTAAAGAAGTTCTTCAGTGACTATAAGAGTGAGCTTAACAAGGTAACTTGGTCCTCTAAAGAGGATGTTCGCAAAAACACCGTTACTACTATCGTAGTAATTCTCGTACTTGTAATCGTAATTGCATTACTCGACTTCATCTTCTTAAGCGGCATTGAGGCTCTCAGCCATCTGATTTAAGCAGAAGTCCAAATGAGCGATATCAATGAAATGAACGTTGGCGTACGTTGGTATGTGGTGCATACGTACTCCGGTTATGAAAACAAGGTAATGGCAAACATCCAGAAGATCGTTGAAAACCGCGGTCTCGGAGATCTGATCTTCGAATCGAAGATCCCGGTTGAAAAGGTTCTGGAGAAAAAGGGTGACGAGGAGGTTGAGGTTGAGTACAAGCTCTTCCCCGGCTACGTTCTTGTTAAAATGATTATGAACGACGAATCCTGGCACGCAGTAAGAAACATTACCGGCGTTACCGGTTTCGTAGGTCCCGGATCAAAACCCACCCCTCTCAGCGATAAAGAGGTCGAAGATCTCAATATCGAAGAAAAGAAAGCTCCCCGTCTCACCGTCGGCGTTGGAGACGAGGTCGTCATCAAGGGCGGTCTGTTCGATGGATATCAGGGAACAGTCCAGTCGATTTCGGATGACGCTAAGAAGATCACCGTCCTCGTTAAGAGAGGACGCCGTGATATGCCGGTAGAGTTTGACGCCGCAAACGTAATTCCGGTTTAATTTTAGTGGGAGGAAGAAAAATTTCTAATTCTTCCGCCAAAAACCACATGGAGGTATTTATTTATGGGAAAGAAAGTATTGGGCTACATTAAGCTTCAGCTGCCCGCCGGTAAAGCAACTCCTCAGCCCCCCGCAGGTCCCGCTCTCGGTCAGTACGGTGTTGCAATTCCGGTTTTCACAAAGGAATTTAACGAAAGAACCAAGAACGACATCGGTCTCATCATCCCTGTAGTTATTACTGTATATGCAGACCGTTCCTTCACATTCATCACCAAGACTCCCCCCGCACCTGTTCTTATTCTCAAGGCTGCAGGCATTGAGAGCGGCTCCGCAAAGCCCAACAAGACCAAGGTTGCTCATCTTACCAAGGATCAGGTAAGAAAGATCGCAGAAACCAAGATGCCCGACCTCAACGCTGCTTCCATCGAGGCTGCAATGAGCATGATCGCCGGAACCGCTCGTTCCATGGGTGTCACCGTAGAAGACTAAGAGGAGGTAAGTTAAAATGGCTAAAATGGGTAAGAAGTATACTGATAGTGCTAAGCTCATCGACCGTTCGGAGGCTTACGATCCCTCTGAAGCACTTTCTCTCGTTTGCCAGACTGCAAAGGCAAAGTTTGATGAGACTGTAGAGCTCCATATCCGTCTTGGTGTTGACTCTCGTCACGCAGACCAGCAGGTTAGAGGCGCTATCGTCCTTCCTAACGGTACAGGTAAGACTGTAAGAACTCTTGTTTTTGCACGCGGTGATAAGGCTGATGCAGCTCGTGCTGCAGGCGCTGACTTTGTAGGTGCTGAAGATATGGTTCAGAAGATCCAGACAGAAAACTGGTTCGATTTCGACGTAGTAATCGCTTCTCCCGACATGATGGGTGTTATCGGTCGTCTCGGTAAGGTTCTCGGTCCTAAGGGACTTATGCCTAACCCCAAGGCTGGTACAGTTACTCCTGATGTTGCTCGTGCAGTTCAGGAAGCTAAGGCCGGTAAGATCGAGTACCGTCTTGACAAGACCAATATCATTCACTGCCCTATCGGCAAGGTTTCCTTTGGTCCTGAAAAGCTTATGGAGAACTTCAATGCGCTCGTTGGCGCAGTTATTAAGGCTAAGCCTGCTGCCGCTAAGGGTCAGTACATCAAGAGCTGTGTTGTTGCTACAACAATGGGCCCCGGTGTAAAGGTTAACTACGCTAAGCTTGGTAACTAATTGATATAACAACTATATGAAATAAAGCATAACGACAAAAAGCGTTATGCTTTATTTTTTGACTTTAAATAGGATACAATAAAAGCTATTTATACTTGAAGAAGTAAAAAAATTATATTGTACCCTGCTCGATTCGCCCGATGATCAAAGGCTACATATTAATATATAAAGGGCTACCAAAAAGGTAGCCCTAAATACATTTTTATGGAGTAACATTAACACTGGGGGTTATTAAGTTTACGATATAATTGAAGGAATTGCTAAGCTTCTGAGTTCTCCAAGCAGGAATATCGGCTGTACCGTTATTCTCTATCCACTCATCATAATAACCGGAATTTTTCATATCCTCATCGATTTCTTTCATATCGCCTTTTTTAACAGAAGCTTTATCAAGCTGATCCATTGTTGCCTCGTCAAACGCTATCAATCCATTCTCAATGAAGAACTGCAAGGGAGTGTTACTGATAGATTCATCAATAGATGCATCCATATCATTGATATAAGTATCTTCATTGATGATGGAAAGCAAGCCTGTTCTTTCACCAGGGAAAACATCCTTGATCTTCAAGCCATCAACGGCATTGTCCATTTCATTAATAGGCTTATCAGCGAGAGCTGCCATAATACCTGTGAGAGGAACGTCGTTTTTATCGCACCAGACGCCATCGTCATTTTTTGAATACCCGAGTGCCTCAGCCAGCTTTACTTTACCAACTTGATCACTCATAGTATTGCCCTCGCCGAGCTGATCGACAGTAAGGTCGGACAAAGAGCCAAGAACACCGGTAGCCTTAACGTAAGACTGCGTAGTTTCATCGTACTTGTACCAGCCCTCTCCGTCAGTTGCATTAGCATCATCTGCATTAAGCTTTACATATCCGGCAACTTCGCCAACGTGAAGATGGGTTAATCTTTCATTAAGATGAGTGAGATCGCTATCTGCAATCGCTCCTGTCACGCCTGTTGCCTTTTTATCTCCATCATACCAGCATTCCTCGGTCTCATCATATGTGAATCCAAGAAGCTCACCGACTTTTATAGCATTAAGATCGCGGTTAAGATTTTCTACAGAAGTATCAGCGAGAGTTGCTACAACATTGGAAGCTTTCGATCCGTCACTGTTGTACCAAACACCGTCTTTTTTATAAAGGCCAAGCATTTCGCCGATGGTAATATTCTGCATTTCAGTAGAAATATCACCAACATTGATATCGGCGATAGCACTCATAATTCCCGTAGCGGGAGTGTCATCCTTATTGTACCAAACGCCATCTTTCTCATAAAGGCCCATAACTTCGGAAATTTTTATGTGCTGAACAGCATCTGTAACCTTGTTATCATCATGCAAATCATTTACAGAAAGACCTACAAAGACCGCCATAAGACCGCCGACCTCATTACCGTTGCTATCAACCCAATAATCGATAACTTCATTTCCGTCAGAATCAACTACATATACGGGTGTATGTCCAATCAGTTCACCGATGTGAATATTGTCAATATCACTACCGAGAGAGCCAACCTTTGAATCGGCAAGAGCTGCCATCGGACCGGTAACTACTTCTTCGCCTTTGTACCACTTGCCATCTTCACCCAAAGTGTATCCCATAACGTCTGCAATGGTAGTATCATCTATAGTTGTCTGAAGTGTATTTCCTTCAGAAAGTTCCTTTATGGTAAGATCTGCAATAGTAGCTGTCATACCGGAGGGTTCAACGTGCTCGCCATTCTCATCTACACCGGTGCTCCAGAAGAGATGCTTACCATTTTCATCACAAATTGATTTATATCCAAGGAGTGTACCGATTTCTATTTTCTTGATATCATCTTCGATATTGCCCATGTCACCTATAGGAGTATCAGCAATCTCGGACATAATGGGACTACCGGGAGAAAGAACGATTGCATCAGAATCGTTTACAGATTGTACCTCCCAAATATACCATTCACCGTCATACATACAATAACCAAGAATTTCAGCGAGCAAGAGATCGGATATAGATTCACCAAGTTCGGTAACAGTCTTGCCTGCAAAGGCGTTCATCATTTTGTCTGCAGGAGCGCCTTCGGAATACCATATGTTAATATCGTTTTCGAGAATAATCTGATTTTCCAAATTATCGTGCATAAATACAGGCAGTTTATCGCCTTTCTCGTATCCAAGCACATCTGCAATGATAAGATCATCCATAAGTGTATCAACAGATGCTGTGCCGTTCATAAAATCTACAATGTAGATATCAGCAAGCTTTGCAGAAATTCCCTTAACGTTATTGCCTTCAGCATCGATCCAGCTATATGCGACCTCAAGAGTTTCAGGGTCGGTGATTTCCGATTCGGTATAACCAAGAAGGACACCAACCTTTCTACCATCCATTGCTTTCATAATATCAATTTCATATTCGCCGGTATCAGGATTCGCAACAATAACATCTGCGAGCGTTGCTTCTCCGAGAAGGTTTGAAAGCATAAGCATATCAGCCATGAACGTGCCTAAAATAGAATTAATGGCAACGTCGCCGATAGAATTTTCTATTACTTCAAGAATGTTTCCTTCACCGCTTGCAACAGCACTGAGGATTCCGCCGAGATCCAAGGGGGCTATAATCTCCACAAGTGTAGGATTATCATAATCTACCCATACAGGCTGATATACACCGTTTTCGTCAAGAACGTAGGTCACACCTGTTATGTAACCGAGCTGTACGCCTTCAAATATGTATCCAATATCCTTTTCCACAACCTCTGAAAGTGTATTATTGCTAAAAGCTTCTCTGGCAGGCTCTGAATTCAACGAAGCAGAAATATCTTCCGGAATCATCGCAACAATATCAGCAACAGTAACCTTATCCATCATAAGCTGCATTCCCTCTTCAGAGAACAAGAGCGCGAATGGGATCTCATTCATTACGGGAGCGGGCATACTGTCAACGATGTTCTGAGGGATAATCAATCCATATTTTTCAATCATCTCCACCAAGGTTAATTTATCGCTCTTAACCTGCTGAATTTCTGCAAAAAGATCCTGAAGTGTAAGCGATGTTGCAGGAGTTTCCGCTTCTTGATCTACAAAATCGTCAAGCGGGAGTCCAAAACCAAACATCGAGCCCCACTCATTGAGCTTTTCCAGCGAAATATTGGAATAGGCAAAATAGATTCCACCTGCAATTGCACCGAATGCCGAGAAAAATCCTAATACAAATGCTAAGCAAAGTGAAACAATTCTTCCGATCATTATAGTTGTTTTACGCATACGGTTAAATCCTTTCTATGTAAATATAAATGTTTAGATAACCTAAATATTAAATGTAAAATCAATCGATATCTTCCTTTACTGTTTCGGCAAAATCATCAAGAAGCTCGGGTCTGAGAAGATATCTCTTTATACGCTTGAAGGCGGATGCATAATAGTAACCGTCACAAATACGCTCATCCGTAACAACCTTGAATGTTACGAAGTGATGTCTTTCCTTGGTGCCGTCACGCTTAACTGCATCGCCTGCGAAAATGCTACCGTATGAAATGAAGATCGGAAGAGTTCCGAAGTCATACAGATGGTGATAGATTGCGGGAATACCGAGCGACCCCATCGAGGTGATGATCATAGAACCGTGGAAGGGACTTACATCAGTCAGAACCTTAGGAAGAAGACCAATGTAATCAAGAGCTCTGAGAATGCTCATAATTCCTCGAAGCAAGAAACGAGGGATTTTGCTGAAGAGCTTAGCAACGTTTTCAAAGTTAGACTCATCATCTGCTGCAATAGCATCCTTTAAGGTGAGCTGGAACTTTTTATATACATTATAAATGTTATCTCTGGGGTCGAACTTTACTTTTATAACGGTATCCTCTGACTCGAGGGACATTTTCTTTTTAACTGTCATTACACAGTCAATATTTTTTGCTGCAAATATTCTCTGTCCTGCAATAAATCTGTTTACGCTGGGACGCTCAGAAACCACTCTTACGTATGCAGCAAGAATAACGTGAAGGAGGGTCATATCGGTATAGCCTTCCCTGTGCTTCTGATCAAGATATCTCTCAACGTTTGTGATATCAATAACATCCTCAAAGTGATTCTGAGAATCAGCTCTTGTATGCATAATGAAGGGTTCAAGATAAGACATAGCAGGCATTGATCTGATACGTCTTCCGTCCGCACGATCACCCATCCTTTTTTTTCTGGGTCTGTACGCGGGCGCGTCAAATTCTACTATATCGTCATATCTGTTTTCAGCAGTTACTACTTTCTCAACTTTTTCTTCAGCGTTGCCTATTTTGGTTAAATTATTTGAATCCATAGATGTCTCCGTATTTTTTATTTGACTTATGAAGCATAATCATAAATCGACATCTTATTTTACCACATTTTTATCCGTATGTCAAGTAAAATATATTTAACACGCGCGTATTTAATGTTATTTTAATGAACAAATTGCCTCGGATACAACGATCCGAGGCAATTTTTGCTATTTTCTGTTATTTTAGTCAGAAATTACTGGTCGCGCTTAGCTTCAGCGATAACCTTTTCTGCGATGGAAGCAGGAACCTCATCGTATCTGATGAACTCAAAATCAAATCTTCCGCGTCCCTGAGTAGAAGCGCGAAGAGAGATAACGTAATCCATCATTTCAGAGAAAGGAACCTCTGCAAGAACTGTCTGCAATTCGCTTCCGTCCTCAGCGGGCTCAATTCCCATTACTCTACCGCGGCGCTTGTTGAGATCGCCCATTACGTCACCAACGTAATTCTCAGGAACGTAAACCTTAAGCTCGCCAACAGGCTCAAGAAGAACGGGGTTAGCCTGAGGAAGACCGTCACGGTATGCGATGTTAGCCGCAAGCTTGAAGGAAATTTCGTTAGAGTCAACATCGTGATAGGAACCGTCGTAAAGGTTAGCAGCGAGGTGAACCATAGGATAGCCTGCAAGTACACCCTTCTGCATTGCATCTCTGATACCCTGCTCTACTGCGGGGAAGAAGTTCTTAGGAACTGCTCCACCGAATACGGACTCTGTGAATGTAAGACCCTCAGCCTCGCCGTGGGAGAATGTGATCTTAACGTGACCGTACTGACCGGAACCGCCGGACTGCTTCTTATGCTTACCTTCTACGTCGACCTTCTTCTTAATAGTCTCACGATAAGCAATCTTAGGCTTTGTAAGCTCTACGTTAGCACCGAATCTATTCTTAAGCTTGGATACTACGATATCAAGGTGAATATCGCCGAGACCCGAGATAGTAAGCTGCTTTGTTTCGGAGTTGTTTACATACTTGATGGAAAGATCTTCTTCAAGAAGTCTTGCCATACCTGTGGAAATTCTATCCTCATCGCCCTTTGCCATAGGTCTCACAGCCATTGTAAGATAAGGCTTGGGATAAGAAATAGGTGCATATCTTACATCACCGGAAACAGATGTAAGTGTATCGTTGGTATTTGTATTCTGAAGTTTAGCAACAACACCGATATCACCGCAAGAAAGAACATCAACGTCGATCTGCTTCTTACCGCGAAGGATAAAGATCTTATTGAACTTTTCGTTCTGACCGTTAGTTGTGTTGCGAAGAACTGCATCCTTTTTAAGAGTACCGTTCATTACCTTAAAGAAGGACATCTTGCCTACGAAGGGATCGGCGATGGTCTTGAATACAAATACGGATGTATCGGCAGAATCGGTATCAATAGCAACATCGGATACTTCTCCGTTCTCGGATACGAGATGCTCAACCTTGCGAGCGGTAGGTCTGGGGAAGGACTCGGAAATTGTATCAAGGAAGGTCTTGATACCCCAGTTCTTGGTTGCCGCGCCGCAGAATACAGGAACGATATCACCTCTGATAATGCCTTCATGGATAGCTTCAAGTGCTTCATCGCGAGAAATGGGCTCCTCGTTGAAGAACTTATCCATAAGCTCATCGCTGGTCTGAGCAATAGCCTCGAGAAGAATAGCGTGATATTCATTGCAAACCTCTTCAAACTGAGGAGGAATTTTGCTCTTTATATACTCACCTGTTGATTTTTCAAATGTGTATACACACATTTCAACAAGGTTTGCAAATCCAATAACTGTATCGCCATCAATGATGGGAATCTGAACAGGACAGACATTAAGACCGTATTTTTCACGAATTGCGCCAAACACCTTGTGGAATCTCGCTTCACCGTCATCAAATCTGTTGATGAAGAAAGCCTTAGGAATTCCGGCCTCGGTTGCAAGCTTCCAGCCAAGCTCAGTACCGACCTCGATACCTGCTTTACCGTCAACTACTATGATAGCAGCATCGGCAGCTCTTACACACTGTCTTGCCTCAGCTTCAAAATCAAAGAAGCCGGGTGTGTCAAGAATATTGATCTTTGCGCCATTCCAAAGAAGGGGCGCCATAGCCGCAGAAACTGAATAACCTCTCTTAATCTCCTCCGGATCATAGTCGCAGATAGTATTTCCGTCTGTTACGTTTCCAAGTCTGTCTGTCAGTCTTGAAATATATAACATCGACTCTGCAAGTGATGTCTTTCCGCCCCCACTGTGACCTAAAAGGGCAACGTTACGAATGCTTTTGGTATAAACCTGTTCCATGAGAAGATACTCCTTGTAATTTAATGCTTATGTAGATGTAAAAAACACCTTGTTAGTATTATACAATATTTTTTAAAACATTTCAAGATATTTTCTTCAACTATTTGTTGCAGAAATGTAGAAAAACGCGACATTTCTTTGTGCAAAATCCACAAATTTCGTCGCGTTTTTTAAAGTTATCGAATTTTTTCAACGATTTTAATCGTCTTTATCTGTTTTTGCTCTCATATGCAATAGCACTTGATAAATATTGCCCACGCCAACCAATTCAACTCCGCTCGGTACCTTGATATGCTTGGTAAGGTTCTTTTGAGGAAGTATAATTTTTGTAAAGCCGAGGCGTACAGCCTCTTTTACCCTATATTCAATATGTGAAACGGCTCGCACTTCGCCGGCGAGTCCGATTTCGCCAAATGCAATCAGATTATCGGGAATGACCTTATCGGTTATTCCGCTGATAAGCGCCATAGCTATCGAAAGATCTGCGCTAGGCTCGTCAAGCTGAATTCCGCCTGCTACGTTAACATAAACATCGTTTTCGTAAAACTTCAGATTCATGCGTTTTTCAAGCACTGCAATGAGTAGGCACATTCTGTTGTAGTCGAAGCCATCAGCGGTTCTCTTGCTCGAAGGATATGCCGATCTGGTAACCAAGGACTGTATTTCTGATATTATCGGACGTGTTCCTTGCATGACACATCCCGCACAAGAGCCGCTGGTGTTTTTTGGACGTTCAGCCATTACTACTTCGCTGGGGTTTGGAATTTCAACAAGCCCCTTGTCGCCCATTTCAAATACACCGATTTCATTAGTAGATCCAAACCTGTTTTTTATGGCGCGGATGATTCTGTAAGAGTTTGTTCGCTCACCTTCAAAGTAAAGAACGGCATCAACCATATGCTCAAGGATCTTGGGACCGGAAATCCCACCCTCTTTGTTGACGTGACCTACCAAGAAAACAGCTGCACCGTTATTCTTTCCGTAGTTGATAAAGGTCATAGCCCCCTCACGAACCTGTGTAATACTTCCCGGAACAGAGGTAAAACGAATACTCGAAAGCGTCTGAACCGAGTCTATGATAATCACATCAGGTCTTAGGCTTTCACATTCTTCAAGAATGGAATCTACATCGGTCTCTGTTAAAAGATATATGTTTTCGCCTACTATTCCAAGCCTTTGCGCGCGAAGCTTAAGCTGCCCTTTAGACTCCTCACCCGATACATAAAGAACAGTTCTGCTTTTTGAAAGCTCAGAGCAAATTTGCAGTAAAAGTGTTGATTTGCCAATTCCGGGCTCGCCCGAAAGCAAAACTACTGAGCTATCAACAAGTCCGCCTCCTAAAACTCTGTCAAGCTCACCCATACCGGTTTTAGTTCTCATATATGTAGGAATCTCAAGTGCGGAGAATTTTTCTGCCTTGTTCCCCATGCTTTGATTTCTGCCTTGATTTATATTCGTCTTATTGTTTTTTTCTTTCACTAGCTCTTCATCAAATGAATTCCAAGAATCACATTCCGGGCATTTTCCGAGCCATTTGGGACTATTGTATCCACATTCGCGGCATACGTAAACTGTTTTAGAAGTCTTCATTTTCGGTCCTTTTTAGTTAGATTTTTGTGTTCATATATTCTATGATACCACAAATTATCGAAAAAGACAATATTTTTTGATATTCTTTTTGAGAAAGTTTTTTCGCTTCCTCCTCATTAGATAAAAATCCACATTCAATAAGCACCGCGGTGTTATCAATATTTTCCAAAACGTATATGTCCTTGCCTGACTTTATTTTTCGATTATTGTTAGGTTGAAGCTCCTTTTTTACACTAGATTGAATTGCTCCTGCTAATGCCTCGGATTCCTTATTCTCCGGTGAATAATAGACTTGCAAACCCGAATATTTGCCATCGCCAAATTTGTTCATATGGATGCTGACAAATAAAGCGCCGGGATAGTTTTTTGCAATTTTGCATCTATTTTTCAGATCGGATATTTTTCTGATGCCTTTAATATTTTCCCATTCTTCATATAGCATCTTATCTTCGCTTCGGGTATAGACTACCGCAAAGCCTTTTTCCGTTAGCATTTCTCCCAGTATACTCGCAACAGAAAGATTCAAATCCTTTTCTAATACACCGTTGACACCGGTAGCACCCGAATCCTCACCGCCGTGCCCTGCGTCAATGATGATAAGCATCTCTGAAGCAGATGCGGCTTCTGTATCATAGTCATCTATACCGAGCTTAAATAAAAAACTGAAAATCATTGAAGCCAATACTATAACTGCTACAGCGATTTTTGTGCCACTTCCTTTCAAATTCAGTTTTGTTAGATTTAATACTTTTATTTTCATCGATGCACTCCCCTTGCGTTTTTGTACAATATACGTAATCGTTATAAAAAAGATGTGAATCTGCAAAAAATATTTGATTGTTTACACTTTGTTAATATATCTAAGGTGAAGATTTTGTATAATATAGGTAGAAACAATTGGAGGATATATATGGCAGTTCTAACTTTCAAAACAGATGAATTCAGAGCCTTCCCTGCAGTTTTAAGGGAATATGCTTCCTATGAGACAGTTGTTAAAGGCAATAGCGAAAAAACCGTATGTGAATACCTCTTAGACCTGAGAACGTTTTTCAGATATATGAAGATGAAATCCGAAGGCAAGGAGCTTTACGGATTTGAATTCGAGGCGATCAGTATTGCAGATCTTACGGTTGATGATCTTAAGAGAGTTAAAAGTACTAACATCATGGAGTTTTTGATGTACACCAGGATGGAACGCGATAATAATAGCAGCACGAGAATGCGCAAACTCTCTGCACTGAAATCATTTTTTAAGTACGCATATCAGAAAAAGAGCTATATTGATTCAAACCCGACCGAAACCGTTGAAGCGCCTAAAAAGGCATCTACTCTGCCAAAATATTTGACCGTTAAAGAAGCGATCCGCCTATTAGACACCGTTCGCGATGACAAAGAATCTCCAACCAATCAGAGAGATTACAGTATCATAGCATTATTCCTAAATACAGGTATGCGTTTATCCGAGCTTGTGGGCTTGAACCTACAAAGCTTTGATTCGGATCTTGAATATGTTAAGGTACTTGGCAAAGGCAACAAGGAACGCATAATATATCTGAACGATGCGGCAAAGGATGCAATCAAGGGCTACCTTAGAATAAGGCTTGATCCAAAGCATATCCGTACCTCCGACACTGCACTATTCCTGAGTAATCGTCAACAAAGAATATCAGGTAAAACAGTTCAGTGGGTCGTATATAAGTATCTCGACAAAGCAGGTCTCGGGTCCAGAGGAATGTCGGTTCATAAGCTTCGTCATACTGCGGCAACATTGATGTATCAGAGCGGAAACGTGGATATCAGAGTTCTAAAGGATATTCTCGGACATGAGCAGCTCAATACAACACAAATATACACGCATCTTGGAACCTCGGACATGCAAAATGCAATGAAGGCTAATCCGTTATCAAAAATCACAAAAGCAGACGATGAATAAACTGCCTCACATTATCATCTAATAATATTTTTTTATTATCATCATAAATTTTAAAAAACATCTTTATCATTTAGATTGTTATATATTTTTGCGAATTTGTGATTAAATGTGTATACAAAAAACAATATATGAACTATATTCACAAAACTTCTCTACAATAATATTTTAAAAAAGACTTGACTTGTTTGTAATTTGATGGTATAGTATAAGTGGTGAATTTTGCGCTGTTTTGCGTAATTTTCCATACGTAAAGTTTATTTTTATGGAAGGAGAGATTTGCTATCACAGTAGTAAATCGGGAATTCAATTTGGATAAGTATACAAACCCAGTTTTCTGCCAGTTATCAACTGTAGCAGAGCTCCGCGCTACTCTCGCCGCTTCTGAGGGCTCGGACGTTAAAAATCAAATTGCGGCTTTATTCGATAAAGAAACATTTATCGAAACCGCTGCTTACACTACGCGCGGATATTCCGAGTTTATCAAAACCCAAAGATCATGCGAGTTTGAAGGTGTAATCTGTGGATACGGCGCTATCGATGGTAAGCTCGTTTTTGCCTTTGCAGAGGATGCAGACCGAATGGGCGGAGCGATTGACGAGCGTCACGCTAAAAAGATCTGTGACCTTTACAAGATGGCTATGGATAACGGCGCTCCCGTTATCGGCATCTTTAACTCCAACGGTACAGATGTTTTTGAAGGTACTGCAGGGCTTGCTGCCTATGGCAGAATTATGAGTGCCGTTACAAAGGCCTCGGGAGTTATTCCCCAAATCGCATTCGTTGCAGGAAAATGCATTGGAACATGTGCTGCAATTGCTTCTATGTTTGATATCGTTGTCAAGGAAAGCAATGCAACATTCTACGTTTCTTCACCGGTTCTTACCGATGTTGAAAATGCTCAGGATTCTGTTGTGGCATACACCGCAGATCTTACTCAATGCTCGGCATATATCAGAAGCCTCATTTCTTTCCTCCCTCAGAATTCTTCTATGGGAATTCAGAGATCTGAAATTTGCACAGACAATCTTAACCGCAAGCTTGGAGATATCGACTTTGCAGGAAATGCGCTTACTGCTATATCCGTTATATGCGATAATGGCGTTTACTGCGAGCTTTCTCAAGATTTTGCAAAGGTTGCTACGACCGTATTTACAACTATAGGTGGCGTTAAATGCGGTATAGTTGCTACATCGTTTAGCGAAAACGAAGGCAGACTTACTGCGGATGCCGCCAAAAAGATTTCTAAGTTCATTAATTTCTGCGATAGCTTCTCTATTCCCGTAGTCACACTCGTTGACTCTCTCGGACTTGCTATAGACGCAGGCAATGAAAGAAACTTCGCTCCCGAGCTCGGACGTCTTGCATTTGCATACTCTGTATGTAAATCACCTAAGATCACTGTTATACTCGGTCATGCTATCGGCGCTTCCTTCGTGCTTCTCGGTTCAAAGTCTCTTGGCGCAGATTTGGTTTACACCGTTGATAACGCAGAAATAGGCGCTCTCAGCGCGACTAGCGGCGTTGCATTCGCTTGGGATAAATACATCACCGAAGAAAACACACGCGAAAGCCTTGTTGAGGACTGGAAGGCCTCTGTCTCCTCTCCTGCGCATGCAGCGGAGAGCGGAGAAATAGATGACATTATCAGCACTAATGAGATTCGCGCGAGAATCTGCTCCGCTCTTCTGATGCTTTCCTATAAGGACGCACATTCTATGGTAGCCCGCCGCAAGGTTCTTCCTCTTTAAAATAGGAGGTACCGTATGAGCTTTTTACTTAATACAACCGGCGACAATACACTTTTCATCGTGCTTGCGATCGGTATCGCTCTGCTCGTTGGATTTTACATCTTCAAGGGCAGAAAGGCAAATGCCGAAAATAGCAATGACTCCATCGCTACCGAGACAGCTGTTGTCGAGGAAGGCGCAAATACCGTAGCGAATAATGATGAAGAGATCATCGCTGTTATCGCTGCCGCAATCGCAATGGCAGAATCCGAATCAAACGGACTCAAATTCAAGGTAGTGTCCTTTAGAAGAATATAATTTTGAAAGGTAGTTATAGAAATGAAAAAATATAATATCACCGTAAACGGTACAACATATGAGGTTATCGTTGAAGAAGCAGGCGAGGTTACATCTGCTCCCGTATACTCTACTCCTGCCCCTGCTGCTCCCGTAGCTGCTCCCGCTCCTAAGGCGGCTGCTCCTAAGGCTTCTGCTCCTGCCGCTGCAGGTGCTAACTCCGTAACAGCTCCTATGCCCGGCACTATCCTTGATGTTAAGGTATCCGTTGGCCAGGCTATCAAAAAGGGCGACGTTATCTGCGTGCTTGAGGCTATGAAGATGGAAAATGACATTCCTTCTCCTCAGGATGGCGTTGTAGCTTCTGTGAACGTTCAGAAGGGCTCCAACGTAAATGCTAATGATGTTATCATCACCCTTAACTGATCGTTCCACTTAAGGTACGTATCAAAAGAAAGGAATTAACACAGATGTCAAAGGTATTAATTACAGAAACCGTTCTTCGTGATGCTCACCAGTCTCTTGCTGCGACACGAATGACAACGGATGAAATGCTTCCTATACTTGATGATATGGATAAGGTCGGTTACTATGCTCTCGAGGCATGGGGCGGCGCGACCTTCGATTCTTGCCTTCGCTTCCTTCATGAGGACCCTTGGGTAAGACTCCGTAAGATCAAGGATCACGTAAAAAATACAAAGCTTCAAATGCTTTTCAGAGGTCAGAACATACTTGGCTACCGCCACTATGCAGATGACGTTGTAGAATATTTTGTTCAGAAATCTATCGCTAACGGTATTGATATTATTCGTATATTCGATGCTCTCAACGACCCTAGAAACCTTGAAACTGCTATCAAAGCAACAATCAAGGAGGGCGGTCACGTTCAAGCGGCGATTTCTTACACAACTTCTCCCTTCCACACAAACGAGGGCTTTGCCCAGTATGCAAAGCAGCTTGAAGAGATGGGCGCACATTCTATCTGCATCAAGGATATGTCCGGTCTTCTCAAGCCCTTCGAGGCATACCAGCTTGTAAAGACTATCAAGAGCACCGTAAGCATTCCCGTAAACCTTCACACTCATTACACTGCAGGTCTTGGATCTATGACACTCCTTAAGGCAATAGAGGCAGGTGTGGATATTGTTGATACCGCAATCTCTCCTCTGGCTATGGGTACTTCTCATACTCCTACTGAGTCTTTGGTTGCTACTCTTCAGGGAACTCCCTACGATACCGGTCTTGATCTCGGCCAGCTCGACGTAGTCGCAAAGCACTTCAACAAGATTCGCGAAAATTATCTTGCAAGCGGACTTATCGATCCAAAGGTTTTGAAGGTTGACGTTAACGCTCTTCGCTATCAGGTTCCCGGCGGTATGCTCTCTAACCTTATTTCTCAGCTTAAGATGGCAGGCAAGCTTGATAAGCTCGATGAAGTTCTTGAAGAGGTTGCAAACGTTCGTGCTGATGCAGGCTTCCCTCCCCTTGTTACTCCCACCTCCCAGATCGTTGGTACTCAGGCGGTTAATAACGTTCTTTTCGCAAACGATGGAAGATATGCAAGAGTAACAAAGGAATTCAAGGGTCTTGTAAGAGGCGAGTACGGCAGATGTCCTGCTCCTATCGACGATAGCTTCAAGAGAAAGATCATAGGCGACGATGAAATAATCGATTACCGTCCCGCAGATAAGATCGCTCCTGAAATTGACTCCTTACGCCAGAGAGTTGCTCCTTACAGCGAGCAGGACGAGGACCTTCTTTCCCTTGCTCTCTTCGAGCAGGTTGCTATCAAGTATTTCGACTGGAGAAAGCAGCAGAAATATCAGCTTGATTCAAACAGAGATCCCAAAAACGGAATACATGCTATTTAATATAGATCCTTTAATGATTAAAGCAGGGCAGAAATATCTGCCCTGCTTTATTGTATGATATTTTGGAAACTGAGCGGTTATCAGTTCTGATCAGAATCGTTGTTGGAATTTTCCTGATCATCGGGCGCTTTGCCGAAAATATCGGCAAGGACATCGGGAGTAATGGCTTCGCCGCTTCCCATACGCTTAGCAAGTTCTTCTCTGCGAGCCGCTTCCTCTGCTTCCTTTTTCGCCTGATTTTCGTGAGCGGTCTTGTTTTCTTCTTCACTCTTACGCTTCTTTTCGGCAAGGATTCCTTCGATTGACTCAATGGTGGGATTCTCCATCTGCATGGCTGCAAGGAACTGCTCCTCATCCATAGATTCATTTTTAAGAAGGAACTCTGCTACAAAGTGAAGCTTGTTGATATTATCGGCAAGGATCTGCTTACATCTATCATAACAACTATTGATGATATTTCTGATCTCCTCGTCAATAGCTGCCGCAGTAGCTTCGGAATAATTTCTGCCCGAAGAGAAATCTCTGCCGAGGAACACCTCATCCTGAGAATGTTCAGAGCCGTAAAGTACAGTGCCAAGCTTATCGCTCATTCCGTATCTTGTTACCATATTTCTAGCAGTTCTTGTTGCCTGCTGAATATCGCTTGAAGCACCTGTAGAAATATCGTCTAGGATAATCTCTTCTGCAACTCTGCCACCGAGGCACAACACGATTTCGTCGAGCATCTCGTTCTTAGAGCTTGTAAAAGGATCCTTGGTAGGACGGCTTACTGTAACACCGCCTGCATTTCCTGCGGGGATGATAGTAATATGCTTTACAGGATCGGTATGCTTACAGTAGTAAGAGGAAACCGCGTGTCCCGCCTCGTGATATGCACAGAGACGGTTGTCCTCAGGAGTTCTGACTCTGGTCTTTTTCTGAGGACCGAGAATCATCTTCATAAATGATTCTTCAATATCGTTCATACCGATAAGCGCCTTATTGCTTTTTGCCGCGCGGAGAGCCGCCTCGTTCATAAGGTTTGCAAGGTCTGCGCCCGTGAATCCAATGGTGGTCTGCGCGATCTTTTTTAGATCAACCGTAGCTTCAAGAGGCTTATTTCTTGAATGGACCTTAAGGATTTCTTCTCTACCCTTGATATCGGGATAGTTAACCGTTATACGACGGTCGAAGCGTCCCGGACGAAGAAGGGCGGGGTCAAGAATATCAACTCTGTTTGTAGCCGCTATAACTATAACACCCGAGTTTGTACCAAAGCCGTCCATTTCAACAAGAAGCTGGTTAAGTGTCTGTTCTCTTTCATCGTGTCCGCCACCGAGACCTGTACCTCTGCGACGTCCTACCGCATCGATCTCGTCAATAAATACGATACTTGCGGGAGTTTTTCTTGCATTATCAAAGAGGTCGCGAACTCTTGATGCGCCCACACCAACGTACATCTCCACGAAATCTGAACCCGAAATCGAGAAGAAAGGAACGCCCGCTTCGCCTGCAACGGCTTTAGCAAGAAGGGTTTTACCTGTACCTGGAGGGCCTACAAGAAGCACACCGCGAGGAATTCTTGCGCCAAGCTTGATAAACTTTTCGGGATCCTTGAGGAATTCAACAACCTCCTCAAGCTCCGCTTTTTCTTCATCTGCTCCTGCAACGTCTGCAAACTTTACAGAATTCTTATCGTTTACAGCAACCTTGGCCTTAGATTTGGCAAATGCTCCGGGACGGCCTGCCGCTCCGCCTGCCTGAGATGCCTGACGCATCATAAATATCCAAAGACCGATAATAAGCGCACCAACGAGAACGTATGGAAGATACATAACGTACCAAGGTGTCTCGGGCATCGATTCTACGTTGTATTCGGTAAGAATGGCATTTTCCTTTGCCTTATTCGCCTTTGCAAGCTCCAATATCTCCTCCACCTGAGTAGTGTAGCTGAAGGTGTATTCGGAGGTTACAAGCACCTTTTCGCCGTCCTTTTCTTCAAATACGATAGTACCGTTTTCCTTTGTGTATTTGTAGGATTTTACCGTGATGACGTTATTCTGATCGATCACGAAAGAAACTACTACATCATCCTCAAGCAGCTCGATAAGGTCGCTGTACGTAAATTCATCCTCAGGAGTCTTATCCTTGGAGAAATATGAAACACCTAAAACAACCGCTAAAACGATGACCAGTAGCATTATTATGCTTTTGATATCTGCCTTCATTTAGTCTTTCTTTATACCTTTCTTATTTTCTCGTATCGAATTATTTATTTCGTTCCTCAAAGAAGAAGGAATAGCCTCCTTCTATATCGGAGTCTCTGATGGCTAAGGTCACATATGGGCCGGCACCATCTTTATTTCCGTCATCACGAGTACCAAAGCCCGGAACCCAGACTACTCCCTTATCATCACAAAGGATGGGGATCAAGGGGCGCTTGGATAAAGGAATCTTTTTGTCATTAAAGAGCTTTTTTAATTTATGCGTCATTCCGCCATAAAATACCGAATCTCCATCTCGCTTCGGACGAATAAACAATCTACCACATATTATAGCAGATGATAAGTCCGCTTGTATTGATTTTTTGTAAACTTTTTGCGAAGTTTTATTAACTTTTTCATCAGTTAAATAAAAATCGGCATTGTATTCGGGTATCGAGGTTTCGCGTTTGTTGATTCGATATAAGTAATCAATATCGTTTTTGGGAGCGTCTGTCATATACGAAATTCCGCGCTCGGAAACAAATCTAACGCCTTTTGCCAATGTGCATTCAAAATCATCCTTAAAAAGGTTTTCGTGAATAAAATCAACATGAACATTTTCGAGAGTTATTGAATACTCGGACGCCATAATAAAAAGAACGCGATGCAATAGACTTTTATGCATTAACGCAAGCTCGCATGTACTTACACGATTTTTGCCGTCAAGAAATGCTTTGGCCTGCTCCATTATATATTCATCATCACTTCGCAAATTACGGGAAAGTCGCGAAAAGCTTCTTTCTGCATCTGGGGTAATATGCGAAAAATGAGGAATGACGTTATTTCGAATATAGTTTCTGGAGTAGTCATCCGTTTTATTTGTAGAATCGATCATATACTCAACCTTTTCATAATCAAGCAACCAAAGTATATCGCGCTTTGGCACCAATATCAAAGGACGAATGATATTATCACGCACGGGGGGAATACCGGCCGCACCTCTTGTGCCGGATCCTCGAAGAATGTTCAAGATGACGGTTTCAATGTTATCTGTGGCATTATGAGCTAAAGCAATGCAAGAAATATCATTTCTGCCAGCAATTATCCTCTGGAATTCCGAATATCTCGTATTTCTTGCCGCTTCTTCAAGACTCAGCGAAGATTCAGCAGCGATTTTAGGAACATCAAATCTTGAGCAAATAAATGGAACTCCAAGCTTTTCAGCAAGCTCCTTTGAAAATTGCTCATCACGATCGGCTTCTTCCCCGCGTATCATATGATTTATATGAACGGCTATTATGGGGAAATCACCGCTCTTTTTGCTGAGTTCAACAATATACAGAAGAAGCAGGACAGAATCTGCTCCGCCGGAAAGCCCGACTAATACTCCACCTTTTAGCTTCTCTAGCATATTATGCTCAGAAACTGCACTTTCTATTGTAGAATAAATACGTTCTCCAATTAAATTGGAAGAAAAAATTTCTGTTAGTTCATTAACCATTGTTTGTATAATCCGTTTCAAGTGTTCTGAACTTGGTGAACTGTCCTATCCAGCCCATCTTGACATTACCTACAGATCCGTGACGGTTTTTAGCGATAATTACCTCTGCCGTATTCGCACTGTCTGCTGCCTCTGCATCGCTCCCCTGCTGACCGCTGATATCCTTATAATACTCATCTCTGTAGAGGAACAATACAATATCAGCGTCTTGCTCGATAGAACCTGAATCACGAAGGTCGGCAAGAGTTGGGCGCTTACCTGCTCCGGGTCTGGACTCAGTGCCTCTGTTAAGCTGAGCGCAGCATACAATAGGAATTCCAAAATCCTTTGCCATAATCTTAAGGTTTCTTGAAATTTCACCAACCTGCTGAGCGCGGTTATCGGAATTAGACGTGCTTTGCATAAGACCTATATAGTCAACAACTACCATTCCAAGATTTCTGATTCTGCGCAGCTTTGCCTTCATTTCGGTAGTCGTAATAGCAGAATTATCGTCAATGTATATTTCTGTGCCGGAAAGCTGAGATATAACATCTGCGATGTTATCCCAATCCTCGGGCTTAAGCTGACCGGTCCTTAAGCTGTAAGAATCAACCAGTGCCTCACTGGAAATAATACGGGTAACAAGCTGCTCGCCTGACATCTCAAGCGAAAAGATAGCCACGGCTTTACCAGATGATTTAGCAAAATTGGTTGCGATATTAAGCGCAAATGATGTTTTACCCATGCCGGGACGGGCGCCCACAATAACAAGGTCTCCCTTGCCCATCTGTATAAGCATTCTATCCACACCCGAAAATCCGGTTTTGGCGCCTGAAACCGCCCCTTTGGATTCGGAAAGGGCCTCGAACTCATGATATACATTCTGAAGAACGTCACGAATGTGACGAAACTCCTTATTATCATTTCCGTGAGAAAGGTTGAATATTTTTTGCTCTGCACTGTCGATGAGAGTCTTAGCGGGCGAAGCTTCTTCGTACGCATCATTGCTGATCTCCTCGCAAACGCCTATAAGACGTCTTACTAGAGACTTTTCCTTAACGATTCTGGCATAATCCTTAACGTTTGCAGCAGCGGGAACGGAGTCTGCAAGCATGGTTATATACTGAATTCCGCCTGCCTCATCCCTATCACCTTGCTCAACAAGAGCATTTACGAGAGTTACCACGTCAATAGTCTTGCTCGCCGCAAACATTTTGACGAGCGCCATGTATATATGCTTGTGCTCCTTTAAGTAAAAATCTTCTGCATCGATCATACCGCCAACGGCATCAAATGCATCCGGATTAATAATTATAGCGCCAAGTAAAGCCTGCTCCGCTTCAACGGATACCGGCATTTGTCTTATAATATTGCTATCCATAATAACCTGCCTCAAGCATTTTTATTGATGTACTACAAGTGTGAACTTTCCTACAATGTCGGATAAAATCTTAATTTCTAAGGAATAGCTACCGTAAGCCTTAATGGATTCCTTAAGCTGGAGCTTACGCTTGTCTACGTCAATAGAAAGCTTCTTTGCAAGCGCCTCTGCAATATCCTTTGCGGTAACAGAGCCGTAAAGTCTTCCGTCTTGACCATGTCCCATTTGAATACGTACCTCTGTGCCATTGATCTTATCGGCAATAGCCTGAGCAGCCTTTCTGTCCTCATTGATCTTAAACTGCTTTGCTTCCTCTTTACTTTTAAGCTCGTTTGTAGCCTTGGCATCGGCAATAACAGCCTTTTTCTGAGGGAACAAGAAGTTTCTCGCATATCCGTCGGAAACATCGACAATTTGCCCCTTCTTTCCTTGTCCCTTCACATCACAAAGTAAAATTACTTTCATCTCTATATTTCCTTTCAGTATTATAATCAATCATCTGCATTGTCATTGGTTCCGGTATTGGAATCACAATACTCGTCTATGCTCTCCTTAAGAAGAACCAGGACCTCGTCAACAGACATGCCGGAAACCTGGGCTCCCGCCACCTCAAAGTGACCTCCGCCATGAAGCTTTTCAAGAACGAGCTGAACGTTTATCTTTCCGTTTGATCGTCCCGAAATATGAATATTTTCACCAATACGAACAATAGCAAATGCGGCATCAACACCTCTCAAGGTAAGCATCTTATCTGCGGCCTTGGACGCAATAATTCTGTAAGAATCATCAGTTTCTCCATCACATGATGCTATTGCCACATTTTCACGGTACATTACAATTGCTGTGTGGAATCTGGCTTCCTTGGCAAGATCATCAGCGGCGGTCTTGAATAGGTTATATACATCGGTGGGATTGGCACCTGCGCCCTGAAGATACTGGGCGGCGGCAAAGGTTCTCGTACCTGTATTTCTGGTAAACTGCTTTGTATCGAGCAGTATTCCCGAAAGAAGCATATCTGCCTCCTCCTTCAGCAGACACTGAGAGTTTACCGAGCTTTCTATCATTTCGGTTACTATTTCACAGGTTGATGAAGCGTTAGGAACGATGTACTCAATCTTCACAGAATCCGGAAGCTCCTCAGCTTTTCTGTGATGGTCCACTACTGCAATGATTTTAGCCTTCTTGGAGATATCCGCAAACTGCGATCTTCCCGGAGAGCTGTGGTCAACTAAAACCACCAACGTATCCGAGCTGATAAGATCCAAGCCCTCTGCATTATCCACGAATACTCTTGAATACGCCTCTGTTTGTTGCATAAGCTCAACGCATGGAGCCAGATTTTTATCACGCAGATCCACCGCTATATTCACCTTGACACCGCCAAGCATAGCAAGTCTTGCAATACCTACAGCAGATCCGAAGGAATCAAAATCTCCGTATCTGTGTCCCATTACTATGACATTGTCGCAACGCGCCATAAGAGCAGTAAGTCTTGATGCAACGGATCTGGATAAAACACTGCTTCGCTTGTAAATAGTTTTAGTACGTCCGCCGTAATAAGTAGGACCGTTGTTCGATTTATCCACGGCCTGGTCGCCTCCGCGTTCAATTGCCATGTCTATCGCATCCTTGGCGATAGCATCGCGCTCCTCAAGGCTCTTACCTGCGCAGGATACGCCTATCGAGATGGTAATGGAAACTCCATCTCCAACACGGGTCATACGAATGTCGTCAAGTATAGAGAACTTATTTTCGCGGCACTGCTGAAGTCCCTTGGAATCAAAGAACATAATGTATTTATTACTGTCGTAGGACTTAATTACTCCGTTCATTGAAGCAGCCCACGTTTTTAGCTTGTCCTCAACAATGTAAACTATATCACTGAATTTTTCATGGATATACTGAGAAACCTCCTCCGCATTATCAATAGCGATATATGCGATGGCAACCTTCTCTTCTACATATTTTCTTCTTGTCTCTGAAAGCTCGGTAATATCATTGAACACTGCAAGATATACTCCGTCGCCTTCCTCGGAAACCACGAACCCCTCAAGATGATATATGGAGTTTCCAATGTTTACTCTGGTGATTTTATCGGCATGAACACCTTTATTTATGTCTGTATCAAGTATATCAGAAGCATTGCGTCCTACATAATTTTCATCGGGAGTCAATATTTCTGCCATTGCTTTATTATACCACAGAATCTGACCGTGATTGTCTATGGCAAGTGACGGCATCTGAGTATCCTTAATAACTGTACTGCAAGATTCCTCCAGCATTTGATATACAGATTTTACAGGAACATAAGGTGCAGATCTGCCTACGGTATACCTGATTACAGCTACTTCGACAAGATAAATAAGCGAAAATCCCAGCGCAAGGAAGATCAAATTGATATCGGTTGCAAATCCTAAAATTGCAACTAACGAAATATTAAGGCACGCAAGCGCTATATACAGGATCGTCTCGATCCTGGTAGCGTAAGGTACGTAACTTTTATTTTTGTTATCGTTGTTGTTCATAAACGACTCCATTCTGCCGCAAAACGCAGCCTTTAGTTATCATCAAAAGAAAATCAATCGATATGGTCGTCTTTCATTTTCTTCATTTTGTTAGTAACAATGCAGTAGAATACACCTACATACGAGACTATTCTCGGGAAGATCAAGGTAATGAATGCTGCGCAAACCACAGTCAAGACTATTGGCAAGCCGCGTTTCTTTCGCTCCCTTATCAACTTACCTACCGCTACGATCCCCATATACCAGAATATTGTCATGAAGACCACGCTGAGGTTAGATATACAAAGATTATATGTTGTAAGATCCGCTGTAAGGAACATACTAAGAAGCTCGATGATCGCATAAAAATACGCAAATATTGAAGATGGAGAAAGTTTCCACGCACCAAGCTTATCTTTATCGCTTCCCAACCGTCCGAGAACAAGGGAATAAAGCTTGGTTGCAATACCGATCAAGGCGAAGCCTGTTACGAGCAATATCGATACCAGCATTCCTACCGTGTAATCAAGTATATACACTATATCCTCTGCGGAAACAGATTCAACTCCCATTTCCTCATAGAGGGGTACGTATACTTCGTTGAAATAGGAAACATATTCGCCTTTGAGTTGCTCGTAAAGATTCTTATAGAACTCGACCACGGGTAATCCTTGTTCATTTTTTATGCCGATGACTACAAAGATCAAGGCAATAATGACCGCGGATATAATAGACATGGCAATAGCGCTCTCAAACTTTTCCCATCCCTGCTCATAAACCAAAAAGATCATCAACGCCGATACTACTATCAAGATGCCTGAAAGCGAGTAAAATCCATTAAACGCCCAGTCAATAGCTACTATGAATATGGGGGCTATAAGCTTAGGGAGCTTTGTGCCAATGCATTCAAAATGTATAAGCGCTGCAAGTAGACCTGCCGATGCCGCCATCGGCAAGAGTGAGACAATCAAATTTGCGGGTCCGAGTACAGAGGAGACGAGAGATAAGATCACAGACAGTATAGCAAGTATCACGGCGGACTTTATATTTATGCTTTCTTTCTTAATATCAGTTCTCATGTTAACTCCAAAACGCATTTTTACATTATATTATACCACAATATAATTATTTTGTAAAGAATAAATACGAAAATATTTTATTTTTATTCTTTAATATTTTACGTGGCGCCTTGAAAAGAGGAAGAAAATTATATATTTCCAAAAATTCTATTGAATTTGTGACAAAAATGTAGTAAAATATAAGAAAGCGATTAAGGAAAGGAGAGATTTTATGGATAAAGCTAAAATGCATCGCCCTATTATAGAGCTTGCGGGAGTGGGAAAAACCACCGAAAAAAGGCTGGCGAAGCTTGGAATATCAACATTTGGAGATCTCGTATATCTCTTCCCTCGCGCTTACGAAAACAGAGGTTACATAAGACCTCTTTCAAAATTTGACAGTGAATGTAAGTGCGCATTTTTGCTTACTGTGGGCTCTGCCGTTAAAACCTCTCGCTTAAGAGGAAACATGACT
Source organism: Eubacteriales bacterium (assembly GCA_045636465.1). Taxonomy (GTDB): domain Bacteria; phylum Bacillota; class Clostridia; order Oscillospirales; family CAG-272; genus UBA1740. The sequence continues at coordinate 25,366 of JAZTXP010000010.1, forward strand.
ATATCAAAATTCCGCGCCTTTGACGAAAGTGGAAGCTGCGAGGTGATTTTCTTTAACTCTCCGTACGTAAAAGACGTTTTTTCTGTAGGATCAGAATTTCGTTTCTGGGGAAAAGCCTTACTTAACGGAAAAAAGCTTCAGCTACAAAATCCCTCTTATGAGCCTTATATCGAGGGATCAGATCTACCTGATCTTATACCTATATATCCTTTGACCGAAGGGATTTCATCAAAGATCATAGATAAGCTGGTACGCGCGGCGATAAACGAGGTGATACCCGAAATATCGGATCCCCTGCCCGAGGATATCCGCACCGAGAATCACCTTCCCACCTTAACCTATGCATTAAAGAACTCTCATTTTCCGGATAACGATGAAGCATTAAAAAACTCTCTTAAGCGTCTGGCATTTGATGAGATGCTGTACTTTGGACTTGGGATTTCAATGAGAGCTCATGATAAAAGAAAAAGCTACGGAGTTCCCTTCTCTCCATGCTCTATCAAGCCTCTTCTTGATATGCTACCGTATGAGCTGACAGAATCGCAGAAAAGAGCTGTTAATGATATTTACCGAGATACCGTTGCAACCAAGCCAGGCCAAACCGTTTACCCTATGACGAGAATTCTTGTAGGAGACGTTGGATGCGGAAAGACGGTTTGCGCGCTGATCGCTATGTACATTGCGGCATCCTCGGGATTCCAATCAGCATTGATGGTTCCGACAGAAATATTGGCTCAGCAGCACTATGAGGAAGCAAAAAATCTTCTCGGCACGCTCGGATTAAAGGTTGAGCTGCTGCTTGGAGCAACTACACAAAAAGAAAAAAAGCGAATTTACGCATCGCTTGAAAGCGGAGAAACTCAAATTGTTATCGGCACACATGCAATTATATCGAATAAAGTTGCTTTTTCCAATCTCGGCTTAGTTATTACCGATGAACAACACCGGTTCGGCGTTATGCAAAGAGCAAAGCTAAAGGAAAAGACAATATCGGCGCATTTACTTGTTATGAGCGCTACTCCGATCCCCCGCTCTCTTGCCCTGGCAATGTACGGCGACCTGGATATAACCAAAATAACCGATATGCCAAAAGGCAGGCAGAAAATCGACACCTTTGTAGTAAATGAATCGTATAGAAAAAGACTGAACGATTTTATTCAAAAGCAGGTGATGCTTGGCGGACAATGCTATATCGTTTGCCCATCTATAGAGAAAAACGAGGACGTGGCAGATGCTTTGATCCCGGAAACGACCGGATATTTTGTACCGGCAAGCTCAATCAAGCTAAAGAACGTTATGGAATACACAGAGGAGCTTAAAGCGGCTCTTCCCAATATTGAGGTTGATCTTTTACACGGAAAAATGAAGTCATCGGAAAAGGACGCAGTGATGGCAAGATTTGCATCCGGAGAGGTAAAGGTTCTGGTTTCCACAACAGTTATCGAGGTGGGTGTAAACGTTCCCACAGCAACATTAATGATAGTGGAAAATGCAGAACGATTTGGCCTTTCGCAGCTGCATCAGCTCAGAGGACGTGTTGGACGCGGAAACAAAAAATCATACTGTGTCCTGGTATCCGACATGAATAGCGAGAAGTCTATGGCGAGACTGAACGTTATGAAAAGCACCGCTGACGGATTTGAAATCGCCGAAAGAGATCTAACGTTAAGGGGCCCCGGAGACTTCTTTGCTACAAATTCTGATAATAACTTCAGGCAGAGCGGCGGATTTAATTTCAAATTCGCTTCAATGTGTGATGATAGCGATCTTTTCTCCTCTGCATTTGCAACCGCAAAGCAAATCATAAATATTGATCCGAATTTGGATCTGCCTATACATCAAGGACTCAAAGAGGCAGTTATTAACAAGCTCAATGCCTCATCATCAACTATATCATAAACGGAGATAACAATGACAATACAACCACTTGCAGACCGACTTCGCCCCACTACTTTTGATCAGGTATGCGGTCAGAAGCACCTTGTTGGCGAAAATGGAATTTTGAGACGCCTGATAGAAAACGATAGGATACCTAATATGGTATTTTACGGTCCTCCCGGTACCGGTAAGACAACGGTAGCCAATATTATTGCGAAGCATTCAAATATGCAGCTCCACAAGCTCAATGCTACCACTGCAACGCTTTCAGATATACGTGACGTCGTTTCTTCTACCGAAAATATGTTCGCAAGCAACGGGACACTTCTCTATCTCGACGAAATTCAGTATTTCAATAAAAAGCAGCAGCAGTCGCTTCTTGAATTTTTGGAAAACGGAAAGCTTACATTGATAGCTTCGACCACAGAAAATCCGCATTTCTGCTTATATCCTGCATTGCTGTCTCGCTCTTCAGTTTTTGAATTCAAGACTATATCCATAGAAGATTGCATCCCCACGCTGAAAAACGCCTTGAAAACTCTTAATGAGGATTTTGGCGATAATAAGGTAGCTGAGGAAGGCATCCTTCGCGGTATTGCCGCAGCTTGTGGCGGAGATGTGAGAATGAGCATCGGACTTTTGGAAAATGCATTTTACATATCCGACAAAGAGATTACCGAGGAAAACGTAAGGGTACTTGCTCCTACTGTGATCGGACATTTTGACAGAAATGGCGACTCGCACTATGATCTTCTCTCTTGCTTACAAAAATCCATTCGCGGCTCAGACCCCGATGCTGCAATATTTTATCTTGCAAAAATTCTGGCGGGGGGTGACCTTTTATCCGCTTGCAGGAGAATATTGGTTATAGCCAGCGAGGACATTGGATGCGCATATCCTATGGCAATGTCGCTTGCCTATTCTGCCACAGAGGCAGCCAAGCAGCTCGGTATGCCCGAGGCGGCAATACCTCTCGCTAATATTGTAACCATTCTTGCTACTGCGCCAAAGTCCAATACATCGTATCTTGCATACTTTGCGGCGAGTGAGGATATTTCCAAAGGATTAGGAATTAGTGTTCCAAAGCACCTGCAAAGTCCGCTGTTTGAAGGATACGTATATCCACATGACTATGAAAACGATTACGTAAATCAAAGCTATCTGCCTGAGGACTTGATTGGCAAAAAATATTATGAATTCGGATCTAATAAAACCGAGCAAGCAGCCAAGGCATATCATGATTTTATTATATCATCTTGCAAAAACAAAAAGAAGTAAATTTACTTTTAACAAGATATAAAACGAAGCAGTTTACATCTAAGATGCGATTGCTTCGTTTTTCTGTATAGTTCATCCTACTATATTATCAATACTTAAATTCAGTATTCTATTCTTATACCCGAAGATAATATTCTAATACATTTCCCACAAGCAAAAATCGCACGGTAAAAGTGTATTTTATTCAGGTTGTTTCGTTTTTTAAGCAAAAATGACGCAAATTATCTAGTTCTTTTGAAATTTTTGAATTTTTATGTGCATAATTACTGTTACAACTTGACAAATCTGATATTATTTGGTATAATGATGTGTAATTAATTTCACTTAAAGATTTACATTAATTGAAGGAAATTTGTAATGATATATCATTTTATACTAAATCCGAAATCCGGACGCAGCCGTAAGCAGGCTAAAATGGAAGAACACATAAAATCCGCTTGTGCAAAGCGTCAATTAAACTACCATATATACTATACTACCTGTGTTAAGGATGCCACCGAATACGTAAAATCAATGATCAGCATTTCTGCCGAACGCCAGCGCTTTATTTGTGTTGGCGGGGACGGAACCATTAACGAGATCGTTAATAGCGCTCCATGTAATTCCAACGTGGAATTTGGTGTAATTCCCGGCGGTTCCGGAAACGATTTTGTCCGAAACTTCTCGAATCACAAGCTTTTCAGCGATATAGACGCGCAGATCGACGGAACGGCAAGATCGCTGGATCTTATTCGTTGCAACGATACTTATTGCGTTAATATGATCAATATAGGCTTTGACTGCGCGGTTGCTAAAAAAGCAAATGAAATTAAAAGTAAATACAAATTCGCTTCTCCCAGCATCGCTTATATAATAGGTGTTGTTATCGGCTTTTTCCAGAAGTTCGGCACTCATATGAAGATAATCCACGACAACGGAGAGGTTATAGAACGCGAATTCACACTTACTGCTATCGGTAACGGTAAGTTCTGCGGCGGAGGGTTTATGTCAGCGCCAACTGCCACTCTCGACGATGGTAAAATGGATATCTGCGCTATCAATAAGATTTCGAGAATGACCTTTATCGGTCTCGTAGGACAGTATAAAGCCGGAACATTTTTATCAAATAAGAAGGTTTTGGACTTTATTGACTACAGACAAGCTTCTCACTTCAAAATGGAATTTGACTCTCCCATACCGATATGCATCGACGGAGAGATCACAAGCGCGCAAACTATTGATTTTGAAGTAGTTCCCAACGGATTCAATTTCGTATTACCAAAGGGATGCGAATTCAAGTTCAAGAACAAAAAGAGTAGCTCCGAAAAAAAGCATTCAGAGGTAAAAGACGAGGAATAATATGAATATTTTCGACAAACGACCGCTTTTCATAATAATTACAGCCTTGATAAGCGGCTTTGTCGCCTTCACATTCAGCGACGGTAAGATGAGAGGATTGCTTTTGTTGTGCGCAATCCTCGCACTTGTACTGTCGTTGATTTTTTATTACAAAAATAAAATAAAGAATATATTGTTTATCCTTATTCCCATTGCGTTGCTTTTTGCTATGATATGCTCGTATTTATACTTTGATGTCCATTTCAAGCTATACGATCAGTATAGCGATGAGGTTGAAATTGAGGGTAAAATAATATCTATAGAAGAAGGAAGCTTCGCATCCACTATCATAGTAAAAACATCTAAAATCAATCAAAAAAATATAGGTGGGTATAAGGTTAAGCTTAATATTCCAAATTACAGCTTGGGAGAGGAATTCATTGTCGGAACAAAGGTTTCTTTCCATGCAACATTAACTGAATTTGAGGATTTTTCCGATATTGATGCTACCGCCTTCTATTTTTCAAAAGGGATATGCTCCGATACAACCGATGTCAGGGATCTTACCTATATTGGAAGAGGAAGCATCCCGCTTTCGTCATACACGGACTTTTTGCGCACACAACTATCTATAAGAGCAAAAACTTTTACAAGCGAGAAAACAAGGTCTCTTTTTATTGCCCTTTTTCTCGGCGAACGAGATTTACTTGATGATCAGATAAAGCTTGACTTCAAGAGACTTGGCATAACACATATACTTGCTCTCAGCGGATCACATCTAACTATGCTTTCTCTCGGTATATCAAGGATTTTGTCCGCTATTAAAGTAAAGAAGAAGCCGCGTCTTATAATCGTGTCGTTATTTATATTTATGTATATGGTTCTCACGGGATTATCTGTTTCGATAGTCAGAGCAGGAATTATGGTTTTGTTATCTTCTGCCCTGTTTTTACTAGGAAAAACAAAAGATTCTGTAACATCATTAAGCATATCGGTGCTTATTATTCTGATGGTATCACCCTATGCAGTTTATGATCTGGCGCTTTGGTTATCGGCACTTTCAACTCTTGGGATCGTTGCTATGGGCGATATAGAAGAATACGAGCCAGAGAAAGATATATTACATAACGTCATCAAAGCTATTCTTATCTCCTTTAAATCTACTCTGTTTGCCACATCTGCCATTCTTCTTGTAAGCATGTATGCATTCAGAGCATTATCGCTTGCATCTGCTGTGGCAACGTTTATATTTTCATTACTTGCAGAGGTGATCATGTACCTTGGTATGCTAATGCTTGTATTAGGCGATATCATACCTATCGGTATTATACTGGATCTTGTATCCGATGCCACTTACTCTTTAGCAAATATTATGGCGCGCCCAGATTGGATATATCTTTCTTCCGATTACATGATTGTAACAATTGCCGCCATAGCTTATTCGGCCGGATTTATTCTTTTTCTCGCCTTATGCTTTAAGAACAAAAAACGGGCTACTTTAATTCTTACCATATGCTTCATATTGGTAATGGGACTATCCTTGGTATCAAATCTCGTTTGTGCAAATAAGGATATTGCAATTTACAATACAGACGAAGGCGAAGACAGAATAATTCTTCGTTCCAATTCTAAGGTAGCCTTAATAAGCTCTGCCGGGCATTCAAGCTCCGGCGCTTATGAAAGCTATCGATTGCTTTCTGCCAATCAAATCACCTATCTCAACATGTATTATCTTACCGGATATTCCTCGGGACTTATATCTGACGTTACAAAAATGATCTCGCTCATTAAGGTTGATACCATATATATTCCTTCTCCAAGCTGTGAATCCGAGGAGATCATACTTGAAGACCTGACCGCCGAGCTTACTGATCGCGGTACAGTAATAAGCATTTATAAAATGGATGAGAAGGTTATATGGAGCGAATATGAGATATGTGCTTTGTACAGAACTGCAAATGGCGCTTCCCTTCCAAAAAATGCTTTTAGCATTTCAAGGGATGACATCAGATTGCTTTATCTATCTGCAGGAATGATGCACGGAAAGGAAAAGGTTTTGGCATTTGATATGATTGCTGATTCCAATGCTGTTTTATTTGGAAGTAAGGATTATAAAAAGTACGGAACTCTCACCTTTGACGTCTATAACGAGAATATAAAGAAAATGTATATCGGAAATGAAAGGCTTAATATACAGTATATAATCGCTGATGCGTATGAAAAAAGCGGCACCGAGATATATCGCGATGCCACCGTTTCTTTATTTGATTAAACGTTAAAGAGGAACTCTACAACATCTCCGTCCTTCATTACGTACTCTTTTCCTTCACTTCTGAGAAGTCCTTTTTCCTTAACCTTATTTCTGTCGCCTTCTCTTACGAGATCATCAAACGCGACAACCTCGGCACGAATGAAACCGCGTTCAAAGTCGGAATGTATTTTTCCGGCTGCGCCGGGAGCCTTCGTGCCTTTTGTTATTGTCCAAGCGCGAACCTCTTTAGGGCCGGCTGTAAGGAAGCTAATAAGTCCAAGCAAAGAATATCCTGATTTTATCAGTTTATCGAGACCGCTTTCGTCGATCCCCATATCCGCAAGGAAGGAAAGCTTTTCCTCGCCCTCAAGCTCTGCTATCTCAGCCTCTATCTGAGCACTTACTGCAATAATTTCGCTTCCCTCGGAGTCAGCGTGAGCCTTGAGCTTGATATAACCCTCGTTGTTTACATAATCTCCACCTACTTCATCCTCGGAAATATTTGCAACGTAGATTATAGGCTTAAGAGTGAGAAGTCTTGCCTCGTCAAGCCAAGCGCGTTCATCTGCATCAAGACCGATGCTTCTGGCACTCTTGCCCTCCTCAAGAGCCTTTTTCACTTTCTCAAGAACTGCAAGCTTCTCAAGAAGCTTTTTGTCGCTCTTGGCAGCCTTTACAGTACGATCAATAGCCCTTTCTACAATCTCAAGATCCGAAAGAATAAGCTCGATATCAATTGTTTCAACATCGCGGATCGGGTCAATGCTGCCTTCAACGTGAATTATATCATTGTTTTCGAAGCATCTAACCACGTGAACTACTGCATCAACCTCGCGGATATTGCCAAGGAATTTGTTTCCAAGGCCTTCCCCCTTTGATGCCCCCTTAACAAGTCCTGCTATATCAACAAATTCGATAATGGCGGGAGTATATTTGTCAGGCTTATACATTTCAGCCAGCTTATCCAGCCTTTTATCCGGAACTGCTACTACTCCTACGTTAGGATCTATAGTACAGAATGGATAGTTTGCGGACTCTGCACCTGCGTTGGTGAGGGCGTTAAACAGCGTACTCTTTCCAACGTTAGGAAGTCCAACGATTCCAAGTTTCATAAAATGTTTTCTCCACTTTCTTCATTTATTTATTAAAAATTAATAATTTTCTCAGTAATGTTAAAGATTTATTCACAGTTTGTTCTTGACAAACTCATATTTTACATGTATAATGTAATTGTTAAGTTTAGAGTTTTTTTAACAAAGTTAATAATTTGAATTGAAATATAATGAAAAGGAAGGTAAAATTATGGATACCAAGCTTTTAATAGTTGATGATGACCCCAATATATGCGACATGCTGAAGCTCTATTTTGAGAATGAGGGTTACAATGTAAAAACAGCAAGCAACGGCGTTGACGGTGTCAGCTTCTTTAAGATGTATGAGCCCGATCTCGTTTTGCTTGACATTATGATGCCAAAAAAAGATGGCTGGCAGGTATGCCGCGAAATAAGAGAAATATCTCCCAAGCCTGTTATTATGATAACTGCCAAGGGCGACGTTTTTGATAAGGTTCTCGGGCTTGAGCTTGGCGCAGATGATTTTATTGTTAAGCCGTTTGATATGAAGGAATTATCTGCAAGAATCAAAGCGGTACTCCGCCGTTACCATGCTCATTCAAAAACCAGCGATAATGAACTGGTAAAATTCGATAATATTGAAATCAGCCTTCAGAGATATGAACTTAAGCTCAACGAAAAGGCTGTTGATATTCCCCCTAAGGAGCTTGAGCTTCTCTACTTCCTCGCCTCCAACTGCAACAGAGTTTTTACTCGAGACCAGCTTCTTGATAAGGTTTGGGGATTTGATTATCTTGGCGATTCCAGAACGGTTGACGTTCACGTAAAAAGACTGCGCGAAAAGCTGGACGGTGTTTCCGATAAATGGACACTAAAAACCGTTTGGGGCGTGGGCTACAAATTCGAAACATTAGTGTAATATCCTCTTATGGCTGTCTCAAGTATCTCTTGAGACAGCCTGATTTATTTTTATAGATAAATCAATGGGATATAAATTAAATACACAGACCTCATTATATAGCTTTGTGCCGTAAGTGAGGTTTTTTTAACAGTGTTTTACGGTAACTTCAGATTGAGGTGGCTGAGAATAGTTCCGCTCGATGGGATAGATGCCTTCTTGCACTTCATAACATCCTTACCAATATCTTCGAGCCTGTCGGTTACAAGATTTATTTTCACACCCCTTTTAGGGAGGTTCATTACCTGGTATCCTGCGCCTTTTCTGGTGGACTTAGGCTCCATCGTATTAGCGTTTATCACCATGCCTCTTCCCCCGTCACTTCTGATAAAGAAGTTTACACCTTTTCCGTCATCGTATATCACACCTGCAAGAGGTGAAGCATTTGAATATGCGCCGGTAATCTTTTTTCTCCTGGATTTAGCATCATAAACACTCATGGGCAAGCGAATACCCTTACCGTTCTCAAAGATATAAATTATATGATGCTCCGGAACAATGGAATAGATCGTCTTGCATCCGATAACATGCTCATTCTCATCCATTTCAAGCTTGGAAGGCACATAGTCACCCATCTGACCGAGCTTTGAAATTTCAAAGTCATCTACCCTTGCACGGTATATCTGCGCCTTATCCGTGAAGAACAGAATGTCTCCGCGGTTATCTGTATCCTCCTGATAGATGATGTAGTCCCCTTCCTTGAGCTTTTGCTCATCAGTCGCTCTCATTCCCTGCATTGAAAGCTTCTTGAAATAACCGCCCTTTGTAAGGATAAGTCTGCAATTATAGTTCTCAAAGAATATATCCTTTGCAGGGAGAACTACGCTTTCCTTCTCTACTATCTCGGTCTTCCTTGGCTTGCCGTATTTTTTCTTTATACCCTGAAGCTGAGATATAATCAGTGCCTTAACCTTAAGATCATCGCGGAGAATTTCCTTGATCTCGTTAATTCGTTCTTTGAGACTGGAGATTTCCTCCACTCTATTTAGAATATATTCTCTGTTAAGATTACGGAGCTTGATTTCCGCTATGTACTCTGCTTGTCTCTCCGTAAGGTCGAAGCCTGCAGCAAGATTAGGAACAACTTCTTCTTCACGCTCGGTGTTACGAATAATCCTTATTGCCTTATCAATATCCAAAAGAATTTTCGCAAGACCGAGAAGAAGCTCGAGCTTGTCCTCTTTCTTTTTCAGCTCGTGGTTCAGCTCCCGAACCACACACTTCATACGGAACTTGATCCATTCAACAAGAATTTCTTTTACTCCAAGCTGCATAGGAGTTCCGTCAACTAGGATGTTGAAATTACAGTCAAAGTTGTTTTCAAGCTCAGTTGAAGAAAACAGCTTCTGCATTACAAGCTCAGGATCGGCATCCTTTTTAAGCTCGATCGTCAGCTTGAAGCCGTGAAGGTCGATAGCATCTCTTATATCGGTTACCTCGCGAAGCTTTCCGGACTTTACCATATCCCCGGCCTTTTTCATAATGGATTCAATACTGGATGAATAAGGTATTTCAAGGATATCTATAGAGTTATCACTCTTTATATACTCATACTTCGCTCGCATCTTAAAGCTACCGACTCCGGTGGTGTAGATCTTGCGCATCTGATCTCTGTCGTAAATGATTTGCGCACCACCCGGAAAATCAGGAGCCTTTATAACATCAAGAAGGCGATCTACAGTAGTATTGGGGTTTTTAAGAATTGCAATTGTACCGTCGCAAAGCTCCGCTAAGTTAAACGAGCATATTGAGCAAGCCATACCTACTGCAATACCCAGGTTGGGAGAAAGCAATATGTTTGGGAAAGTTGTAGGTAAAAGAGTCGGCTCTTCGGTGGTATTATCATAGTTTGGCACGAAGTCAACCGCATCCTTATCAATTCCCGAGAAAAGCTCTGAGCAAAACGGATCCAGCTTTGCCTCGGTATAACGGGATGCAGAATATGCCATATCTCTGGAATAATGCTTACCAAAGGAACCCTTTGAATCAATAAAGGGATGCAGAAGCGCCTCGTGTCCACGGGTGAGACGAACCATGGTCTCGTAGATAGATGCATCACCATGAGGATTGAGACGCATAGTCTGGCCTACAATATTCGCGCTTTTGATTTTCTGGCCATTCATAAGGCCCATTTTATACATAGTATAAAGAAGCTTTCTGTGAGAAGGCTTAAAGCCGTCAATTTCCGGAATAGCTCTTGAAATAATTACGCTCATTGCGTATGGCATATAGTTTTTCTCAAGAGTATCCGTTATCAGCTGTACAGTAGGCTCTGCCTGGTTAAGGAGCACGTCCTCCTGCTCTTTTTTCTTCTTTCTTGCCATGTCATTACCATCCAAGTCTAATTATTTGGTGTGCCGCAGCACGGATCATTCTGTTGTATAGGGCAAGTCCCACTCCCGAGGTTTCCGGAAGGGGCGCATAAATTGCATCATAGCTTTTTTTGTCCGTATCTCTGAGTATCGAGAACAGAAGATATGCCTGTCTCATCTCATCGGAACGGTTGCCAAATTCGTAAATGTCGCATTCCGGGAAATGCTCTTGGAAAATACAAGTATCCTCGGAATAGCATATCAACGCTACTCTGCCCTCATTTTTATCCCTGATATATGTAATTATATCGGTTACACTTCCATCCACAAGATAAAGAGGCGCTTTAGGGGCATAATGCTTATATTTCATTCCGGGAGAAATCGCACACTCTCCATCGGAAAGCTTGTTGGTTACCGCATCCGCCACGTCTACAGCGGCAATGCTCATAAGCTCGCCGAGCGTTACCTTACCGGGACGAAGAAGAGTCAAGGTTTCATCGGGGTTTATTTTGACTATTGTAGACTCCAACCCTATTTCGGAATTGCCTCCGTCTATTATGGCGTCTACCCTGCCGTACATATCATCTATAACGTGCCGAAGCGAGGTAGGCGACGGACTTCCCGAAAGATTTGCCGAAGGAGCGGCTATCGGAACGCCGGAATACTCTATGAGTAAATTTGCAACTTTATTTGAAGGACATCTTACCGCTACGGTATCAAGTCCTCCCCGTGTCTCCTTAGGCACAGTAGGCTTAGCCTCCATAACCACGGTTAAAGGGCCAGGCATAAAAGCCTTGGCAAGCTTGTAATACACCTCTGAGGTATATGCGTACTTCTCCGCATCACAAGGTGCAGAAATGTGTATTATCAAAGGGTTATCTGAGGGACGTCCTTTGGCGTAATAGATTTTTGAGGCAGCCGAAGGATTGGTTCCGTCACCGCCGAGACCGTATACGGTTTCTGTAGGCATTACCACAAGTCCACCGGAAGAAATGATTTCTGCCGCTTTTTTTATGGCTGTTTTATCTATTTCGCCATTCGGTAAATATGCTTTAATTATTTCAGTCGTCATTTTGCTCACCTTTCAGGCGCTCTGCGGTATCTGCTGAGATAAGCTCGTCAATTATTGAATCAATGTCGCCATTTAAGAAGGTATCAAGCGAATATACAGTTTTGTTGATACGGTGGTCTGTGATTCTGGATTGTGGGAAATTATACGTTCTGATCTTTTCGCTCCTGTCACCGCTGCCTACCTGACTCTTTCTGGTGGAAGCTATCTTTTCGCTCTGCTCTCTCTCTTTTATATCATAAAGCTTGGTATAAAGCAAGCGAAGAGCCTTTTCCTTGTTCTGGAGCTGGCTTCTTTCTTGGTCGCATTCAATCACAATACCGGTAGGCTTGTGAGTAAGTCTTACAGCTGACTCGGTCTTGTTGATATGCTGACCACCTGCGCCGCTTGATTTGCAGGATTCGATCTTAACATCAGCCATATTAACCTCGACCTCAACCTCATCTGCCTCGGGCAATACCGCCACGGTAACGGTAGAGGTCTGTATTCTGCCGTTTGATTCGGTTACGGGAATTCTCTGCACTCTGTGAACTCCGCTTTCAAATTTGAATCTTGAATAAGCGCCTTCACCGTTTACAGAAAATATAACTTCCTTAATGCCGCCAAGCTCGGTTTCATTAATGCTTGCGATCTCTACTGAAAATTTACGTGAATTAGCGTACATAGAATACATACGGAAAAGATCCGCTCCAAAAAGAGCTGCCTCCTCGCCTCCTGCGCCCTGACGGATCTCTACGATTACGTTTTTTGAATCGTTAGGGTCTCTCGGCATAAGCAATATTTTCAGCTCTCCCATAAGCTTCTCTTCAAGCTCTCGATATTCCTTGTACTCCTCCTCGGCAAGTTCGCGCAGCTCCGATTCAAGACTGCTGTCGCGCATCATTTCATCAGCCTCGCGAAGATTCTTTTCTGCCTCCTTGTATTCTCTGAATTTGAGAATAGTAGGCTCGATATTTTTATACTCCTTAATAAGCTTGGAGTATTCTTTATTATTTGACACGACTGAGGGGAGAGTGAGCATTTGCTCAATCTCCCTGAATCTGTCTTCTGCTCTTGTTAATTTTTCTATTATCATTTCTTCCTCATAAAACTTGAATATCGCTATTTTAAATATTTTTCGTTTTTATGAGACGGAAACTATTTTACAAAGGCTACGAATGCCTCGTATGTGGAATATACGTCTGCCTTGGAAACTACCTCGTAAGGAGCGTGCATAGAGAGAACGGGAACGCCAAGGTCAACGGTCTCTATATTGTGGTTGGCGATGTACATTGCAACTGTTCCGCCGCCGCCCTGATCAACCTTACCAAGCTCTGCTGTCTGCCAAATAACACCGTTCTCTGCAAAGAGACGTCTTACGTATCCTACTAACTCGGCAGAAGCATCGTTGGTGGAGGACTTTCCTCTTGAACCGGTAAACTTACTCATTGCTGTACCGTATGAAAGAAGGGCGCTGTTTCTTCTCTCATATACGTCTGCAAAGTTAGGATCAAAGCAAGCTGTTACGTCAGCACTGAGGCACTTACTATGGCTTCTTACCACAACCTCGTTTTTGCCGAGAGCAGAGGAAATTTCCTTAATAACATCAATAAGGAAATCAGACTGCATACCTGTGATACCAACCGAACCGATCTCTTCCTTATCAGCAAGAACTACCATAACGGTACGCTTTGTATCGGGAGTGTCAAGGAGCGCGGTAAGCGCGGGATAAGCGCAAACTCTGTCATCGTGGCCGTAAGCTGCGAGAAGCGCTCTGTCAAATCCAATGTCACGCGCCTTGAATGCGGGAACGAGAGAAAGCTCAGCGCTGATAAAGTCCTCCTCGGTTACGCCGTACTTATCATGAAGCAAGGAAAGCGCTGTAAGCTTGATTTTATCGGAAACCTCTTTATCCGCATAAGGAAGTCCGCCAATAAGAATATTGAGAGACTCACCGCTGATAGCAGAGCCGAGAGGCTCCTGAGACTGGCGCTGAGCAAGGTGAGGAAGAAGATCGTTGATATAGAATACGGGATCTGTATCGTCCTCGCCGATCTTAACCTCTACTACCTCGCCGTCGGCCTTGACCATAACGCCGTGAAGAGCGAGAGGAATAGCAGTCCACTGATACTTCTTAACACCGCCGTAATAATGTGTTTTGAGGAAACACATACCGGAATCCTCGTACATAGGAACCTGCTTAAGGTCAAGACGGGGAGAATCGATATGAGCCGCAAGAATTCTGATACCGTCAGTCTCGATATCGTTTTCACCTACCTGGAAGAAGATTACACTCTTACCGTGCTGGTTAAGGTATCTTTTATCACCAACAGATATCTTGTCACCGAACTTATATTCTGTAAAGCCCTTTGCTTCTGCAAGTGCGATAGCGGCAACTGTCGCTTCTCTTTCTGTTTTTGCATCATCAAGGAACTTTGCATATCCTACGTTGTATTCGTAGATAGCATTGATCTTTTCGGGAGTAGACTCCTCAAATACGTTTTTTTTCTTATAGGAAAGCTTCTCGAGCATTTCCTGGCCGATTGTTTTTTCTGACATTTTATTTATCTCCTTAAAATTTAATTATCGAATATTTTTTTGTAGATCTCGTCAACCTTTATTTCAAGGGATCCGAGATCTCCATTATTTTCAATTACGTAATCAACCATCTCTGAAAGCTTAGAGGACGGTATCTGAGAGGCGATACGAGCTTCAGCTTGCTTACGACCAATTCCATCGCGGAGCATTATTCTGGATATTCGTGTTTCCTTATCTGCTATAACGGCAATCAAGACATCACATCTCTTATCAAATCCCGATTCAAACATAAGCGGAACATCTGCAATGACTGCATTATATCCTTCGCTCCTATATCCCGCTATTCTCTGCTCAGTTTCAGATAAAACGTATGCATGTGTGATTTTATTGAGGCGGATGCGGTTTTCTTCGCTATTCGTATCAGCGAACACAATCTCTCGCATTCTCGCTCTGTTTAGAGATCCGTCGACATTTTGAACCGAATCACCAAAGATATCAACCAGTGCTTTCATACATTCACTGTTATATGAAGTGATTTCCTTATAAACAGAATCGGTATCAATGATGGGAATGTTAAATTTACCAAATAATTCAGAAACAACTCCCTTTCCGCTTCCGCTACCTCCGCACAAGCCAATAACCTTCATATAATTTCTCCCAAAAACAGTCAATCAAATATAAATACACATAATAGGATATCATATTTTGTGCCCGATTGTCAAGTTTTTTATTATATTATTTTTATTATTTAAAAAATATTTTCGCAAACACCGATTTGTGATATCATAATACAAATAATTCCAAACATGAAAAATCGCTCCTATTTGCCCTTTGGGCAACTAAGAGCGATTTGGATATTTATTCTTTGTATGCAACTTAACGATAATTAAGCAGAGTTTACAAATGTGATAGTCCACATAGCCCAAAAATAACAGCTAACTCAGCTTCTTCATTATTCTTCTTACGAAATCGAAGGGAACAACGGTAAATGCCAGCGAAAGAGACATTGCCAGCTCTCCGACAGTAAGGGGCACACACCTGAATGCATTTCCTCCAAAATAGATCATAGCAATCTGTATGATGGATATTCCTATCATAATAGAAATAAATGCAATATTCTTGCTAATATCCGACAGTATCCACAATCTCTCGCTTCTTGCTATGAAGCAGTTTGCGATGCCGGAAAAAATAAACAAAGCGTAAAAGGCTGTGTAAAATGCATCGGCAGAATGTGAGAATCCATAATAGTTTCTTATCAAAGGAGATGAAAGAAAGAAAATTGAAAGGCCAAGTGTATATGCACCTGTATACCCTATCTGATGAAGCATCTCGGGTGATAATATTTGTTCATCCCGCGATTTTGGCTTTTCATACATATAATACGATGAAGCCGGCTCGCCTGCAAACGCAAGACCGCCTAAGGTATCCATGATTATGTTTATCCAAAGCATTTGAATAATGGTGATTGGCGCTTCAACGCCTATAAATTGGCCAATGATCGATACACCGCATGCGGCAATATTCATGATTAATTGGAAGGTGATAAACTTTCTTATGGATTTGAATATAGTGCGTCCAAACAAAACGGTTTTTTCAATGGCATTTATACTATCGTCAAGAATTACTACATCCGAGGCGCTTTTCGCAATATCGGTTCCGCTTCCCATAGCAAAGCCTACATCGGCAAGCCTGAGTGACGGAGCATCATTTATTCCGTCTCCCGTCATACCGACAACCAAATTAAGCTCTTGCGCAATTTTTACAATTCGTGTTTTATCACGAGGCATCGCCCGTGCGATAACACGCAGCCTAGGCAATGCTTCCTTAATTTGGTCATCGGTCATAGATCTCAGCTCGTCTGCCGATAATACCGCGCCGTCGTGATGCGATAACAGGATACTGCTTTCCTTTGCTATTGCCGTTGCAGTTTCCTTGGAATCGCCTGTTACCATAACCGTCTGTATGCCCGCCCGTCTCATAGTACTTACAGCCTGCTTTACGCCGTGGCGAACTTTATCCTTCATTACTATGAGCGCCGCCAGAGAATTAGCAGAGCTATCTTCACGTGATATTGCAACGGCGATCACTCTCGCACCTGAAGAGGAATACTTTTCATATTCGGAAAAATACATATCCTTGTTCAAAGGATACACAGTTCCATCCCCCCTCAAAACGCTATCGCAAAAGGATAAAATTTTTTCTGCCGCGCCTTTTATTATGACTTCTCCGCTTTTTAACTTAACGGATGAATATTTTCGTTCGCTTGTAAACGGCGTTTTATCAATAACGCAAGCATTAATGCTTCCCTCATTTTGGAACAGCTCAAATATGGCGCGATCGGTTGAATTTCCCCCTATCAATACATTGTTTTCTTTACTTACATCGGTATTGTACTTGGCGCAAAGACAAAGCTTTTCATATATCTCTCCGCATTTTCTAAAGCTTGTTATACTGCCGAATTCCCCGCTGTCACATATAATTTTTTCGCACCTAGGCTTTCCCTCTGTAATAGTACCCGTCTTGTCTGTGAAGAGTAT
Source organism: Eubacteriales bacterium (assembly GCA_045636465.1). Lineage (GTDB taxonomy): Bacteria > Bacillota > Clostridia > Oscillospirales > CAG-272 > UBA1740. The sequence goes on from JAZTXP010000010.1 coordinate 42,556, forward strand.
GTTCATCGATCCTGCAGTTTCGATTCCCACCAATCTTTTGATGAGTATATTGTTTTTTATCAGCTTCTTCATATTTGCAGATAATACTACAGTTATCATCATAGGAAGCCCCTCGGGCGCTGAAACAACCACTACAGTTATCATAAGCGTAAATGCGTGAGTGATAGTCGATATAAGCTCCTTATAATTTTTAACAGAAGCAAAGATTTTTTCCGGGTCAAAGCTATTATCAATAACCAAGCTATTAAACAAATATGCAACGGCAACTATTATCGCCATTATGTATCCTATTTTGCTAATTTGCGATGCCAGCTTGCTAAGACGAAGTTTAAGAGGGCTTTGCCTTGTTTCCGCTTGAACATCGGTCGCCACCATACCGTAAAACGTATTTGCCCCAACTCGCTGAACCTGCATAATACCGCTTCCCGAGGTTATAGCAGAGCCGCGAAAAAGCTTTGATTTAGATGCAAGATTCCACTCATTATCTTTACCCGGAATCTTTCTCACCTCGATACTTTCGCCGTTCAATGCTGATTGATCAACGTAAACCTCTCCCTCGAGCATCTCGCCATCTGCCACAATTTTTCCACCGGCATTAAGGTATACTATATCTCCGACTACTATTTCCGATATATCCTTCTGCACGATTTTGCCGTTTCTTTCGACAGAGACCTTCTCACTCAGCTCGCTGTCACGCATTTTTTCGAATGACTTCTCGCTCGTATATTCCGATACGGTAGAAACTGTAGTCGAAATCAAAATTGCAATTACGATACCTATTATCTCAAGAAAGTTACAATTCCCCATAGTTACTACGAGCTGAACACCTAATGCAATAAGTAATATTCTGATTATAGGATCGGATAGATTCTCAAAAAATCTACGGAAAAAGCTTTTTGTTTTTTCCTTTTTAAGAGAATTCTCTCCGTATTTTGCTCTGGAGGATAACACCTCTTCATCAGTCAATCCCTTTGTTTTTCTATTCATAATTACC
>JAZTXP010000011.1:0-13585 GCA_045636465.1 Eubacteriales bacterium
CCGACTTGTGGAAATCTTCGCTTCAGCGAACCTCCCTATTCCGCGCCATATTTTAGATAAATTCACATTTTCCAAGACACCCGAAGCGGTGTCTTCTCTTTTTTGATAACGTAATAGAGGATTCTCATCACAGCGCACAAAGTGCGCGGGGTTCGCATTCCCCGCCCGAAGATCGGCAAGCTTGCTTGCCAGGCGCAGGGTGTGGAAATCTTCGCTTCAGCGAACCTCCCTATTCCGCGCCATATTTTAGATAAATTCACATTTTCCAAGACACCCGAAGTGGTGTCTCTTCTTTTTTTACAGCTACAGAGGATTCTCACACCCAAGCAGAGACTTTATTGTTCATCCTCTAAAAACAATTCTTCCATTTTGACATTTAATATTTTTGCAATCACGAAGATTTCTTTATCAGTTGCGCTGCGCACCTGTCCTTCAAGCTTTGAATAGCTGGTGGGATTCATATCGCAGCCCATAGTCTGAATTCTTGCGATAAAATCCTTTTGTTTTATGCCGCGTTCCTTGCGCATACGCTCAATATTTTTGCCCACAATGTTGGCTGTACCATAAATTTGCTTTCTGGTTTTCATCAATTAGCCTCCTTTTTTATTCTTTTTTAGAATTATATAACAAAAAGGTCTTGACAAAATTCCAAAATAGAATTATAATATGATTAAATTCCAAAACGGAATTTAAAAAGGAGGAAAATATGGATCTTACAACTCTTGCCCCAATTATCGGCGCTCTTTTCGCCGGTTTGATCGTTGGCGCTATTCCCGCAGTTTGCGGCGCAGTTAAAGGAAAAATCGGACTTGCGATCGGTGGATTTGTGGCTTGCCTTGTTTCAGCATTTGTCTTAGGTCTTTTGCTGGCAATTCCTGTTTGCGCAATATTCCTTTTCCTTATCTTCAAAAAGTAAAAGTGAAAAGACGCTACTTGTCGGGTAGCGTCTTTTCACTACAGATTGTCTCTTTACATTTCGATTATTTTATGATATAATATTTTCAGAAGAACTGTGAGCAAATATAAACATCAATTTTTGAATACTGCTCATCCCTCGTACACAATGAAAGGAGAGACTATGAATAAAACCACCTTAAAAGTATATTCTACTGCTTATATGTGTATTTTTTGGATTGCGGCTTTTTTACCTTTATTATCATTGCTTTTAGGTTTTGCCATTTTCGGCACTTCTGACGATCCTTTGTGGGAAACTATATTGTTTTCAATTTTGTTAATTTTCGTTTCGATTCTCTTGATTGTTTTTGCTTTGTATTCGATACAGAGAGCAGAAATAAGCGAAGAGGGTATTACTATTTACTCGGTAATTTTCTCAACGATCAAAGTAATCAAATGGAATGAGTTAATTGATGCGATAACCATAAATCCTATAAACAGGTACAATGTATATCGTCCCTGTGATGATTGGATTGTACTGTATACGGAGCCATCACAAAAAGACAAAATAGACAATATGGTGAACAGAAGAAAAGCAGGCCCGTGGTATATTGCCTGCACGAAAGAAAATATAACAGTTTTGACAGAATACATAATCAAATACGCTCCTCATATATGCGATGACCCAAATGTATTCATTTAAGTAGAGACTGTGTGTTTTATAATATTGATACAACAAATTTTTTGGAGGAAATATGAAATTTTGCCCAATGTGCGGTATGTCGCAGTTCAAATCAGGAGTAACGGTATGTGAATTTTGCGATTACGAGGAAAAACTAATTGAAGAGCTTACAGAGCAGGAAATTTCCGATCTTATGGCGTCCTACGAGTATGAGAAGACCGATGACGGAGTCAGGATAGTGGCAGTTAAGAGCCACCGCGATATTGCTTTGCGCGGCGCGGTTGCCATCCCGCATTTTGTAACCGAAATCGCGGCAGATGCGTTTTCGTGCTGTAAATTCCTTGCGAGAATAGAGCTGCCGAAGGGACTTCGTTCTATTGGTGACGGCGCTTTCGCCTATTGCAGAGACCTTTTTGACGTATTTATCCCTGCCGGCGTAAGCCATATCGGAAAAAGCGCTTTTGCCGGTTGCTATGACCTAGGTGTCATCTGCGCCGCCGCGCCCACCCAGCCCGATGGTTGGAATAGCGAGTGGCTTGCGGGTTGCTCCGCCAAGGTAGAGTGGTCCAGCACCGACGAGGAGTAATTCTACATAAAAAGCAATTATACGAAAATAATTGTTTACAATAACCTGAATTTATATAGCAAATATTTATTATTTTAAGGAGATACTATGAATAAAAATCACATTTTAGTATTGGTGTTTTTATTAACCTTATTTACATTGCTTTCAATTACCTCATGCGACATTTTTGATAATCCCGATCAATTCGAGGAAGAAACCTCAAGCGAGGGGTTAGAGTTCGAACTTGATACAGAGCGGGATGCTTACGTCGTTTCGCATATAGGTGAGTGTACAGACATAAACATTGTAATACCCCAAAAACATATGGGTAAGCCCGTCATAGCTATTTCAAATAATTGTTTTGCCTTTTGCGACAAAATAGAAAGCGTAGTAATTCCGGAGGGAATAGTGTCAATAGGAGACAGTGCATTTTTGAACTGTTTTGCCCTCAAGAGTGTGAGTTTGCCCGTGGGGTTGGAAAGTATAGGTGATTCTGCTTTCTACAAGTGCTCGTCTATTGAAGAAATTGACTTACCCGAGAGCATAAAAGAAATTGAAGGTTGGGCATTCGCAAGTTGTTCATCTTTGAAAAAAATATATTTGCCTGATGGGCTTGAGAAAATTGGTAGCGGCGCGTTTTCTAAATGTAAATCCTTGGAGAGCATCGTTATACCCGACACCGTAACAGAACTTGAAGCAAGATCATTTGAGGAATGCGAGTCTCTCAGGAGCATCGTTCTCGGAAAGGGTATCAAATCGCTCCCATCAATTAACACGGGCTCTACTACGGATTATGGTATGTTCCGCGGATGCGTTTCTTTGAGATCCATCGATATCCCATACGGAGTTACGGTCATTCCTAATGGCACATTCTATGGTTGTAAATCCTTGATGAACGTAACAATCCCTGATAGTGTTGCTACTATAGAATCCCGCGCCTTTGTGCTTTGTCACTCTCTCTATAGCATAACGATTTCTGAAAATGTAACCGCTATCAAAAGTGACGCCTTTCTTGAATGCGAGTCATTGATTGAGGTATATAATAAGAGCGCGCTAAATATAACAATAGGCTCTACCTCTAATGGAATGGTTGCTTACTATGCAAAGAATGTAATAACCGCTCCCTCGCAAACAAAACTGAAAAACGTTGATGATTTTATTTTTTACGATGATGAAATCGAACCTATAATTGTTAAGTATATAGGAACAAAAGATAAGGTATCCCTTCCCATCTATGCCGGAGGGGTCAAATATGCAATTATATCCAGATTGTTTACTGCTGACAATAATATCACCGATCTTATCCTTACCGATAATCTTTCTTCGGTATGTGTCCATGCCTTTGATTACACAGATAATCTTGAGACTGTGACATTTAACTGCAACAACATAAAAATCCCCTACGACGCATTTCCTTTTGAATCAACTGTGAAAAAGATATTTATTAACACGGATGTATATTACCAATTTGGCTGCTTTGAGAAACTTGAAGAGGCAATTTATGGCGAAGGTGTTACTGTTATCGAGAGGGAAGCATTTCTGCATTCGCCGCTTATTAAGGTGACTCTTTCTTCCACGGTTAAAGAAATGGGTGAAAACGCCTTTTTCGGATGCTCGAATCTTAAAGAGGTTGTTATACCTGATGACATTGCGCTTACCGAAATCAAAAATAAAGCGTTTATGAATTGCATATCACTGAAAAGCATTGATCTTCCGGACGGTATCGTTTCTATCGGTGAATCTGCGTTTGAGCGTACTGCTCTGACAGGCATAGATCTTGGAAAATCGCTTGTTACTATTGGTAAGCGCGCCTTTCATAATTGCACAGTTCTAGAAAAGATTGCCATTCCTGATTCAGTGGAGGTTATAGGTGAAGGCGCATTCTGGGGGTGCGCCAAGCTTTCTGTCGTTGACATCAGCGAAAATAGCGCCCTGACTAAAATTGAAAGAGAAGCATTCAGCAGATGCGAGAAAATCACATATATCTATCTCCCAAAGAACCTCAGCGTTATAGGTTATCTTGCATTCAGCGATTGCGATTCATTGTACAGAATAATGCTTGACCCCGAGAATCCCACCTTCAATCTTAATGATGGAAATATTTACTCAGAAGACGGAACTATTTTCGTTTTGTATGCACCCGGAAAAAAGACGATATCAATTAAGATCAACAAAGAAGTAAAACGAATAGAATCCGGTGCATTTTACGGTTGTATGAATTTAACCTCTGTTATCTTCGAGGAGGGCTCCCAGCTTGAAAGCATTGGTGAGGGCGCCTTTTACGGCGTGATGTTTACTTCAATAGATATCCCATCAACGGTTAAGGTTATCGAGGCTGATGCAATTAGCTATTGCCAAGCGCTGAAAACGGTTACATTTGGTGAAAACTCGCAGCTCGAGATCATAGGTGACAGAGCATTCAAGGACGCTTATGTGTTAACCAACTTTACCATGCCTAAGACCGTTGTTTATATAGGCGAGTCTGCTTTTGCGTGGGCAAGAATTGCAAATCTTTATTACGAAGGAACTATGGAAGAATGGGATGCTATTGAAAAGGGCGAGAAGTGGAATAATTGCATGGGTGACTATATGTATAATTGCACAATCCATTGCTCTAACGGAACAATAGATAAAAATCAATAAATATGTCTTTTGGAGAAAAAGTTATTTTGGAGTGGCTATAGTAGAAAAAGCATTAAACTAAAGTCAAAAAATCCTCTAAGGAGTCGCATATGGGAAGTTATTTTTCAAATTTACACGTTAATAAGGATACGGCATCGCTTGACTCTGTAAGGGAAGCCATCTGCGGTCATTTTACACGTATGGAGTATACCGTGGCTGATTCGGAGAGTGGAGATTTCTTCGTTGAATTGTATGCGCCCGAGGATAGCAAATGGATCTCGGTTTGCAGCAATAGCTTCACTCATAAAGATGTTATCAAGCTAACTAAGACCATGTCGGCATTCCTTGATGCCGAGGCTTTAGGAATTTCCTGCTTCGATAGCGATTATATGTTTTTATACTTGCAGGACTACAAGAAAAAGCTGAATCTCTGGTTGAATATCGGCGATCCCTATGAAATGAAGCCGCCCAGGCGCAGTAATTTGCCCTCCTGGAAAAAATACGTTTCGGATTTCGAATCCTTCAAGGAGGCTGCGAGTCAAGACTACGTTTGCGCCGAGGATTTTCTCCTCGAGGTAGAGAAGCATCTGGATTTACCATATGCTCAAAGCACGCGAGAATGTCTCAAATGCGAAAATACGGAGAAGCTATATTTTGCCGCGCCTAAAGGAAATCTTCAGCCTACCAAGCTGCAGATTCTTCGGTTTAATCTGAGACCTTGTGTTCCCGGTAAGCAGACAGGTTGCCTTGTAGAAAATAAAGGCGCGGCATCTAAAGGTATTCAAATTTTCTTCCTTGGCGATTATGTGAAAAACGATGAAATAATTATGGAAAATGTAGAGTTTACTTATCATAATGCTGCCGGAGAGTCAGTGGACGTGCCTATCACGCTTGAAAAAATTAAGATGGATAACGGCGCCTTTGCGTACTACTGGAAGGACGAAGACTTCAATATACCCGAGGTGCCACCTTTTAATCTTCCGCCGAGGGTAAGGCAAGATGAGGTGTACAATAGAGCCTTCGGCATACGTTATACTCCCGTTGGAAATGAGCGAAAGTTCCTCGATATATGCATCGTCTTCGATCCTCTTGAAAATTCACCTCAAGGTCATTGTTGGTGGATGGTGTATGGTTACCACAAAACTAAAAGAGAGTATATTGAATATACAAATGCTGAAAACAGAAAAAGCGCCGAGCTTTTTGGATTTTCCCTCGATCCCATCGATCCGGATAAATACGATCTGGATTGATTCGCCATAGGGCTGCTAAAAGCAATCAAATATAAAACTTAAAATATACTAAATACCAAAAAGAGTAAACATCAAGAGTTAAAATCTTGCTTGTCTACTCTTTTTTCATTCATTAGTCTCGATAAATTGTTTAACCTGGAATTATCTTACCACCGAGAAATGTCTATATATATAAAACTCCTCCTGGCTCGGCATCCACTTCTTTTCTTTGGGAGTAAAGGCCGCGTCAAAGGCTTCAACAGCGGCGGCATCCTCGCAGCAGTCTGCGGCGATGGAAGGGATATTCATCCATCTTTTGCCGTCAAGGGCGCCCGGTGTAAGTTCTGCCACAAGCAAAGCGGTCGGGAAGTTGCCGTCTACGACAAAGCTTACGTTCTTCTTTTTGCAGCTAACAAATCCACGGCTAACGTAATTTCCGGGATTTCCGAAATTGATGTTCACGTCATATCCCATCTTGCGAGCTACATCAAAGGAATGCTCGATCAATATCTTGCCCAGCTTCTGCCTTTGATATCGGGGAGCAACGCAAAGCGGCCCAAAGGAAAGAATCTCCTTGCGCTCGCCGTTCTCGTCCTCAAGCCATGCCTTGGTATACATGATATTGCCTACAATCTCGCCGTCTATCTCCAGCACGAAGGCAAGCTCGGGGATGAAATCGGGGTGATTTCGCATCATATGAACAAAGTAATGCTCATCAGCACCCGGCTTATAAACATTCCAGAACGCCTCGCGCGTCAGCCCTTCTGTGGCTCTGTAGTCCTTTTCTTCTTCTCTGTGGATATAATATTATCCATAACACTCCTCTTATATTTTTCACTAACAAAACCATTATAATACACCTATAGCAAAATTTCAAGCATATAGCAACAGAAGGTTGCTTGCCATAGGGGATTATATGTGCTATAATTAAGATACAATACATAAGGCGGTGTTTTTATGGAAACAAAAAACGTAATATTTGATTTAAGAAGTAAAATGGGCCTTTCTCAGGAGGAGCTGGCAGAGAAGATTTTTGTGACGAGGCAGGCGGTCTCTCGCTGGGAAACCGGAGAAACCATTCCCAACACAGAGGCGCTGAAACTGCTCTCGGAGCTTTTTGACGTTTCGATAAACACGCTTCTCGGCTCGCCAAGGAGGCTGGTTTGTGAGTGTTGCGGAATGGAGATAGACGACGCCTCAATAGGTCGCGAGAAGAACGGCCGCTTTAACGAGGACTTTTGTAAATGGTGTTATGCCGACGGTGAATATACCCTTGATATATGGAGGAAGTATGCCTTCCTTGGTGGCAAGGAAAAGCTTTTCGAATTTAAGAAAAAGCTGATAAATGAAATAAATCAGCTTCTCCGCATAGAGGGCTTGCCCGAGGTGGAGGATCTCAACGTGCTTCCCGGTGAGTTTGTCAATATGGAATATACCCTTGAAAACGGTGCGCGGGTTAAATTACTTGAGGATAAGGCTACGTATCTTGGCACACAGCTTGAATGGGAACGCGGCAAATGTATAGGAATCGCCGCTAATATGAAGCTTATTCTCGTTTGCTCTTATGAGGAAAATGCCGCGAATCCGCAAATAATTATTTACAAAAACAGATAATTTTGCCGATTTCCTGCTTATTATAGAATAGACTGAAAACAAAATATTCTGCACAAATAAAAATGCTCATTGCTACCGAGGAACTTATTCGATATGTTTCAATTTTTGTATCTCGGGTTTGCGATGAGCCTTTTTATAATATTTATCTTTCGAGTGTTATTTTCTTAAGCAGCAATAATGTAAAATAAAAAAATCCTTGCACCTTTGCCTCACTCCAGATCATTGTATTCAAGTCCGATCTGCCCCCGGATCTCGTCCATAATTTTCATTATGTCCAGGGTGGATTTCAACGGGTAAATCTCGCTTTCGGTGAGACCTCGGCGTATCTCTTCAGCCACCTTGTCAAACTCGTCCATATATGAGTTAAAGAGCTTTCCGCCGCTGAGGAACAGCTTGCTGTTAAAAAGTCCGCGGTGAAGAGAAGCGATGCCCGATGCGTGATAGAGCGGAGCCTTGATTTTGCCGCCATCACCGTAAATAGTCATTTTTTCGAAGCCCTCTGTGTCAACCATCGATGCGCTGATATTAACTACCTCGCCGCCCGAGAAGGTCATCTTTATTTCCTCGCCGTGGTCGATCCCACCAACGATTTTTCCTTCGCTTTCAATTGAGGTGGGATAGCCGAAAAGGCGATAGGCGTAGGCTATGGGATAAACGGTAATGTTAAGGAGCGCGCCACCGGCCCGCTTCGGATCGGAGTTCCTGGGGGCGTAGTTAACGCTCATCATGTGGTAGGTGAAATCCGCGCCCGAAACCTTGCCGATCTCCCCCGAGTCAACCCAATTTTTTACCTTGTTTGCCGCGGGAGAAAACCAGGTCCACATAGCCTCGCAGAGGTAGAGATTCTTCTCCTTTGCAAGAGCGATAAGCTCCTCTGTTTCGCTTGCCGTAACAGTGAAGGCTTTTTCGCAAAGCACGGGCTTTCCAAGCTCAAGCGCCAATTTTGTAAACCTATGGTGTGCATTATGAGGAGTTACAACGTAAACCCCGTCAACTCCCTCGGCGGAAATAGCATCAGCCGCATCACTATAAGCCACAGCGCCGTATTTGTCGGCAAACTCGCGGCCCTTCTCAAAATTTCTGGTATAGCAGGAAACTATTTTGTGTCCCCCGTGTTTTTTCATTTGCTCGGCAACAGTGTGCGCAAGCTTGCCGCAACCGATAAAGCACCAATTAAAGCTCATGTTTTTTCTCCTTTGTTTTTATTGACTTTATTTTATCACAAAAGCTACACAATTGCAATAAGAAATTTCTCGAAAATCCAGCAAAGGTCAAAATGTCGAAGGAAAAAGAGAAAAAACTTGAAAAAAGCATTGACTTTTTCATTGGAAAATGATATAATATCAAGGCACGAATTTTGAATAAATATTAATCAATATCCGCTTTGATGTACTAAAAATTCGAAGCGTTATAAAAAATCAAAAAATCGAGGTGTAGCGAAGTTGGTATCGCGCCAGTTTCGGGTACTGGAGACCGTGGGTTCGAGTCCCGCCACTTCGACCAAGACCGTCAAGAGACGGTCTTTTCTTTTTAGGGTCGAATGTGGCATAGGGACTCTCACCCGAGGGTTCTCCTAAAAACGACGGTTTTAACCTGTCGTTTTTTATCCAAGCCGCAGGCTCGGTATATCATCCGCTTTGGCGAGCATATCTCGCCAAAGCGAGTATATCATCACGCGACAGCGTGTATTTTGTGGCTCGAAAATATAGTCGCCATTCATCGTCTCCGCAAGTCTCCGCCTCTTCAGGCTCCTTATTTTCATCGGGCGCATCGCCGAAAACAGTTAAGGGCTGTTTATCAAAAAAGCATTTGTGTAATAGTCAAAGACAAAAAGGCTTACTCCACCGAAATAGGGAAGAGCAAGCCTTTTTATTAGCAAATATTGAGTTTTGGGGAGATATTATCTCATAGCGCGCAGCGCTTCCGCTACGATTCCCTTGATCTCATCTGCCGCGGATTCCACGGGAGCAGTTGCCTTGAAGCTCTTATCTCTGGAGGAGATCTCAACGATGCCCTGCTTCATATTTCTGGGGCTGACGATCACTCTGTAGGGAACGCCGAGCAGGTCTGCATCAGAGAACATTACGCCTGCGCTGACGTTTCTGTCATCGTAAATAACCTCAACGCCATTCTGCTGAAGCTCTGCGTAGAGCTTATCTGCGTACGCCTTTACCTCTGCATCATCCGAGCGAACCGCGCAGAGATGCACCTGCCAGGGAGCAATAGACACGGGCCAGATAGGACCGTAGTCGTCGTGATGCACCTCGCATATTGCGGCTGCAAGTCTGCCAACGCCGATGCCGTAGCAGCCCATAATGGGATGCTGAAGGTTGCCCTCGCTGTCGGTATATGTCATATTCATAGACTTTGTATACTTTGTTCCGAGCTGGAAGATGTTACCCACCTCAATGCCGCGGGAGATAGTGATAGAGTGCTTTCCGCAAGCGGGGCAAATGCCGCCGGTCTGCACCTTTGCAAAGTCGTGGTATTCCGCACCCTGAACGTCTCTGTCCATATCAAGGCCGGTGCAGTGATGCTCCTCCTCGTTTGCGCCGCATACAAGGTTGTTCATGCCCTTAAGAGAACGGTCGTAGAGAACGATAGCGTCAGCGTCAAGACCTACGGGACCGATGAAGCCTGCCTTGAGGCCGGACTCAAGAGTAATAACAGCGGGGTGAATTTCGAAGCCAAGGAAGTTAGTAAGCTTGGTCTCGTTAACCTCGAGGTCGCCTCTGAGGAAGAGAACTACGTACTTATCATCGGCATTTCTCTGGTAAACCACTGCCTTGCAGGAGTTCTTTTCGTCGCAGCCAAGGAAGGAGCAAACCTCCTCGATGGTGTGCATACCGGGTGTGTGTACCTTTTTCAGCTCCTCGGAGGGGGCAGTGCGGGTGTACTCGGTAATGTTTTCAGCCGCTTCCATATTAGCGCGGTAGTTACACTCGGGGCAGATAACGATAGAATCCTCGCCTATGTCGGTGAGAAGCATAAATTCGTGGGAAATGCTGCCGCCCATCATACCGGAGTCCGAAGCAACCGATACAACCTCGGGAATGCCGGCTCTCGCGAAAACGCGCTCGTATGCCTTGTGGCACTTATCGTAGTATTCTTCAAGGTCAGCCTGGCTTGTGTGGAAGGAATAAGCATCCTTCATTGTGAACTCACGAACACGGATAAGTCCCGACTTAGGTCTTGCCTCGTCGCGGAACTTGGTCTGTATCTGATAGATCATGAAGGGATATTTCATATAGCTCTGGCCGTATTCGCGAACAAGCTGAACAGCCGCCTCCTCGTGGGTCATACCGAGAACCACAGGGCTTCCGTTACGGTCGTTAAAGCGCACAAGCTCCTTGCCGATGCTATCGTATCTGCCCGACTCCTGCCAGATGGACGCAGGCATAACTACGGGGAAACTAACCTCCTGACCGTCTATAGCATCCATTTCCTCGCGCAAAATACCCTCTATCTTGCGAGTGATGCGCTTCAGTGGCATATAGGAAGAGAATATACCGTTTGCCACGTATTTCATATAACCGCCGCGAACCATCAGGGCGTGACTGTCAACGGAGCAGTCCGACGGTTTTTCCTTAAATCTTTCTCCAACGAGTTTTTCAAGTTTCATAATAGAAGATGCCTCCATTTTTTGTTTTGTGAATACAAAAAAGCCCTAAGCCGACTATACGTCAGCTTAGGGCGAACTATAACTTAAGTCCGTGGTACCACCTAAATTCGGATAATATCCGCGCTCATCGGTACAGGAAATGTCCGATACCGTATCTCTGTAACGGGAGAACCCGGCAATGCTTACTGTGTTTTTTCGGCACGCAGCTCCAAGATGGGTTGGGCATCCTTCCGCAAGGGCTTACACCAGCCGCCCCCTCTCTATAGCATCCGGAATGCTTACTATTTCTTATCATAGCCTTTTGTATTCAGTTGCAGTTATTATAGCACAAAAAAATACTGTTGTCAAGGGATATTGTGAGAATTTAATATTATAAATGAGATTTTGAGATTATTAATTGTATTAGAGACGATTTGCGTTCCTTCTTGACAAAGCACTGGCGGGTATGATATAATTTTAGCATATTAAATTGCATGGAAAAAACAAGTTGTTCAGAAGATAAAAATCACATATTTTAATAAAAAATGTAAAAATGTCGACGTATATTTCCCAAGAAAAAACACAAAAATGCAAATAAAAGGTTACAAAAACACAGCAATATGAATAAAAACACATACTTTTACGAAACACATCTTCATACGTTTCCTGTCAGTGCGTGCGCAAAGTCGGGTATCAGAGAGTCGCTCGAGCTCTACAAATCTATGGGGTATAGCGGCGTTTTCATCACCAATCATTTCCTTGATGGCAATATAAATATAGATAAAAGCCTTCCTTACGAAGAGCGTCTGTGCTTCTATTTCTCGGACTACGAGGCGGCGCTTGCCATCGGAAGGGAAATCGGGCTGGACGTATTCCTCGGCGTTGAAATGTCCGATTGGGGTACAGATTTCCTCATTTACGGACTTGATGAAGCGTGGTATTTTGCCCACCCGGAGATCGAGGGGATGGATAGGGTAGAGCAGCTGAAGCTTCTTGCCTCTGAAGGCGCATTGATCATTCACGCCCACCCTTTCCGCGGCTACGACTGTATGAAGCTTTTCCCAAAGCACGTCCACGGCGCAGAAACCTACCACGCCTGCCGCACCGACTTTGAAAACGCCATGGCAGAGCAGTACGCGGGGAATTATAACCTTATCCCCTTCGCTGGCACCGACCTCCACGACGTCAGCCGTCAAACCGCCTTCGGCGGCATGCAAACTACCCGCAAAATCGAAAGCGAGGCCGACTTCATCGCCCTCGTCAGATCCCGCGAAGCCACCCCCTTCAGGTGGGATATATAAATCAGAGTTAAAAAGTGATAATAAAACCAAACAACAAAAGGCGAAAGCAGTTCTTCAAAAGAAACAGCTTGCGCCTCAATAATACTATGCACCCCAATGTTCATGTGACCTTGGGGTGCATAGTATTTGTCAGATTAACTTTAGTTTATCTGTATTATCGCGGTTTTTGCGCATCAGCGCTTTTTCTTTTCGGAGATAAGCTTTTTGCATTCTTCCCAAGATCCGTTGACAAACGCATCCTTGTATAAATGGAGTCCTCCGCCGCCTTTAATGAAAATAGTAACGAGGTTGCCGCGCTCTATTATTTTTCCGACGTTTTGATATCTGTATCTATAGACGTTTCTGTGTTCGTAGAGCACTATCTCATCATCGGTAAATTCCGTCGTACGAAGCCACTCTCTGACGCCGTATATTTCTGCGTATGAGCGGTAGAGCCTTTTGTAGCTTGCGGAGGGCATAACGAATATTCTGTAAAGAGCCATAAAGGTGAAGAGCACCAAAAGAAGCATATAGATAAGATACTCGGTCACGTAAATGAAGTGATAGCCGTATAAGTAGTAAAACTCAATAAAAAGTAAAGGGCAAGCGATGAGAAGATAGCAACTAAAAATGAACAAAATGATATTTGCCCCTCCTCTGGTGTGGAAGCCCTTCTTCCACGACATCATCAAATCCTTCGTGATTTTGTATTCGTTTTTCATATTTTGATCCTTCTTTCATTTTATGTAAAATGGTAATGCTTAATCGCCTTGAAAACTAAAACCTTTCGGTTCTGTGCTTTTCCGAGAGGAAATGCGCTCTTCCGCCGTTTTCGGGATAGAGAAATTCGCTGAAGGCCTGCGGTCCTACTTTTTTGAGCACATCAAGCTCCGCCTCGTTAAGCAGAACGACCTGCAGGCACGCAACCTGCTTAAATGGATTTACTTTGCAACGCAATATGCTCGCTTATAATTATACACAAGAAATACTCAATTTGCAAGATGTAAAGGTAGAAAAAGTTGAAAATTTTGAAAAAATTCAAAGAATTCACATAAAACTCGGACAAAAGGTGGTTAATTGTCCGAGCTGCAACACACA
>JAZTXP010000012.1:0-13398 GCA_045636465.1 Eubacteriales bacterium
CCGAAGGTAAGGCTGTTTACTGCAGCGAATGCTTCGCAGCAAAGAGAGCAGAGAGAGCTGAGTAATTTTACGCTTTCCTGATGGGCTTAACCGTTTTCGGTCCTAAGTTCTTAACTCATCGAATATGTGCCTTGCACGAAAGAGCCGCGCCCAGCGCGGCTCTTTTCCCTTTTATAGACATATCCCAAAAACGACCCGAATACCGATTTCCGAAAAACTTCTTCTCTCAAAAATCATATTGTCGAAAAATTCCACATTAATTCTCCTGGGAGGAGACTTTGAAAGCCGATCCTTCACATGAAATTATCTGCAAAGCGCGTGCAGGCAAAATTTTACGCCTAAGGCGCGAAAAAATTAGAAAAAATTAATAATAATCTGTTAATATTTTATATTTATATTGACTTTTTTGTTGCTTTGTAGTAAAATATAAAAAAGATTTAGGCTTTCTCGCCAAAATAATGGCAGGCCGGGAGGTTTTTTATGAACGAAAAAAGACTTTTAGAGCTTAAGCAAACCGCCAATGCGGTGCGCCGCCACATCATCAACGGCGTATACTCCGCAGGCTGCGGTCATCCGGGAGGCTCGCTTTCTATCGCCGACGTTCTCACCTATCTCTATTTTGAAGAGATGAATGTGAACGTCAATGATCCCGCCGATCCCAAAAGAGACAGGTTCGTTCTCTCAAAGGGACATACCGCCCCTGCGCTTTACGGTGTTCTTGCCGAGCGTGGATTTATCGGCAGAGAAGAGATCACTACCCTCAGAAGAATAGATTCCCGCCTTCAGGGTCATCCCGATATGAAGGGAGTTCCCGGTGTTGATATGTCAACAGGTTCTCTCGGCCTCGGCTTCTCCGCGGCAGTAGGTATGGCGCTTGCGGGCAAGCATTATGACGAGGGCTACAGAGTATATACCATCCTCGGCGATGGTGAGACCCAGGAGGGACAGGTATGGGAGGCGGCAATGTTCGCGGCCCACTACAAGCTTGACAATCTCGTTGCCATCCTCGACCTTAACGGACTTCAGATCGACGGTGATATAACCAAGGTTATGAACCCCACGCCTCACGATGAAAAGTTCCTGGCCTTCGGCTGGAACGTTATCACAGTTAATGCTCACGATTTTGGCGAAATCGAATCTGCCATGAGATCCGCAAGAGAGTGCAAAGGCAAGCCCACTCTCATAATTGCAAGATCCATCAAGGGCAAGGGCGTTTCCTTCATGGAAAACAAGCCCGAGTGGCACGGTCAGGCTCCTAAGGCAGAGCAATACGAGATAGCTCTTGCCGACCTTGAAAAAATAGATAAAGAGCTTTTGGAGGTTAAGTAATATGGCAGAAAAAATTGCAACCAGAGAAAGCTACGGTGCGGCGCTTGCCGCCCTTGGAGAAAAGCACGACTTCTTAGTTCTTGACGCCGATCTCTCTAAATCCACCAAAACAGAAGTATTCAAAAAGAAATTTCCCGAAAGATTTTATAACTGCGGAATAGCAGAGGGCAATATGATGTGCGTTGCGGCAGGTATTGCCTCTACGGGTAAGCCTGTATTCGCATCATCCTTTGCAATGTTCGCATCGGGCAGAGCCTTCGAGCAGATAAGAAACTGCATAGGCTACCCTCATCTCAATGTAAAGATCGGCGCAACCCACGCGGGTATTACCGTAGGAGAGGACGGCGCGACCCATCAGTGCAACGAGGATATCGCCATTATGCGTACCATTCCGGGTATGGTGATTATCAACCCCGCCGATGCAAATGAAGCCCTCCACGCTACCGAGGCAGCTCTTCTTCATGACGGCCCCGTATATCTCCGCTTTGGAAGGTATGCCGTTCCAAATATCACAAAGGACATTCCCAATTACCAGTTCGAGCTTGGCAAGGGTGTGAAATATACCGATGGCGGCGACGTGACCATCGTTGCAACCGGACTTATGGTAGCCTTCGCAATGGAGGCGGCAGAGTCTCTTCGCGCCGAGGGCATAGGTGCCGAGGTAATCAATATCCATACCATCAAGCCCATCGATGGCGATATAATAGCAGCCTCCGCAAAAAAGACAGGCGCGGTAGTAACCTGCGAGGAGCATAGCATCATCGGCGGTCTCGGATCTGCCGTATGCGAGGTTCTTTCCGAGTCTTGCCCTACTCCCGTTGTAAGAGTGGGAGTTCAGGATCAGTACGGCAGAAGCGGCAAAGTTCCCGAGCTTCTTGAAATGTACGGGCTGACCCCTGCGCATATTGCGGATGCCGCAAAGCGCGCTATCTCTCTGAAAAAATAATTTAAGGCTAGCTAAGGAAGGTCATTTTACTATGAAACGTATTGTATTAAAATTATCCGGAGAGGTTCTTGCCAACGGAAGTAAAGAGCAAATTTACGATATGAGCTTCGTTGACGAGGTTGCCAAAAGCATAAAGACCGCAGTTGATGAGGGCTACCAGATCGCTCTTGTAGTAGGCGCAGGAAATATCTGGCGCGGCAGGCAGGGTGTTGATATGGACCGTGTAGATGCCGACAGAATGGGCATGCTTGCAACCGTTATCAACGCTATCTGTATGAAGGATGCCATCAAGAGAGCAGGCGGCAATGCTGTCGCTATGACCTCCGTTCCTATGGAGCCTTTTGCAGAAAGATATTCGGGAGAGAGAGCTATTGAGGCTCTCGAATCGGGCAAGGTAGTTGTATTCGGCGCAGGTCTCGGTATTCCGTTCTTATCTACAGATACCACCGGCGCGGTTCGCTCTGCGGAAATCAAGGCGGACGCTATGCTTATGGCGAAGAATGTTGACTATATATATACAGACGATCCCAACAAAAATAAAAAAGCAATTAAACTTGAGGAAGTCAAGGCATCCGAGGTTTTAGGTATGAATCTCAAGGCGCTGGATGCAACAGCAACCGCATTCTGTCTTTCCACAGGAATGCCCATCAAGGTATTCGGTCTGAAGACTCCCTCCGACATCCTTCGCGCTATACGCGGAGAGGTTAATGGGACAACCGTAACTCCTGAATAAAAGAAAAAAGTCGTCATAACCGGTAAGACCCGCCGTTTACTGAACACTCGATGTAGGTCTCTACGTAGCGAAGCGGCTGAGCGGTAGTATAGCCTCTCACGCTGGGAGAGGTGGCAGCTTTGCTGACGGAGAGGGCGAAGAACTAAGTGTTCCGGAGCCGCGAGATGACCGAGCCGCAGCGAGAACTTCGGCCGCAAACGACGCTTCTTCTTCGGTTCTGTTCGCCTTTTGTCATCATAAACCGGCAAGAACGAAGATGAATAAAAGATAAAAAATAAAATATAAAATACAAAATATAATTCGAAGGAGAAACATTTATGAAACTCGACACTAAAGTATACGAAGAAAAGATGAAAAAGACCATCGCGTCTTATCAGGAAACACTTTCCACCATCAGAGCGGGCAGAGCAAATCCCGACGTTCTTAAGAAGATCACTGTTGATTACTACGGCTCTCCCACAGCTATCAACGCTGTTGCAGAGGTTAAGGTGACCGATGCTCGCACTATCGTTATCACCGCTTGGGATAAGTCCATTATGAAGGGCATCGAGAAGGCTATTCTTACATCCGATCTCGGTATCAATCCTCAGAACGACGGTACCTGCATCCGTCTTTCTTTCCCTCCCACAACAGAAGAGCGCCGTCGCGAGCTTTCCAAGCAGATCTCTAAATTAGGCGAGGATGCAAAGGTTGCTATCCGTAACATTCGCCGCGATGCTAACGATAAGGTAAAGGCAGACAAGAAGAATTCCGTAATGACCGAGGATGAGGCAAAGGCATCCGATAAGCTTGTTCAGGATCTTACAGATAAGTACATCAAGGAGGTTGATAACGTATCCGCTTCCAAGACCAAGGAGATAATGGAGATCTGATTTTAGGTCTCTCGAGATAAGCAGACCGTCGCTATTCTGCATAGATTAAGGCTCAATTTATTTTGCAGATCTGCTTATCCTGAATGAAAGGCGAAAAAATGAAAACCAGAGTAATAACAGGCATAGGTATTGTATTAGTTGCGATAGTCCTTGTGGCTCTCGCTTCCTTCACACCCGTATATAGCATAGGTATGGCGGCATTATCGGTAATAGCCACCTTTGAGCTTCTCCGTGTTTTCGGAGTGCATAAGGAATGGCATATTTCGGCTCCGTCCTATGTGATCTCGGCAGCATTGCCCTTCGCGGCATATTTTGCAGGCGATGAGCGAGGTAAGTTCGTTCTCATTATGGGTGCGGTGCTATTCATCTTTCTCGTATATCTTCTGGGCGTTGCGGTTTTCTCTCATAAGAAAATAAAATTCGTTCTTGTAGCGGCAGTGTATATGGCAATCGTTTATGTCATAGTATCATTTACCTCGCTTTCGCTCATAATGTACGTGAATAAGGGTATATTTTACCTTGGCTTATTGATCATATCCTCCTGGGGATGTGATGCAGGCGCTTATTTCATAGGATGTAAATTCGGCAAGCATAAGCTCATCCCTGACGTAAGCCCTAATAAATCAGTGGAAGGCGCAATAGGCGGCATCGCAGTATCGGTAGCGCTGAATCTCCTCTACGGATACGTGGTTAATGTATGCGGAGGGGCAGACGTAGATTATATCGTTATCGCCCTTCTCGGCCTTGTGCTTTCCGTAGTAGCAATGGTAGGAGATCTTATCGCATCTCTTATCAAGCGCGAGTACGGCATCAAGGATTACAGCAATCTTCTCCCCGGCCACGGCGGAATCGTGGATCGCTTTGATTCCGTTTTCCCTATAGCAACCTTCCTACTTATGGTGTCCGCGGTTTGGCCGCCATTCGTATAATTCAGTAAAAAACGGAGCTACCCGGATAAGACTTACTTTTATCCTTTCCACTTCGCAATCGGAGAGGGCAGTCGGATTCTTCCATGTAATCACAGCTCCTAAAAGAGGCTGCCTCGAATTTTATTTTGAGACAGCCTCTCAATAGTAAAAAGAGAAAGAGGTGATCGGCATAAGAAAGAAAATATCAATTCTCGGAGCCAGTGGCTCAGTAGGAACGCAGGCGTTGGACGTAGCAATGTCCCGCGGATATGAGATCGATATACTTTCCGCCTCGGTCAGCGTGGATAAAATGGAGGCGGCGGTAAGGCGTCACACCCCCCGCTTCGTTTATATGGAATCTTCCCGCGCCGCGGCAGATCTGAAAATAAAAATTGCCGATACCCGGGCAAAAGTAGTTGATGGAATCACGCTTTCCCACCTTATAAAGAACTATTCCGACTCCGATACGGTAGTAAATGCCATATCGGGTCACAGCGGTCTCGCTCCCACCCTGGCAGTCATTGACAGAGGAACAAGGCTGGCTCTTGCAAACAAGGAATCCCTTGTTATAGCGGGAGAAATAGTTACGAAGCGCGCTCGCGATGCGGGTGTGGAAATTCTTCCCGTAGATAGCGAGCACTCTGCCATCTTCCAATCCCTTAGGGCAGGTAAGCGCGAGGAGATATCAAAAATTCTTCTCACCGCTTCGGGCGGTCCCTTTTTCGGAAAGAAGAGAGAAGAGCTTCGCTTTGTCACAAAGGAACAGGTACTATCACACCCCACCTGGCGGATGGGAAACAAGATAACCGTCGACAGTGCAACTCTTATGAACAAGGGCTTTGAGGTAATCGAAGCCTGCTATCTCTTCGATGTATCACCGGAAAAGATCAAGGTTTTGATTCACCGTGAGAGCATACTGCATTCTGCAGTAGAATATATTGATAAAGCGGTAATCGGGCAAATGTCTGTTCCCGATATGCGTGAATGCGTTCAATACGCAATCGATTATCCCGAAAGATTTGAGTCCGCAATAGAGGCGCTTGACCTCTTCAAGATAGGCTCGCTCACCTTTGCCGAGCCCGACTATAGCGCATTCCCCCTTCTCCCCTTGGCCTTCCGGGCTATGGCAGACGGCGGAGCATACGGCGCGGTTATCGAGGCCGCGGACGAGAGGGCAGTCGAAGCCTTCCTTTCGGACAAAATAACATTTGGAGATATCTCGGATATCGTATCCGAGGTATACAGCAGGGCATCCTTTGCAGCAGGGGCATCAACCCTTGATGAGATACTCGAGTCCCATAGCGAGGCCGCCCGGATAGCCGCCGAGATAATCGGCAAAAAACTAAAAAATTGATGCTCACTTAAGAGCAGAACGGAGAAACTAATAGTGAATTTTGAAAGTTTAGGCACTGTTTTAATTGCAGTTTTGGTGTTTGGAGGTCTTATCTTCATTCACGAATTTGGCCATTATATATTTGCAAGGATCTTCAAGGTAACCATCGAGGAGTTTGCCATCGGTATGGGACCGAAGCTTGTCTGGTATACCTCGAAGAAAACCAATATCACCTACTCCTTGCGTATGATCCCCATCGGCGGATACGTTGCAATGGTAGGCGAGGAGGGCGAATCCTCCGATCCCAATTCCTTTGATAAAAAGCCATCCTGGCAGAGATTTATCATCACCGTTGCAGGTGCAACAGTCAATATCGTGGCAGGCTTCCTTGCTATGACCATCCTTACCTCTATGATCTACCTTTACGGCACAGAGGTAAAAAGATTCTATACTCCCGAAGAGACCGGCACCGAGATCTCTTCCGAAGCAAGCGGCCTTATGATTGGCGATGAAATAATCAAGGTAAATGGCAAAAGAGTTAACATATACGACGAGCTTTCCTACGAAATCATGCGCCACGGTAACGAGCCTGTGGATCTTATAGTTATCAGAGACGGTCAGGAGATATCCCTTGATGATGTAGTATTTCCGGTTGACACCTCGTCGGGGCAGGAGTTCGGTCTTTTAGACATTGTTCCCGTAGCAGTAGAAAGAAAATTTGGCAATATCATTAAATTCTCTTGGGAAAAATCCACCCTTATCATTCGTATGTGCTGGGAATCCATCATCGATCTTATCCGCGGCAGATACAGCCTTGATGCCGTATCCGGCCCCGTAGGAATTTCGGGTGCTATCGGAGATGCGGCAAAGGCAGGTCCTCTGAACCTTCTTTACCTTGTGGCAATGATCAGCATTAACCTTGGCGTAATGAATCTTCTCCCCATTCCCGCCCTTGACGGCGGTAGGATCATTTTCATACTTATCGAAATGATAAGCCGTCGCCGTCTTCCCAAGAAAATTGAGGATACTATAAACGCAGTAGGACTTTTCATTCTCCTCGGTCTTTCCTTCGTGATTATGATCAAGGATATTATCACCCTTATCCCCTGATAAGCCATGAACTATAATGATATAAGAAAAAAGACGAGAAAGGTGAAGGTTGGCAGACTGTTCATAGGCGGCGATTCCCCCGTCACAGTTCAGTCTATGACCAACACCGATACCCACGATATTGATGCCACCTACAAGCAGGTAGCAGCCCTTGAGGTGGCAGGATGCGATATAGTGAGAATAACCGTTCCCGATGAGGAGTCGGCAATTGTTTTCCGCGCCCTCAAGGAACGAGGCATCGGCGTGCCCCTTGTGGCAGACATTCACTTTAACTATAAAATCGCAATATCCGCTATAAAAAACGGAGCAGATAAGATAAGGATAAACCCGGGAAATATCGGTAGCGAGGAAGGCGTAGCGGCAGTAGTGGCTACAGCCAAGGAGTACGGAGTGCCCATTCGCATTGGCGTAAACGCAGGCTCTCTTTCGAAAGACCTGCTTCAAAAACACGGCCGTCCTACTCCCGAGGCTTTGGTTGAATCCGCCCTCTCCCACGTGGAAATTCTGGAAAAACACGGATTCTTTGACACGGTTATTTCCATTAAGGCATCCACGGTCGCAGATATGATCGAGGCCAATAAGCTTCTTTCGGAGAAGATGGATTATCCCCTTCATCTGGGTGTAACAGAGGCGGGATTTGGCATCGATGCCGCCGTAAAAAGCAGTCTCGGTATAGGCTCGCTACTCTCCATAGGAATCGGAGATACAATACGCGTATCCCTTACCGATGCTCCTGAGGAGGAAGTAAAGCTGGCGATAAAAATGCTCTCCGAGCTTGGCCTTCGTAAAAGATGCGGTATGAATATCATATCCTGTCCCACCTGCGGAAGAACAAAAATTGATCTTATCAGCCTTACCCGTCGCTTTACCGAGGCGGCAAAAGAAGCAGATATTTTGGACAAGCCCATCAGCGTTGCCCTTATGGGATGTGCGGTAAACGGTCCCGGCGAGGCGAGGGAAGCCGACATAGGCATTGCAGGCGGCATAGGCGAAGGTCTGCTTTTCAAAAACGGCGAGATTCTTCGCAAGATTCCCGAGGATTCTCTTGTTGATGAGCTTATCGGCGAGATCCTCAAAATGTAGTAAAAAGCAAACTAAAAATGACAAAATAACAGAAAGGACGAGAAAAATGCAGGAGAACAGAAATACAGGCAAGAGCTTCCTTGATATATTCACCAGATATTCTCCCGATATGGACAAGCGCGATCTCCTTGACCGCGGATATGATATCCGCCCGAGAAAAAGCGTAGATCCTCTTCGCATAGAAGTGGATATCACTTTTAATTCTCACGAGGATGCAGAGCTTATCTACGATATCGAGGACGAGTGCAGAAGGCTATATAATGCCCAATCCTTCAAAATTCTGCCTCATTTCCCGTCCCATCTTTTCGGTATGAAATATTTTCCCGAGATTCTCTGTGAGGCGGCGATCTGCGGAGCCGTTACCAACGGATTCTTCACGGGCGCATCCTATGAGGATAGCGGTGAAAGTATAACCATTTCCATCCCCTTCTCATCCCACGGTGTGGATTTCGTGAAGGTTGCCAACACCGAAAGTATAATTTCCGCAATACTTAAAAGCCGCTACGGGGTTGAAAAGAAGATTTTCATCATCTCCGGCGGTAACGAAGAGGAGCGCCGTCGCGAATGGGAAACTAAGCGCCAAGAAATTATGGAGCGCGCCGAGGCAAAAAGCCGTGACGACTTCATAAGGCAAAGGCAGGAGGCGGCGAAACAAAGGGAAGAGGAGGCGAGAGCTGCCGATCCCCAATACGATTTTGATTCCAAGGTGGGCATATCATCCGCTACCGGCATCAGCGCCCAGCTTTCCGAAACCACCTATAAAATGGGAGCGACCACCTACGATTTTTCAGAGCCCACACTGATGTACGGTGAAGAATTTGACGTAATCGAGCCCACCCCTCTTGCGGATATAGCCTCAGTTCGTAACCGTTCTGTCTTCCTCGGAACAGTGTTTGAGGTAACAGTAAAGGAAACGAGAAACGGCGATAAAACCAATATAACCATCGGTATATCCGACGGCGCATCGGCAACCTACGTAAAGAAAATTCTCCCCAATGAGGAAACGGCGTGGCATAAGGATATAAAGCCGGGTCAGCACCTTGCTGTAATGGGCAGAGTTCAGCGTGATAAATTCGATAACGAGCCCTTCATTTCTCCAACAGGAATAATGAAGATCAAATCGGTTCTCCGTATGGATAACGCCGAGAAAAAGAGAGTAGAGCTTCATCTTCACTCCAATATGTCCCAGATGGACGCTCTTATTACTCCCAAGGAAATAATCGACACAGCCATAAGATGGGGTCACCGCGCCATAGCGATCACCGACCACGGAAACGTTCAGGCATATCCCGAAATTATGCTTGCCTATGAAAAGGCAGGCAATACCGACCTGAAAGTTCTTTACGGAATCGAGGCTTATTACGTAAACGATACCGAGCGTTGCGTTTTCGGTAGCAAATATCCTTTCTTCGACGATGAAATGATCGTTTTCGACCTTGAGACCACGGGTCTTTCTAACCGCACCTGTAAGATCATCGAGATCGGCGCGGTAAAGATCAAGGGCGGCGAGATCATTGATGAATTTAATATGTTCGTTGATCCCGAGTGCGAGATCAGCGAGGAAATAACAAACCTCACCTCTATCACCAACGATGACGTAAAGGGCGCACCCAAAGAAAAAGAAGCCCTGGAGGCATTTATGGAATTTGCGGGTGATCGTCTTCTTATTGCCCATAATGCAAACTTTGACGTAGGCTTCATCCGCGTAGCAGCAGAGCGCTGCAATATCCCCTTTACAAACTCCTACCTTGATACGGTAGGACTTTCAAAGTACGTAAATCCCGAGCTTACCAAGCATAAGCTCAATATTATAGCCGAGCATTATAATCTTGCCGAGTTCCATCACCACAGAGCCTCGGACGATGCCAGAACTCTTGCATATATCTTCTTCGTAATGCTCGATCGCCTTAAGAGCGAGGGTGTAACCACCTTCGAGAGAATGGTTGACGCAATGAGCGAAAAGGCAGATCCTCTGAAGCTTCCCGTCAATCATATGATCATTTTCGCAAAGAACCAAGAGGGCTTAAAAAACCTCTACCGCTTAGTATCCTTCAGCTATCTTGATTATTATCGCAGAAGACCGAGAATGCCAAAGTCTGTTATTGAGCAGTACCGTGACGGACTTATAATCGGATCTGCCTGCGAGCAGGGAGAGCTTTACCGCGCCATCCTGGAGGGAAGATCTGATCAGGACGTAGAGGATATAGCGGAATTTTACGATTACTTCGAGATCCAGCCCATTGCCAATAACAAATTCCTTCTTGGAAAGGGAAGAGTAAACAGCGAGGAAGATCTTCGCGAGATCAACCGCAAAATATACCGCCTTGGCAAAAAGCTTGGCAAGCCCGTCTGCGCTACCTGTGATGCCCACTTCCTCAACAAGGAAGACGAGGTTTACAGAAGAATACTTCTCGCAGGTATGAAAATGTCCGATGCGGACAGCGAAATGCCAATCTACCTTCGCACCACCGAGGAAATGCTGGAGGAATTCTCCTATCTCGGCGAGGATATAGCCTTTGAAGTAGTAGTAGAGAATCCCAATAAGATCGCTGATATGTGCGAGCAGCTTCGCCCCATTCCCAAGGGCAAATATGAGCCCCTTGTTCCCGGAGCGAACGAGGAGCTTACCGAGTCCTGTTGGAAGCGCGCCCACGAGTGGTTTGGCGAGGATATTCCCCCCATAGTTTCCGACCGACTTGAGCGAGAGCTTGGCTCTATTATCAAAAACGGCTTTGCAGGGCTTTATATGATCTCAGTTAAGCTTGTTGCCTATTCCGAGAGCCTTGGCTATCTTGTCGGCTCCCGTGGCTCGGTGGGCTCGTCCCTTGTTGCTACCCTTTCTGGTATCTCCGAGGTTAACCCCCTTCCGCCCCATTACAGATGCCCTAAGTGTAAATATAGCGAATTTATCACCGACGGCTCGGTAGGCTCGGGCTTCGACCTTGACGATAAGCGCTGTCCCGTATGCGGCGAATGGATGTATCAGGACGGCCACGATATCCCCTTCGAAACCTTCCTTGGCTTCTACGGCGAGAAATCCCCCGATATCGACCTTAACTTCTCGGGCGACGTCCAGGGTATGGTACATAAATACACCGAGGAGCTTTTCGGTGAAGGCCACGTGTTCCGCGCAGGAACGATAGGTACTCTTGCCGATAAAACCGCTTACGGTTATATAATGAAATATCTGGAGGAGCGCAAAATAAAGCTGCCCAAGGCGGCAATGAGCCAGATGGTAACCAAGCTTGTGGGCATCAAGAAAACCACAGGTCAGCACCCGGGCGGAATTATCGTAGTACCGAGAGAATACGAGATCTACGATTTCTCTCCCGTTCAGCACCCTGCAGACGACCCGAAGTCGGGAACCATTACAACTCACTTCCAGTTCTCCTATCTCCACGATACCATCCTGAAGCTTGACGAGCTTGGACACGATATTCCCACCAAGTATAAGATGCTTGAGAAGTATACGAACACCAGCGTTCTCGACGTTAAGATGAACGATAAATCCATCTACGAGCTTTTCGCATCCACGAAGCCTCTTGGAATTACCCCCTCGGATATCGGAGGATGTCTGCTCGGCACTTACGGAATCCCCGAGATGGGTACTAAATTTTCTCAGCAGCTTCTCCTTGACGCCCTTCCAAAAACCTTTGCCGACCTTCTTCAGATCTCGGGCCTCAGCCACGGCACCGACGTATGGCTTGGTAATGCCCAGGATCTTATCAAAAACGGCACCTGTACTATTTCCGAGGTTGTGGGAACGCGAGACGGAATTATGGTATACCTTCGTCAGAAGGGACTTGATAACTCTACTGCCTTCGCTATTATGGAGGACGTAAGAAAGGGTAGGGGAGTAAAGCCCGATTATGAAAAGGCAATGCTTGAACACGACGTACCCGAGTGGTACATCAGCTCCTGCAAAAAGATCAAATATATGTTCCCGAAGGCACACGCCGCCGCATACGATATGTCCGCGGTACGTCTTGGATGGTATAAGATATATTATCCTATGGAATTCTATGCCGCCTATCTTTCGGTTGCTCCCGGAGGCTTCGATGCCGAAATCGTTGCCCGCGGATATAGCGGAGTTGACGCCGCTATCAAGGAGATCGAGGGCAAGGGACTTGAAGCCACCGCCAAGGAAAATGAAACCTGCCAGACTCTCTATCTCGTAAGAGAAGCATTGGCAAGAGGCGTAAAATTCCTTGGAGTCGATCTTCATAGATCTGATGCAAGAGCCTTCCTTCCCGAGAACGGAATGATTAGAATGCCCTTTAACTCCCTCCCCGGACTTGGCGAGGGCGCGGCAGATAAGCTCGTGGAAACCCGCGAGAAGCATACCATCCTCTCTGTAGAGGATCTCCGCCTTCATTCGGGCGTCTCCAAAACTGTTATTGAGATCCTTCGCAGAAACGGTGTTCTTAATAATCTCTCGGAAACCAATCAGATATCTATGTTCTGATAAACAAGGAAAAAGTAAACTAAACCATACAAAAAGGGCTATCTAAACAAGTATAAAGCTTTAGATAGCCCAAAATATTATATTTCAAAACAAGTAAAAATCCGACAGTTAGTTAATAAGTAAAAGCGCCAGAAGCAGCAGCGCGCATTCCTTGTCTCCGTCGGAGGAGAAAAAGAGAAAAGCGGCAATTCCTATTATAAGTAATTCCTCGTATCCGATCTTGTCGAGGGAGGGAAGACTTAAATGTAAGCTGTTAAAGAGACCGCCGAGAATTCCGCCCCCTGATTTTCCGCCGAAGCTCTCCCCTCTGGGCCTTGCGCTCACCTCCGCGGTTTCCTCGCGCATAATCTCCCTCTGAGGAATATCCTCGACCTCTGTTACGGGCTCGCTCCGCAGAGCCACCCCGTCATATCCTCTTGGCATACCGCCCTCTCCGCCTTCAAAATAATTTCTCGTATACATACGTCACCTCGGCTTCATCATATCTAAGATCTCTGCCACCGACATCATAGAGTCAATAGCCCTCGCTCTCTCGTTTGAAAGATAGGGCTTCATCGCACAAAGCAGGCGGTTTCGCTTTTCCCTTGTATCAATAGGACGGCTCGCCGTCTCCACAGCC
>JAZTXP010000013.1:0-122180 GCA_045636465.1 Eubacteriales bacterium
CTGGGAGCATATGAAGCTGCTATTTTGGCCTATACTTATCTTTTCTGTTATAGAGAGCTTTTTCTTCCGCGACAGAGCCGAAGTCGGATCGTAGCCATGTCGTTCTGTGAGCCAAGGAGTTGACACTTCATGTTGTCTTCCTAAGACCGCTTGGCCTCCGACTTCTGGGAGCATATGAAGCTGCTATTTTGGCCTATACTTATCTTTTCTGTTATAGAGAGCTTTTTCTTCCGCGACAGAGCCGACTTTTGGTGCGTGAAGCTTCGGGGCATACTTCTAGGACTTGCGCTGATACCAATCCTCTTTTACACTTATAATGGCGCTATCGGCAAGTCGCCCGACTTTGTAAATATCGCCATCTTTTTCATCTCGGCAGCCGCGGCATATATTTACGAAATCCGCCTTTATAAAAAAGGCGACACCGCCTGCAAGCACCCCCTTATCCCCATATCGGCGCTGGCTGTCATCGCCACCCTCTTCATAGTTTTCACCTTTGCCACTCCCGAAATAGGAATCTTCCGCGATCCCCTCACCGGTACGTACGGCATATAAACCACAGCCACGGCCACAAAGAAACGGCAATTATCTAAAGCACGATATACTAATAGTCGATCGTAAGCTATAAAACAGGCAAAAATACAGTGCGCACAGAGAATAAATTAAAAAAATATTTGACATGCAAGAAGAAACGTGCTATAATGGGTATGCAAAACTAATTAAATAATGCAAAATCAGGTGTAACTTTTCTTTTTAAAAAAGGGGAGAGATATGCCCTTTTTCTGCATTCATGTGGTCTGAATTTGATAAAATGCAGGTTCCACCATGTGTATGCGGTTATGCCGATTTTGCAAATGATTAGTTTGGCGACTATCGGGGCTTGCGTTTTTGTGCGACGGCTTCGGTTGTCGCACTTTTTATTTTTTATACCAAAGGAGAAACAACAATGGCAAAAAAACTTTTAAGCATGATAGCCCTTATGTTGGTTATTGTCTGCACACTCTCTTCCTGTCAGCTAGCATTCTCTGTCAGCGAAGACGGCTACCTTATTGTCAACGGTGAAAAAACCGGCTACGAGGTAGATTTACCCACCGAAAAGGAGGATGATATTACAGTTAGCGATGATGGATACCTGGTAGTAAACGGAGTGGAAACCGGATACAAGGTTGACAAGAAAGCCGTGGTTACAGTTGATAAGAACGGATACGTTGTGGTTGACGGTGTAAAAACACAGTACAACATCAACGGAAGCACCGACAATGAAAATCCTCAAGGCTTGCTTTTCATTCTTAAGAATGACGGAACATATAAGGTTGAAATCGGCGCAGCAAAATATCAATCAAAAATTGAAATTCCCGCAACCTACAAGGGAGTACCTGTTACAGAGGTTGGAGAATTCGGCGGAGGCGCTTCAGCATTGAACGATGGATATTTCTATTACAACTCCTACCTACAAGAAGTTGTAATCCCCGAAGGAATAACTAAGCTTGGATCGTTTTCCTTTGCAGGATGCATAAACTTAAAAACTGTAGTTATAC
The DNA here is from genome assembly GCA_045636465.1 of Eubacteriales bacterium. Classification (GTDB taxonomy): domain Bacteria; phylum Bacillota; class Clostridia; order Oscillospirales; family CAG-272; genus UBA1740. The sequence continues at coordinate 1,536 of JAZTXP010000013.1, forward strand.
CCGATAGCACAACCGAAATTGGGGTGGGAGCCTTTCTCAAGTGTATGAACCTTCGCAGCATTACCATAGGCAAAAACGTTTCCAAAATTGGAATAGGTGCATTTTCGTCTGACGGATCATCCGACTTCAACAATCTTCCTCTGCTTGTTGAAGTAGTCAACAGATCTTCTATTACTATATCCTTTACAAGCGGTGTCATGAACGAGGCGGCAGGACTTGAGGTCGACGTTCATGATGGAGACAGCAAAATGGTTAATAAAGACGGTTATTTATTCTATACCATAGGCGAAACCGATTATCTTGTAACCTACGTAGGTAATGAAACCGAACTTGTACTCCCGGAGAACTATAACGGCAAAAGCTATGAAGTATTCCATGGAGCTTTTATATGTTCCAACATTGAAAGCGTTGTTATCTCCGGCGGAGTTACAAAAATCGGATCCAGAGCATTCGTATATTGCTTAAATCTTATGAGCGTTACTATAGGAGAGAACGTAGAAAGTATAAGGGATGACGCTTTTGTAGAATGTATCAAGCTTGTCGAGATAGTCAATAATTCCTCAAATATAACAGCGGACACTATTGTTGCAGAGTACGTCATAGAAATCCACGATGGTGAAAGCAAAATTGAGAACATAGATAATTATATCTTTTATAGCACAGATGAGGTGAACTACCTCGTAGGATATAAGGAAAATGATACAGAGCTGATCCTTCCCGAAACATTTAATGGAGAAGAGTATGAGATTGGCAGTTTTGCATTTTTAAGAATACACGATTCACTCTTTACGATACTCAGCGGCGCAGAGATGATCTTCGAAACATTGTTTGACCACGTTGATAGTATGATAACTAGTGTAGTTATACCTGATAGCGTAACTAAAATCGGAGATAACGCATTTGCATATTGCTTTATGCTGTCCGAGGTAACTATCGGTAACGGAGTGACTCATATCGGCGAAAATGCGTTCTACTATTGCGATAGCCTTACTGACGTGTATTATACTGGTAGTGAGGAAGAGTGGGAAAACATCAGTATCGGTTCCCGCAACTATTCTCTGACCGATGCTACCATTCATTACAACTACATACCCGAGAAATAATTAGATAACACCTCATCAAACAAAAAGAGGATACCCGTGGCGGGTATCCTTTTTGTTTTAATATTCATGATGAGAAAAACACCGCAAAATGCAAATTTTGGTTTACAAAATCATCAGATATGCCAGATGTTATCTCTGTAGTCCTTGATGGAACGGTCGGAGGAGAATTTGCCTGCGTTCACCATATTCATAAGCGACTTGGTGATGAATTCCTCGGTACCATACTCGGAGTTAGCGATGAGCTTAACTCTGATGTAATCGGCAAGATCGTAGAGAACGAGATAGTTGTCGGGCTCCCAGTTGTAGAAGAGGCTGTTGTAGAGGTTCTGGAGGGTGCCGTTTCCGCCGTCGGAGAAGGTACCGTTAACCATTGTATCTACAAGGCGGAGAATTTCCCAATGCTCCTCTGCGTAGCGACGGGGATTATACCAGGACTTAACCTGTCTTACCTCGTCAACACGGAGACCGAAGATGTAGTTATTCTCGATGCCTGCCTCCTCGCAGATCTCGATGTTTGCGCCATCCATTGTACCGAGGGTAACGGTACCGTTAAGCATAAACTTCATATTACCTGTACCGGATGCCTCCATACCTGCAAGGGATATCTGCTCGGATACGTCTGCGGCAGCAACAAGCTTTTCTGCATAGGAAACGTTATAATTCTGAACGAATACCACGCGGAGCTTATCGGCAACTGCGGGATCGTTATTTACCATCTTGGAAATCTCGTTGATGAACTTGATGATAGCCTTTGCGTTATAGTAGCCGGGAGCAGACTTTGCGCCGAAGATAAATGCGGTGGGCTTGAAGTCCTTGATCCAGCCTTCCTTAAGGCCGTAGTAGATGTGAAGAATGGAAAGCGCGTTCATAAGCTGACGCTTATACTCGTGAAGACGCTTGATCTGAATATCAAAGATAAAGTGAGTAGGAATATCTACGCCCTCGTGATCTCTGATATAGTTAGCCAGCTTCTGCTTATTCTCGTTCTTGATAGAAACGAAGGCATCGCGAAAGTCCTTATCGTGAACGAACTTCTCTGCCTCCTTGATCTTGGAAAGATCTGTCTCCCAACCGTTACCGATGCGCTTGGTGATCTCAGCCGCCATATTGGGGTTATTGAGAAGGAACCATCTTCTGGGAGTGATACCGTTTGTTACGTTAATGAACTTCTCGGGATAGATCTCGTACCAATCGCGGAAGGTCTGCGCCTTAAGAATACCTGTGTGGATCTCGGCAACGCCGTTAACGTGCTCGGAGGTATAAACCGCAAGGTTAGCCATGTGAACTCTGCCGTCGCGGATGATATAATACTTATTGGGATCAAGACCCTTCTTGTCAAGGTGCTTCTGGATAAGAACGATGATCTTCCAGATCTCGGGAATGATCTTTCTCACCATATCGCCGCCCCAGGTCTCAAGAGCTTCTGCGAGAATTGTGTGGTTTGTGAAGTTAAAGAGCTTCCGGCAGATATGGAATGCCTTTGCGAAGGGAACGCCGTGCTCGCGGAGGATCCTGATGGTCTCGGGAATAGCGAGGGTGGGGTGTGTATCGTTAAGCTGCATTACGTGGTATCTTGGAAGATCACCAAGACGTCTGCCCTTTGCGATATGCTTATCGATAATATCCTGCATAGTAGCGCTCACCATAAAGTACTGCTGACGAAGACGAAGGAACTTACCTTCCTTAGTATTATCGTTGGGGTAAAGAACGTCGGTGATGGATGCGGCGCGATAGTTATTCTTCGCGATGGTCTCGCATCTCATATTATCAAATTCGGTGAAATTAAAGTTTTCAACCGGCTCTGCCTGCCAGAGACGAAGAGTGTTAATATTGTCGTTTTTGTAACCTATAATTGGCATATCGTAGGGTACGGCGCGTACAGAGAAGTCCTTGAAGTTAATGATCTTCGACTCCTCTTCTCTGCGAATGCTCCAAGGATCTCCCCACTTCTGCCAATCGTCGCCGACCTCGTTCTGGAAGCCGTCAACAAAGCTCTGCTTAAAGAGACCGTAGCGGTAGCGAAGGCCGTAGCCGTCGAGGGGAACGTTATGAGATGCGGCGCTTTCAAGGTAACAAGCGGCAAGTCTGCCAAGACCGCCGTTACCGAGAGCGCAGTCCTCGATCTCCTCAAAATCGTTAATATCTATTCCACGCTCAGCGAGCGCGTCTCTTACTTCTTCAAGAATTCCAAGGTTAAAGAGGTTGGAGAAGATAGCTCGTCCAACAAGGAATTCAGCGGAAATATATCCACCGCGCTTTTTCTTACCGTCGCGGTTCTTTTCCCATATATCGTGAAGGTTACTCGTAACGCTTAATGAAACCGCGTTATAGAGCTGCTTTACGTTAGCGTTTTTATCGGTGCATCCGTAGCCCGATCTTAATATAGTGTCTAAATCCTCAAGGAATTTCTTTTTGTTGAATTGCATTTTCGTGTGTCCTTTTTTGCTAATTCTTGCGTTTTATTCCCCGCCAAGTTCGGGGGCGCGGATTGGGCGCAGAAGGTTTTCGCCTCTATTCCGCAAAAGTACAGCCTATACCAACCCTTGATACAGGCCGCACTAAGCTTTGTTTCTCCGCCCCGGATCGGGGCGGAGATCTTTAATTGTGTTTTTTACAAGTATGAATTATCTTGCGAGAACAGCGTCGTTTACAAGAACTCTTACGCCGATTGAGTCTACGCTTACGGAGCTTACCTTGCCCATACCGCCTGTAACGTCAACTGCATCGGAGGTTGCAACGAGATTCCATGTACCGCCAAGATTTACTGTGAAGCTTGCGCCGTGGGGGTTAAGAACAACCTTAGCCTGGCCGCCTCTGCCGTCACTGTAGGTAAGGATGTATACGCCGCCTACGCCCTTTTCGTATGTGATGGTGGTGTTGGGGTTAGAGAAGATGGGGAATGCCTTACGAAGAGCGATAAGACCCTTGTAATAGAGCATTGTTTCATACTCAGCGCTGCCGGGCTTGAGAACATCCCACTTGATGTTGTTTACTGCATCGCTGGCATTATAGCTGTTGTGGTTGTAGCCGCCATTGCCGTCAGGCTTGGAACGAAGCATTTCCTCACCTGCCTGCCAGAAGGGAGTACCCTTGGAAAGAAGGATAACAGCCGCGCCGAGATTGTTCATCTGGTTACGCTGGCTTGCGGAGGATGAGCCGTTGGAAAGAATGAGCTTATCCCAAAGAGTGTTGTTATCGTGAGCACTCATATAGTTAACTACCATTGCGTTAGGAACAGTCCATCCTGTACCGGAACCAACACCGCCGTTGATACCGAAGAATACCTTATTCCAGGTAGCATCGTTTACAGAGCCCTGAATGAAGCCCTTGGAGGTATCCTCAAATACACTACCCTTAAGACCGTCACGGATACCGTCGTTGAATACTGCGATACCGCCGATAGCGTCGCCTGTAGGAACGATCTTACCGATATTGGACTGGTTAGCCTGAGCAGAGCCGTCGATTGTTGCGCCCATTGTCCAGCCCTCGCCGTAGATTACCGCGTAGGGGTTAACTGTGTGAACTGCAGATTCAACCTTCTGCATGGTCTTGAGGTCATGAAGACCCATAAGGTCGAAGCGGAGACCGTCAAGGTGATACTCTTCCATCCAGTAAGCGGTGGACTCTACCATGTACTTACCGTACATATATCTCTCGGATGCTGTATCGTTACCGCAGCCGGAAGCAGAGGAGTTTGCGCCTGTGCTGGTGTATCTGTAGTAGTAGTAAGGAACAACCTTGTTAAGGTTGGAGTTTGCATCGTATGTGTGGTTATAAACAACGTCCATGATAACGCCGATGCCTGCATCGTGAAGCGCCTGAACCATCTGCTTATACTCGTTGATTCTTACTTCACCGTTGTAAGGATCGGTGGAGTAGCTTCCCTCGGGAACGTTGTAGTTCTGAGGGTCATAGCCCCAGTTGAACTGATCGTTCTTTGTCTCGTCTACAGAAGCGTAGTCGTATACGGGAAGAAGGTGAACGTGGGTGATACCAAGCTCTACGAGGTAATCAATACCTACGGGAACACCATGCTCGTTAACGAGGCCGTGCTCTGTGAATGCAAGGTACTTGCCCTTATAGTTAGATGTGGAAACTGTGTTGGAGAAGTCACGAACGTGAACCTCCCAGATAATAGCCTCAGAGTAGTTGTCGATATCCTCGCGGTGAGTATCGTTCTCCCATCCCTCGGGATTGGTGAGAGCAAGGTCAACTACCATTCCGCGCTTGCCGTTAACGCCTGCTGCCTTTGCATAGGGGTCAACTGCTTCCTGTGTACCAACGGAAGTGGTTACAGAGTAGGTGTAGTATGTGCCGTGGCCGCACTCCTCAGTGTGAGACCAAACGCCCTTCTCGCCTCTTACCATCTCAACCTGCTTGTATGCTTCAACGCCGTTACCCGCGGTGAAGAGGTTGAGAACTACGTTGGAGGCTGTGGGAGCCCAGAGCTTGAAGTGAGTCTTGTCGCCGTCAACGGTGGAGCCGAGATCCTTGCCGTCATAGTGATAATTCTCAGCGAAGAAATCGCTGTCGAAGATATCTGTGGGAACTACTGCCTTAGAGCCGTAGCCTTCGATCTCGATGCGGTAGTTCTTACCAAGGTCGAGAGTCTCGAGAACGGTAAGATAACCGGTTTCGATAGATCTGTTGATCATAGAGGTGTAACCGGTCTTATCGGTGATCTTCTCGATCTGAACCTGTCTGTCGCCCTCATAGAGCTTAACCTGGTTGATAGAGGTAAGCTTTACAGCGGGAGTAACGTTGAACTTGATCTTGTTCTGCTCAATAATGCCTGCAAGGGAGAGCTTTTTGATCTGAACGAGAGTCTTACCGCCGTCCTCACTGTGGTACTGATAAGGATCGCCGGACTTGAGATAAACAACTGTTTCTCTGCCCTCAAGAACTACGAATCTGTCCTGATCGTAATCCTTAATGCAGGAGCCCCATGTGCTTCCGCCGGGCTCGGAGCAGTTAAGACGAACGATGAAGCCTACCTCGCTGATGCCTTCGGGAATGTTAACAACAACCTTACCGCCGTAGGAACACTCGTGGAAGGTATAGCCCTGACCGTTTACGTCAGCATACCAGATCCAGATATCTGCTGTTGAGAAGTCTGTCTTGCCCTTCCAGTAAAGGGTGAGCTGATTGTAGCCATCCTCGAGAGGAAGCTCGTATTCATCCTCGGGAGTTGTGCCTGTACCGGGGCCGGGTGTTACGCCGGGGTCCTTTTCGCCGCACTCGCACTTACCGTCAACAAAGACGTGCTCGTGGGGAGTTTCGGGTGTGAGACCAAGGATTTCCTTAAGCTCATCGGGGAGCATGTTGATCACTGCGTCACAGGATGTGAGAGTGAACGTGCAGCACATTACAAGTGCAAGCAAGAGGGAAATTAAACGAACTAATCTTTTCATTGTTTTCTCCTTATATATTTTTTATTTGATGCGCTTAGTTTTGGTAGCCATATCGAGCATCTTCGCTCTCAGCTTAGGAGTATCGTAACGGGAGCTGATCCTCCACGCCCAGTTACCTGCAGCGGTAGCGGGAGTGTTCATTCTTCCCTCTTCGTTAGAAAGCTCAAGATAGTCCTGCATAGGAACTACCGCAAGGTTGGCGATACTGTTAAAGGCGAACTCGATAAGGTCGTATGTACGGCTCTGCCCCTTAACTCTCGGACATTCCTTATTGAATCTCTTGCGAGCAACACCGGAGATATTCTTCTGCCAGGTGTAGGTGCAATCGGAGTCGTGAGAGGAAGAATATACAACGCAATTTCTATGCTCGTACATTCTGGGAAGGTACTCGGAGTCCTTATCGTAGAAGGCAAAGTGAAGCATCTTCATTCCGGGGAATCCCGCATCGTTAAGAAGCTCGACTACGTCCTCGGTAATAAGACCGAGATCCTCGGCGATAACCTTCGACTTGGGGAACTTCTCTGCGATGGTGCGGAAGAGAGCTACGCCGGGAGCGGAATCCCATTTGCCGTTTTTAGCGGTAGCCTCACCGTAGGGAATATTATAATATCCCGCAAAGCCGCGGAAGTGGTCTATTCTGAGAATGTCGTAGAGCTTATAAGCAAGACCTACTCTGTCAATCCACCAGGAGAAGCCGTCCTTCTCCATAAGAGGCCAGTTGTAGATGGGGTTACCCCAAAGCTGACCGTCGGGAGAGAATCCATCGGGGGGACAGCCCGCAACAACGGTGGGATTGTAATTTTCGTCAAGCAGGAACTGCTCGGGAGCTGCCCAAACGTCCATAGAATCGTGAGCAACGTAGATAGGCATATCGCCAATGATGAGGATGCCGCACTTATGAGCGTGAGCCACAACCTCCTGCCACTGGGAGTCAAACTCGTACTGAATCCAACGCCAGAAGCCCATCTCGGATTCGAACTCGACCTTTCTTTCCATAGCCTGCTTGTAATCGCGATGCTCCTCGCTCCAAAGAGTCCACTGACAGTAGTTGTAATGAACCTTGAGAGCCATGAAGAGAGCGTAATTTTCAAGCCATCCTTCGTTCTTCTTAACGAACCTTCTGTAAGCAGGAGTGGGCTTGAATCGGCTGTATGCCGTACGAAGAGCCTCGTATCTTGCGCCGAAGAGCCAACCGTAATTTACGAGCTTGGAGTTCTCTCTCTGAAGAAGAAGCTCTTCTTTCGTGAGAAGACCCTGCTTCGCGAGGATGTCTAAGTCAATGAAGTAAGGGTTTCCGGCAACCGAGGAGGGTGACTGATAGGGGCTGTCGCCGTAAGAGGTAGGGTTAAGAGGAAGAACCTGCCAGCACTTCTGACCTGTTGCATCGAGGAAATCGATGAAGTCGTGGGCGGCCTTTCCAAAGCTACCTATACCGTACTTTGACGGCAAGCTGCTAACGGGCATCAGCACTCCCGCCTTGTGGCGGAAACCGAAGTTTTTAGTATAGTTTACCAAGGTAAAATACTCCTTTCGAAAACATTCCGCGCATATTATAACACAAAAATATATAAATGTCTAGTACCCTTTGGAATTTTTATCAATAATACACAAACTATTTTGTTAAAATTGACTAAATCGAGGTTGTAACTTTCCGAAGGCTTTTTTGGTGTTTTTTCGCAGGAATCATGTTTATTAAATTTGTGTTTTTGATGCAAAACCAAGAATTTTGTTAATTAAAGTTGACATTTTTGCCAAACTTAACACAAAAATCGGTCGCCCAAAAAAGCGACCGATTGATATTATTTGATTTTTGACAGGTATTCTCCCGCCTCGTGAGCTGCGATCGCTCCGTCTGCCGCCGCAGTTATAACCTGGCGCAAGACCTTTGTACGCACATCGCCCGCGGCAAATACGCCGGGTATAGAGGCTTTCGTATCCTCGCCCGCCACGATATAACCACTCTCATCGAGCCTTAATGTACCGTCGAAAAGGCTTGTAGAGGGAACTCTGCCTATGCTGACGAAGAGCCCGTCGCAGATGATCTCTCTTTCCGAGTCATCGGACAATGTCACTTTTATGCCCCTGAAGCCGCCGTCTGTTATAAGCTCAGACGGTGTGGCGGAAAGCACAAGCTCGACCTTTTCTGCATGGGAGAGCGAATCGGCAAGAACGGCGGATGCGCGGAAGGTATCGCGGCGGTGAATGAGGTATACCTTCTTTGCCAGATTGGCAAGATAAAGAGCATCGCCTACGGCGGTATTTCCGCCGCCTATCACCGCTACAGCTTTATCCTTGTAGAATCTGCCGTCACAGTGAGCGCAGTAGTGTACTCCCTGCCCTATCAGCTCATCCTCACCGCCAAGCCCAAGTCTACGCGGACCTGCGCCTGTGGCTATAACCACGGTTTTTCCCGAGATCGTGCCGGAAAATGCAGTACTGATCTCCTTTATTTCTCCTTCGAGCTTGACAGATACAACCTCGTCGTAAACAGTTTCAGCTCCAAATCGCTCCGCTCCTGCCTGCATCTTCATGCCCAGAGTGATTCCGTCGATGCCCTGATCGAAGCCGGGGTAGTTATCTATATCTCCCGTCTCGGTCATCTGACCGCCTATAGTCATTTTTTCAATAAGCACCACCGAGAGCCCTGCTCGCGCTCCGTAAAGGGCAGCTGTATATCCCGCAGGACCGCCGCCTATTATTATCATATCGTAAATTTTTGACATATTTTCTTAGCTCTGAGGAGAAGTCCTCCCACGTGAGCCCTTCCTTTCTGTGGATAACCATCATTTTATCATATTATATCATATTGTTCCAAAAAAGAAAAGAGATTTAATCACAATTCAGTGACTTCTGTATCGGATATGATAAAAAAGATTTCCTTGAAGTCAATCATCCCCAAAAGAAGCTGCCTCAAATTCACGCTCGAGGCAGCTCCGCTTGTATTTTATCTGTAAACCTTATCTCCGTTTTTCGAGCCTTCTCATTTCTCGCTCAACGTTTTTGATCCTTCTGTTAAGCGGGGGGTGACTGTACTCGAGAATTACGTTGATAAACGAAGGGGAGAGGTGAGCAAAATTATCTCTCGCCATCTTCTTAAATGCGGAGATCATCGCATCGCCGTAGCCCTCGATAACCGCCTGACGGTCTGCTCTGTACTCTGCCTTTCGGCTGCGTGCATTCATCACGAAGCCTATGATGGGCTGAAGGACGGAGAGTCCAACGCCGAGAAGTATGTAGGTAAAGCCGTAATTCAGGTGAGGAAGGTAGCTGCTGAGGGACAAGCCGCTCATGAATCCAAATTCGACATAGAAGGCAGGCGTTTCCGCAATAGCCCAAGCCATAGCACCGATAAGAAGGAACTGGAAGGCGCTCAGCACCTGAGACTTCTGCACGTCCTTATGAAGTCCGTGGCCAAGCTCGTGAGCAAATACCGCGCATATCTCCTCGGAAGTCATTGCGTTTATAAGATTATCGTAAAGAACGATGGTTTTCAGCTTGCCGAAGCCGGTAAAATAAGCGTTCAGCTTCGTTGTTCTTCTGGATGCATCCATAACCTCGATAGCCTTTACCTTGTAGCCGTACTTGTTGAGAAGCTCCATGAGCGAATCCTTAAGCTCGCCGTCCTCAAGGGGAGTGAACTTATTACCTATTCTGCTGAGAAGCGGATAAAGGAAGGACGCAAGCATTGAAATACCAAAGCCCGCCAGCGCAAATACCGGAATCATAAATACTCCAAAGGTATTGTGGGAAACAGCAATAAGCATCGCAAGAATGAGAGACAGGGCTGTTCCGGCAATGAATGAACGGATCCTATCCATAATGAATGTTCCGAGGCTCGATCTGTTAAAGCCGTACTTTTCCTCGATCTTCATGGTAGAAATATAGCCGGCTACCGTACCTACGGTGAAATCTATAATGCCCTCAAGAAGAATAACCGCCAGCATCTGCAAAAACCAATTGCTCTCGGGGAACAGAGATGCAAATGCAGCGTAAGCATTGGAATAAAGCAGGGCTACCGTGATAAGGCAGGATATGACAGTCGAGATAATATCCAGCCTGCTATGCTCTCCCATATACTTTTTCCATTTTTCATAGGTCTCTGCATCGTAAACATCCTTAAGATTTTCGGGAGTGGGGTTCTTTGTAGAAAGAGCCTTCACAACCTTAAGAAGCAACGAATAAAGACCTCCAACCAAGGCAACAACGATCACTATAGACTTAAGTGTCATTTGTTTTCCCTCCTATTTTCTTGTTTTCGGTAAATTAATTCGGGTCGCTTTTGTTTTTCGACAAAATAATTATAGCACATAAATTCTATTTATGCAATAGATTTACGGAAAAAATTGTCAGACTACTATTTTAACGGAACTGCCACCGCTCTTATTTTTGGTAACCACTATCTGCTTGTCAATTCGTTCCTTCAATTCGCCCACGTGGGAGATTATTCCCACAAGGCGGTTACCGTCGGAAAGACTCTTAAGCGCGCGGATCGCCTGCTGAAGCGACTCCTCGTCAAGAGAGCCGAAGCCCTCGTCAACAAACATGGTATCAAGCTTTATGCCGCCCGAGGCCGACTGTATCTCCTCGGAAAGGCCGAGAGCAAGGGCAAGGGACGCCTTGAAGGACTCACCTCCCGAGAGAGTTTTGACGCTTCTCACACTTCCGTTATAATGGTCGACGACGTCAAGCTCAAGGCCGCTCTGAGCGCGGAAATTATCCGCCTCTCGGCGATGGCATAGCTCGTATTGACCGCCCGTCATAATAAGAAGTCTGATATTCGCCCTCGCGATTATCCTCTCAAAATAGGTCATCTGAACGTAGGTCTCCAGCATAATCTTCTCCTTGCCCGAGAGCGTTCCGTTTGCTGTATCCGAAAGAGATTTCACCCAAGACCATCTGTCGGAAATCTTGTCGATTTCTTTTTTCTTTTTGGTCGCTCCATCAAGAGAATTTTGGTTATTTGCCAGTCTTATGTCAACTTTTCTTTGCATAATAACGTTTTTTTCTTTATTCTCTTTAAGGGTTTCTTGCTTTTCCGTTTCTGTTTTTATGTTAATGTCACCGTTTTCGGAAAGGAGCTTCTCCGCCTCCAGAATTGCCGATCTTATCTCCGATAAAGAGGTCTTTTTTTTGTTAACGGCGGCCTCCGCCTCATCAAGGTCAAGCTGAAGCCTCGCACCTCTCGCCGTAAGGGCTGCCGCCGCAAGAGTTGCCTCCTCTGCCGACGAGAATTTCATATTATTTTTAAGCGAAACGATACGCTCGGTCGCCTCGGTGATCTTCGTTGCTTTCGTAGCTATTTTCTTTTCAATCTCAACAAGCGCCTCGGAAAATACCTCAAGATTCTTTTCGTGTGTCTCAAGGCGTTTTTCCAGTTCCTTTTTTTCCCGGGCATTCATATTGAAACTCAGCTCCTCATCGTCCATAGCCTCCTGTACGACCATATCATCATCGTACATTTTGGTTATAGCTTCTTTTCCGGGAAACTCATCCTCGCCCGAAAGCTTTTTATAAGCCTTCGCTATAGCCGCCCTCTTCTCATCCACGCGGCCGAGAAGCTTTGCCGCCTCTCCGCTCTCAAGGCTCGCTGCATTGAGAGCAATATCGTATTTTTCTTTTTTTGCGTTAAGCTCTGCCTCAGTAGGTGCGCCCTCCATAATTTCAGCCTTTTTAGGATGGGTGGTGGAACCGCAAACAGGGCAGGGCTCGCCATCAATTAAGGACTGGGCTAAAATTCCTGCCTGACCGTCAAGGTAAAGCTTTAAGGCGTATCTGTATGCCTCACCTAGCTTATCAGCCTTGGAAATTGCCTCATTGTATTTTTTCTGATGAATGTCAAGCTCTTCCTTGGCGCATTCGAAATTGTAGAAATCCCGGCTGAGAGCTCCTATCTCCTCATGTCTGTCCCTCGCCTTTTTAAGTCTGATATCAAACTCACGCCTCTCCTTTTCAAGATCATCGTAGTTTTTAAGCTCCTTTTTGATTTCGCCAATAAATCCCTTGGTACTCGCTATCTCTTCCCTCGTCTTGGCTCTTTCCTTTTTATCAAGCTCGAGAGCAAGGGATAGCGCTTCCTTTTCTTCCTTCTTAGAGTCTAATTCCTCATATTCCGAAATGCGCGAGAGAATGAGGGCGGATTCCCTTTTACTTTCTTCTATCTCGGGTCTCTTTTTCTCCATAGAAGCGAGCTTATCCTCAAGTGCGGTAAGCTCTGCCAAGGCAATATTAAGATCCTCCTCAAGTGTCTTTTTCGAGTCAGCAGCCTTTTCTCTCGTTTTGTATGCGGAGATAAGGGCGGAGGTGGCTTCAAGCTCCTTATCTATTCCCTCTCCCTCAAGGCGAAGGTCTTCGGAGAGCGCCTTATCGGCGTCGATCAGTCTCTTTAGGATTTCCAGAGATTCATCGGGAGAAAGCTCCCCTCTTTTTGCCGCTTCTGCCGCCTCAGCTAAGGACTCATCCTCGCAGATAATTCCTTCAAGATACTGTCTGAATCCCGCAGATGCCGCCTCGTATTCTCTTGACAGCACGGATGCCTCGCTCCTCAGCCTTTCCTGAAGCTTATAGAAGCCTTGTGTGCGGAAGAGGCGCTGAAATATTTTCTTGCGCTCCACCGTAGGAGCAAAAAGAAGCTTAAGGAACTCTCCCTGAGCAAGCATAGCTATGCCTGTAAACTGCTCCTTACCTACTCCGATTATTTCTTCAATAGCGGCATTTACCTCGCGGAGCTTGGTGATAACCGAGCCGTCGGGATAATAAAGCTCTGCCGCCGCTTTTTTGACAGTAAGACCACCGCCCTTCTTAGGGCGCTCGTATTCGGGATTGCGCCTGACGGTATATTCCTTGCCTCCGTAAAGGAAGGTAAGCTCCACCTCGGTGGGAATATCTCCCTCCGCGTATTTTGAACGAAGCATAGAAGCCTCGCGGTTTTCTCCGCTGGCAGATCCGTAGAGAGCGAAAACAATAGCGTCAAAGATGGACGTCTTTCCCGCGCCCGTGTCACCCGTGATAAGGTAGAGACCGCGCTCCCCCAGCTTATCAAGCTCAAGAGTAGTCTTGCTTGCGTAAGGGCCAAATGCCGACATAGTAAGCTTTATCGGTCTCATATCTCACCCTCCCATATATCCTCAATAAATCCTGTGACCAGGGCTATTTGCTCCTCAGTCATAGGCCTATCGTTCTGCGCGGTATAAAAATCGGAGAAAAGCTCAAGGGGAGATCTCTTCTCCACGGGGATATCCACCGTACCCGCAGATCTCGTTCTTTTATTGTCGTAATCAAGCCTCATAAGATTGCGATAGATCACCCTGAGCCTTCCTATCGCATCGGGAATGCCATCCTCGTCAGTCAGAGTTATCCTCACGTAATCATAACGATAGGTGGTATCCTCGTAAAAGCTCTTCTGCATAAGCTCCTCGTATGTTCCCCGAAGCTCTACCATATCGCGAAGAGCGGGAATAGGAATAGCTCTCACAGAGAGGCTTCCCTTCCTCGGCATTTCCACCACAGTCACCGACTTTACGTCCCCTGCCTCCGAGAAGGAATACTTCAGGGGCGAGCCGCAATATCTTATTCTGTCGGTGATGCATCTTTGGGGTCTATGAAGATGGCCGAGAGCCACGTAATCAAAATCCTCAAAGACGGATATGTCAACGTCCTCGGTTCCGCCCACCGATATCTCCTCGGATTCGGAGCGGCTGGAGCCGGTAACGAGCTGATGGGCTATGAGAATATTCCTCACAGAGGTATCGATCTTCATCGCTTCAATAGCAAGGCGCATGGCATCGGTATAGCTTTCAGCGCCCTCACCGTGGAAGCGGCGAGCCACCTGGGGCTTGAAGAAGGGGAGCATATATATCCTGACCTCGCCCCCCTCGTCCGAAAGAACGATAGGAGTAGTCTCGCCATTATATGCGCCCGAGAGATGAACGCCGGACTGATCCATAAGACGGGAGCCGAACGCCATTCGCTCGGCAGAATCGTGATTTCCGCTTATAACGAATACGGGGATATTTCTATCCGAAAGGTTGGTCAGAAATACGTCAAAAAGACGGATAGCCTCCGCCGTAGGAATAGATTTATCGTAAACGTCGCCTGCGATAAGCACGCCATCAGGTGCTTCGGCATCGATTATTTCGAGTATGCGGCAAAGCGCATATTCCTGATCCTCAATAAGCGAGTAATCGTTAAGCCGTTTGCCTAAATGAAGGTCGGACAGATGTATAAATTTCATATGGATCTCCTTTGCTCTGCGATTGAAAGAGCGGCAACCGAGCTCCCGCAATAAGGCGCGGGGAGCCCGAAAACTTTACTTTAACTATTGTATCACAAATTTTCCCAAAAAGCAAATAAAAAATAAAACGGGCGCAAAATCAAAGCGAAAATATTTTTGAAGGTTAAAACTCGCAACAACAAAAAGTCCCCACTTTTAAGGTGAGAAGGCGATACTTTGCCATCACTCACCAAAAAATATGGGGACATATTTGTTTTTTTACGCATCACAGATATAGCCGTATTAAGGCGAATATGCAATGTTTAGTTTACTTATTGCCACGTTTTTGCTTGCTTACGCCAAAGTAAACGATTAAAGAGTTGAGCCGAAATCGGTAACGATGGACTGGCCTGTGATTGCGCGAGATTCGTCGGATGCGAAGAAGATGAGCATATTCGCAACGTCATCGGGCATACAGGGCTGAACCTTGAGGTCGTTGTGCTTCATCATCTGGCCGAAGATGTTCATATCCATATTTGCGGGGGACATTCCTGCAACCATAGGAGTTACGATAGTGCCGGGGCAGATGGAGTTGCAACGAACGCCTGTGCCTGTGAAGCGAAGAGCTGTGTGTCTTGTAAGACCAACGATGGCAGCCTTGGAAGCAACGTAAGCCGCGCCGCCGCAGCCCATAACGCCTGCAACAGATGCAACGTTTACGATAGAGCCGTAGCCACACTTTGCCATTTCCGCAGAAACCTCACGGGTCATAACCATAGTGCCCTTAGTGTTGATATCGATAACGCGGTTCATATCGTCGTCGGTGAAGCTGTCGATAGCCTTGAGGCCGTTATCAAGCACGCCTGCATTGTTGATAAGAACGTCGATCTTGCCGAACTTCTCAAGAGTGAGAGCAACAACGCGCTTTGCGTCCTCGCCGTTGGAAATATCGCTGACGATGGGAAGAACCTCTCCGCCAATAGCGCGAACCTTTTCCGCAACCTCAAGAAGAGGAGCTTCTCTGCGGGCGGTGATAACAACCTTTGCGCCCTCGGACGCGAACTTAAGCGCGGTAGCCGCGCCAACGCCGGAGTTACCTCCTGTAATAATAGCAACCTTGTTTTCTAAACGATTCATTTTGTTTTTTCTCCATTTCATTTTTTATTAAATCAGCTTTCCCTAAAGGGATTGTTAATTTTTTAACTAATAGAATTATATCATTATTTTACCACTTTGTCAAGGAGTTTTAACAACAAAGTTATCAAATATTTTGCGTGTCTTTCTATAGAATATCCGAGAGAGACGGCAACAAAAGGCGACATAGCACTTGACGCGCTGTTAAGTAGAGAGAATAGAAAAACGGAGACCATCCTATAGGGTTATCAAAAAAGCATTCCCTTTTCTTTTGATAACGAGAAAAAATGGCGACAACTCATCTCAGAAAAAATGGTAACCATCAAAGGAAAAATCGCTGTAATGCCGCAATTTTTGGTATTTTCCCGTGAGTTGCACTGAAAAGGTTGACTTTTTTTGGGGAAAGTGATATAATGTATTCAACAAAAGAATAAAACACATTTCCCGACCGCAAGGTCGGCGTTCAAAGGGCGGGGAAATACGGTGAAAATCCGTAACAACAGCCATTGCCGTGAATTTTTGAGGATATTTAGGTAAAGACGAGGCGAAGCGAGAAACACTGCCGACGCTGTATAAAACTACTGCGAGGCGAGTATCGGAGCTATAACGACGTATTTATCAAAATTCTCCCCTCAAAAAAAGTCGGAATGCCTGCTGAATTGTGTCCGGCATTATATAATGCTATGTAAAGGTTCTCTTGGGCAAATGAGGAGAAGCGACACTTTGGGTGAGTTATGCGGTTTTGCTCATCCTTGTCTTTTCGCGCCTCATGAAGAGGTGCTTTTATTTTATCCTTTTGAATTTTTATTAAACCGAAAGGACAAAACACATGAAAACTGCAAATCGCGCATTATCTCTTTTACTTATTGTTTTGACGGTCTTCTCTCTCACCGCTTGCTTCAAGAACAAGATTGACGTAACCGGCCTTTGGGAGCAGGCGACCTACACCGAGGATACCACGCTTGGCAAAGGAAATACCACCGTCGAGGTAGAATTCGTTATCGAAGATCAGTCTGTTACCATCACTCTTAAGACCGACAAGGAAACTCTTGGCGAGGCTCTCTACGAGCATTCACTAATAAACGATCCCTCATTCTTTGACACTGCAAACGGCATCAAGGCAGACTACAGCGCAAATCAAGCTTGGTGGAAGGTTTGCAAGGGCGGAGAGACAACAAACGTAGGAGTTGCCGACCTCGCGATTTCCGACGGCGATCACTACGAATTTATTTATACGGTAGGATTTTAAGCCTTGGAAAGAAGAAACAAAAAAATCACCGTCAGAGAAATGATAATTTTCTCTATGCTTGGCGCAATTATGTTTTGCTCCAAGCTCCTGATGGATGCGCTTCCAAATATACATCTCATCGGCGCGCTGACAATTACCTACACCTTGGTCTATAGAAAAAAGGCTCTTTACCCCATCTATATTTTCGCTATCCTGACAGGACTTTACGGCGGATTTGGCCTTTGGTGGGTTCCCTATCTTTATATTTGGACCATCCTTTGGGGCGTGACTATGCTCCTGCCAAAGAGCATAAATGAAAAATGGCGCGCCGTTATCTATCCTGTCATCTGCTCTCTACACGGCTTTGCCTACGGCATACTCTACGCCCCTGCGGAGGCTCTGATGTTCGGCTTGGATTTTCAGGGTATGATCGCCTGGATAGTCGCAGGCGCTACCTTCGATATCCTTCACGGATTGGGAAATCTTGTTGCAGGGCTGCTTATATTACCGCTTACAAGGCTGCTGATGAGGCTCGAAAAAGCATAATCAAAACCCTGAATGTTGAAAATCGCAAAAACTGTGATGTAGAGACGGAAAAACATTTCTCATAAAAACCGCAAAACAAAGACATTAAAAATGTTTTTTTACAAAAATCAAAAAACACAGATATAACAAAAATATCTTAAGATTATAAAAACAAAAAAACGCCACCCAAGATGCATTTTACTCTTGATTTGTCAAGAATTATTTGCATTTTGGGCGGTTTGTGTTTAGTCACATTTTATAACAGATGTGGCGTTGCTCAACTTTTTTGTTAGTGGCAACAGCCTCCGCCGTCTTTGTCGTTTTGCGAATCGCATTTACGCTTACTTGCGCATTCCTTGGCGTAAGGGCAGCCTATGCAAGCCGCGCCTGCCTTCTTGGATTTGTAAATATAGAGCGCCGCCGCGCCGATGACGATGGACAAAATAATAACCAAAAATATATTAACTAAGATAGGATCCATATTTTAACCTTTACTCAAGCGTGTATTCAACCTTATCCTGAGCCTTGGCCTTAACTGCCAGGAATACGATGATACCGATCATAACTGCAACGGCCGCAAGTCCGGGGAAGAAGCCCTGGCCGAGGCTACCTGTTGTGAAGAGAGTTCCCAGCTGATAAACAAGGAATGCCACGGTATATCCTGTCGCAAACTGAAGGCCAATACCGCCGAAGAACCACTTTTTATCCTTGATCTCTGCGTTCATTGCGCCGATTGCCGCGAAGCAAGGAGGTGTGAAGAGATTGAACATAAGGCAAGCGAGAGCCGCAACCTTAGTAATACCAAAGATAGCTGCAACCTCTTCTGCGCCGGACTCAAGAACGAGATCATCAACATTGATAAAGTTGGTGATACCATAGCAAACTGCGATGGTGCCGACAACGTTTTCCTTGGCGATAAAGCCGGTGATCGCTGCCGCCGCCATCTGCCAAACGCCGAAGCCGAGAGGAATAAGGATGAAGGCAAAGGGAGTTGCGATGCCTGCAAGAATAGAGGTATGCTCCATTCCCTCCTCAACCAGCTCAAATCTCCAGTTGAAGCTCTGCATAAGCTGAACTGCTGTGTTACAAACGAGAATGATAGTTCCCGCCTTGATTATGTAAGACCAGCCGCGGGAGAGCATTGTATTCCACGCGTGCTTGAATGAAGGAGCTTTGTATTCGGGAAGCTCGATAATGAAGTAAGATTTCTTCGCTCTGTAGCCTGCGATCTTGTTAACCACAAATGCGCCGATAAAGATAAGAGCGATACCTGCGAAGTACATAAGAGCTGAAACTATCCAGCTGTTATCGAAGAACACGCCTGCAAAGAGAGAGATAACGGGGAGCTTTGCGCCGCAGGGCATAAATGGAGAGAGCATTGCGGTAGCCCGTCTTTCTCTCTCGTTCTTGACAGTACGGCTCGCCATAACACCGGGGATCGCACAACCAACCGAAATTACGAAGGGGATAACCGATTTACCCGAGAGACCGACCTTCTTGAAGATGGGGTCGAGCACGACTGCAACTCTTGACATATATCCGCATTCCTCAAGCATTGCGATTAGGAAGTACATAACCATTACCAGAGGCAAGAATCCGATTACTGCGCCAACGCCGCCGATAATACCGTCAACCAGAAGAGCGGGAAAAAGGGGATGAGCGCTTCCGAATATTGCGCCCTCCTCAAAGAGGGTGCCTACCCAGCCCTGGAAGATCTCAATAAGACCTACGAAAGCATCGGCGATAAGAGGACCAACCCACGCCTGAGAAACTCCGAACACAAGGAACATGACCACACCGAAGATGGGAATTCCAAGCCATTTGTTAGTAAGCACGTTGTCTATCTTGTCGTCGATGGAGCGATCCTTAGTAAGCACCTTACGCTCCTCAACCTTGGAGACTATGCTCTTTACAAACTCAAAGCGTTTGATGTCAGCTCTCTTAACCGCCTCCTTATTGTTCATGTTTGTATCCCCGCCTTTGTAAGGCGCGGTCTGTCCCTGACCTACAAGGGATATTGCGGTGGCAATAAGCTGATCAAGTCCCTCTCCATCGAGAGAGACCGTGTTAACGACTTTACATCTGAGAGCCTTAGAAAGGGCATTATTGTCAATAATTGTTTGCTTTTTCTCATTAATATCGCTCTTATTGAGAGCAACTACTACAGGGATGCCAAGCTCAAGAAGCTGTGTTGTAAAGAAGAGCGAGCGGCTGATATTAGTAGCGTCAACGATGTTTATAATGACGTCGGGACGGGCGTTTATAATATAATCTCTCGTAACGCTTTCCTCTGATGTAAAGGGAGACATAGAGTATGCGCCGGGTAGGTCTACTGCCAGAAGCTCCCCTTCCCCACTGTAAAATTTCTTTTTTATGGGGTGGACGTTTACGTCAACCGTAACACCTGCCCAGTTGCCCACCTTTTCATTTCTTCCTGTCAAGGCATTGTACATCGTAGTCTTGCCCGAATTAGGATTGCCTGCTAAAGCAATTCTCATATTTTTTCTCCTTGTTTTCTTCTATGTTTTCAGAATCTTACATGCGGTTAGCCTATGCTAACACGGCGGCAAAAAATCAAACTAAGATAACCTCTCCAAGCATACTGTCGATATGGTATCTCGCGTCCTTGATGGCTATAACCATTCCGCTTCTCCTACGCGAAATAACGGTGATCTTCTCGCCGCTATAGCAACCAAGAGAAAACAGGAAATTGTTAAGCTCATCGTCACCGGTCTTTATCTCACGGACGAGATATTCCTGACCTATGGTAGCCTCGCATAAATTCATAGCGTTCCTCTCCATTCTTTGTTAGTTGTATGTTTTTATTTAAATATCGCATTTTTCGAGTTAGCCTCTGCTAACCGTGGTATATTATAGCACCCTTTTCCCTGTTTGTCAACCATTTTTTAAAAATTTTTTCGTTTTTTGTAACTTATGGGCAGATTTTTTTATCATATATAGTGAGAGTCTTATATAAATATGCTGTCTTGACATCTTAATATGCGTCTCTGCCGCTTTTTGATCGATATTTATTACATATTAAGTTTCTGACCGTTATTCTTAGATATTGTTTTTTGAACGTCATTTCCTATATATTAAGCTTTCATTTTTCACATGATAAGTTTTTGATTGCTATTTCTTACACATTAAATTAAATTGCCCCAAATGCGGCGTAATTCTTGACAAAGAAACGCCTTTGTGCTACAATTTTGTTATTAAAGCTTTAAAGGAGAGAAAAAAGTGATTGTAATACAAAATCTGACAAAACGATACGTATCTAAAAATCGGCGCACCTGCACTGCCCTGGACAAAATCAGCCTCACTTTGCCTGACAGCGGCATGATCTTTATCATCGGAAAGTCAGGCTCGGGAAAATCCACTCTCCTTAATATGATAGGCGGACTTGATTCCTTTAACGACGGCAGAATCGTTTCCTTTGGCAATGATCTTTCTCATTTCAAAAAGGCAGACTTTTACAAATATCGCGCATCTCACGTAGGGTTTATATTCCAGGACTTCCATCTTATTGAGGAGCTGACAGTGGCGGAAAATATACGTCTCTCCGCCGAGATCGCCAATGCAAGCCACAAGGATATTCGCCTTGCACTGAAACGGGTTGACCTCGAGGGCTATGAGAAGCGATATCCCTCCGAGCTTTCGGGCGGCGAAAAGCAAAGAGTGGTTATCGCCAGAGCGTTAATAAAAAATCCTAACGTTCTGCTCTGCGACGAGCCGGTGGGCAATCTTGATAATAATACGTCGGCTCAGATAATGGACCTACTCCATGAGATATCAAGAGAGAGGCTCGTGGTTATCGTTTCTCACGATATGCCTGATGCGGAAAAATACGGAGACAGAATTATTGAGCTTCAAGGCGGCAAAATAGTTGCCGATTACAGCAAACGTGCTGACTATACAAACGAATTGACCGTAGATAAATTCGGCTCGCTCATTCTTCCCTACAACAGAAATCTGACAGAAAACGACATCGCAAGAATAAAGGCACATCACCGCCATCAGCCTATACGAAATCTCAGACAGAACGATAGTGGCTATGAGCCTACAAGGCAAATAAAGGGTACAGGGGAAAGAGTTGCGCTCCGCCACTCGGCAATGAAGGCAAAGACCGTCCTTAAGCTCTTCTCCTCATTTTTAGGGGCCGGTAAGATACGAGCGGCCTCCACCGCACTCATCTCCTCAGTCATCCTGGTGCTTCTTATAATTATGCAATCCTTCCTCACCTTTGACGGCAACAGAGCTGTCGAGGGTATAGTAAAAAGCGAAAGCAGCGTGGTTGCGCTGAGAAAAAGCTCCCATACGAGCTCTTCGGGCGAAAAGATTTCAAACAAGCTGAGCTGCATCACCGCAGATGATATGGAGGAGCTTGCAAAGCTGGGCGGATCAGATATGAAGACCTATCTCCTCTACAGCTATTGCCTCCCCATCGACATTATCGATCAGGAAAGCGACGTGGAAAAGGAAACAGTCGGTGCTGTTCGCTACGGTAAAAACAACATATACGTGAATAAAATGGGCGGTACTCTTGTATGTGATGAGGAGTATCTCATAAAGCAATTCGGAGTGGACGGAGAGCTGCGCGTGCTGGCAGGAGACATTAATGCATCCAGAAACAGCGGCGGTATTATTATCACCGACTACGTAGCAGATGCAATACTTGAAAACGCCCTTTCCACCTACGATAGCATACTTTCCTACGAATTCAATTACGGCGGCTTGCGCAAGGGGCGTGTCGCGGCTATAATATATACGGGGTACAAAGAGAAATACGCTGAGGAAATCGCTATAGTAGCCGAAAATAAGATATCAAATATGCAAGGAATCGAGCTTCTGGAGCTTGACAAAATGACTTTGCTGATGCGCGACGTTAACGCAAATCTCGCTATCGGATATAGCTTGAACGAAAGCTTCCCTACCGTCATAGCAGACGTAAGATACCGAAGCTTTGCAAGAGGCGACGGATTCGTTATAACAAACGATCTGGATATGAGCATAGAGCTTGAAGATATTATATTTGTTCCCAGCGCAAGATGTAAGCCCGGTGAAATCATCGTTACAAGCTACCTTTTGCAGCTTCTGGAAGCAAACAATATAATTTCTGACTATGACCATACAGATTCCGGAACTGCAGAAGGAGGCTACACTGTCAACCTGCAAAGATATGAGTATCCCAATAAAGAGGGTGAGCTGATCTATGATAAGTCCCTGACATTCTATTCGAGCGACGCTCTGTCTCCCAGGTATTATAATCCTTATATCAGCTATGAGGATTTCTACGAGCTTGTTGGATACGACGTTATTCCTTTTGCAGTTTATATTGACGGTTACAAGGATATAGGCAGAATTCTCGATAATATGGAGTATCGTGGCTTTGTCTGGCCGGAATCTAACAGTGAAGTAGTGGTATTTATTACCGACAGCGTTAAAATGTTCACCGATCTCTTTAAGCTTTTGGAAATGATCACTATGGCCCTCATAGTTATTTTCCTCATCTCTCACGGAATTTCCAACGTAAGAACCAACACCTATCAGATAGGCGTTATCAAGGCCATGGGAGGCAGAAGCAGAGATATAGCAAAAATATTCGTGCTTGAGAACCTAGTTATAACTGTAGCTATATGGATAATCAGCTATATAGGCTCACTACTGTTGGTGGATAAGGCAAACCGACTGATCTTGGATTCCTTTGAGGCCATTGTGGGAGAAAAATTCGGCAACCTTACCATTATCGCATTTTCCAACGAGCTTATACTTGCCGCATTTGCCCTGACATTGGTACTTGGTCTTGCCTCTACGGTAATTCCTCTTTTGATACTGCACTGTATAAAGCCTATAAAGATCATCAAATCAAAGGAATAATTCGGAAAAGGCATAGGATCACAGCCACCTATTGGTACCGGGGTGACCTTCCTTAAAAGATAAAACAAAATTCCAAGATATAAAAACACGGTAGAGGTGCCATTGGCAATGCCTTTACCGTGCTTTTTTATATACTGTCAGTTTATTGAAGTCGCGACATATATTCCTCGGGAATTTGGCTTTTGTCGGTGAGAGTGCCTATAAGCTTTATCACCAAGGGGGCGATCTCGGGAGAGAGATTCAGATACCAATCAATGCTCTCCTTGATATATCTGACTCTGAACTCCTCGGAGCATTCGTGGGCGCAGGAGAGATTGTGTATTCTGTCTGCCGCCTTAACCCGTCGGGCAATCGGGTTTTCCAAGATTCCTCTCATATAGTCCGCCATTGCGTAGCCCGGCTGCTTTGTAAGAAGCTTTACGGCAGCGAGGACTTCCTCGCTGCTGAGGGCGAGAATTTCAGCCTCGGTAGCATCGGTATCCTCTAAGAGATCGTGGAAGAGTCCTGAAAGAATATACTCCTCGCCAAGGCCGCGATCTGCCATCATTTGCGCTACAGCCATGGGGTGCGTGATATAAGGTATTCCGCCTCTTCTTGTCTGACCCTCGTGTTTTTTAGTAGCAAACGACAATGCTTGTTTACATTTTACAGAGTTTTCTATCATTTTTCCACCTTCATAACGAGAGCGCTTCTGGCAGGAAGATATATATTGAAGCCTATTTTTCCACCATCTGTCTTTTTAGCATTATAAATCTCGCGAGCAATTCTGCCGTGGCCGCCGAAGCAATAATCGTCGGTAGAAAGAACAGTTTTGTATTTTCCGCGAGGAAGGTTCTCGATAGTGTAATCGGGATAAGAGTTGTTAGGGCTGAAGTTGAAGGCGAATACGTAGTCACCTCTCCTGTATACCAAGACCTGCCTTTCGTTATCGTGAAGCACGTACTTTTCCTTTTTTTCAAACAGACGTCCCTCTCTTATAATACCGATCATCGCCTTATCAAACTCGTTCATATACTCATATTGAAGCTGGGGATTATCAACAAGGCTCCACTGACGGCGGCAATAGTAATGACTGAAGCCGTTACCCTCTCTCGGGAAGTCCAGCCACTCGGGATGGCCGAACTCGTTACCCATAAAGTTAAGGTAGCCCTCGCCTCCTGCAGTAGAAGTAAGAAGTCTTATCATCTTATGAAGAGAAATTCCGCGGAAGATAACGTCAGAGCCCGAGTCCTTCCTCATAGAGGTATACATCTCTGCGTCGCAAAGGCGAAAGATTATAGTCTTATCTCCTACAAGTGCCTGATCGTGAGATTCCGCGTATGCCACAGTCTTTTCATGTGGACGGCGGTTAATATGCTCCCACCAGATCCAGCTCATATCCCACATCTCTGCGGGCTTATCCTTGATATGCTTTATCCAGAGATCGGGAAGTCCCATTGCAAGACGGAAGTCAAAGCCACATCCGCCATCCTTGATCTTCATGCACATACCGGGCATAGCCGACATATCCTCGGCTATGGTAATCGCGTGAGGATTGACCTCTCTTATAAGCTCGTTTGCAAGCTGAAGATAGGTGACAGCCTCTGTATCAGTATTGAGGGAGAAGTAATCCGCGTTGGATGTAAACGCCTTGCCAAGACCGTGATCGTGGTAAAGCATAGATGTAACTCCGTCAAATCGGAATCCGTCAAAGTGATACTCGGTCATCCAGAACTTCAGGTTTGAAAGGAGGAAGTGGAGGACCTCGTTTTTATTGTAGTTAAAGAGCTTGGTATCCCAAGCGGGGTGATGGCCCTTAGCACCATCGTGGAAATACTGATAAGGCGTGGTATCAAACTCAAAGAGACCCTCGTTGGGATTCTTAATAGCATGGGAGTGAACCACGTCGAGAAGAACGGTTATCCCCATCTTGTGAGCGGTATCCACAAGGCTCTTCAGCTCATTGGGATCGCCGTAGCGGGAGGATGCCGCAAAGAAGGATGAAACCTGGTAGCCGAAGGAGCCGTAATAGGGATGCTCCATTATAGCCATTATCTGAATGGTATTATAGCCCTGCTCCTTTATTCTGGGGAGGATATTATCGCGGAATTCCACGTATGTTCCTACCTTCTCCTCCTCCTGAGCCATACCCACGTGACATTCGTATATAAGCACGTTTTTATCGGGGATAAAGCCATCGTCCTGCCACTGATATTCGGGAAGGTCAACTATCTGGGCGCACCAAGCGTAGTTTCCCTTATCCTGAACTACCCTTCTTGCGTATACGGGAATTCTCTCAACGAATTTGCCATTTCCCTCAACTACGACCTTAACGTGACAGCCGTGGAAAAGATTCTTTTCTGGGGGCAAAACAAGCTCGAAAACGCCGTTATCAAGACGGGTCATACGAAGATCGCGAGGCTCCCATCCGTTCATATCGCCGATGAGATAAAGGGCGTCTGCACCCGGCGCCCACTCTCTGTAGACCCAGGAGCCGTCCTCTCTTTTATGGAAGCCGAAATACTCGTGGGCATTGGCGAAATCAATAAGCCTTCCGCGCTTGCCAACCAGCTCCGCTTTCTTTCTCTTATAGTTCTCCATACGGAGATTTATATCTGCCTCAAACTCTAAAAGTCTGGGATCGTAATCAAAAATCTTTAATTTTCTGTCTTGAGTAGCCATATCAAAAGCTCCTTTCACATAAAATCAATATCCGCTGATGGGAATACCCGTATCATCCTCACCCTTGGTGATCCTTCTGATTTCCACATAATATGAGGAGGTGGGATTTACAACTACCTCTACTCTGTCGCCTACCTTATGTCCCATAAGAGCCGAGCCTAGAGGCGACTCCTTGGATACGTAGCCGAGAAGCGCATTCTGACGGAGGGTGGTAACGATCTCTATCTCCTTCTCCTTACCCATCTTCTCGTTGTATATTAGAACCTTATCAAAAAGGGATACCACGCCCTCGCTCGAATCCACATCTATGACCCTCGCAGTCCTGATCATATTTTCAAGATAGCGGATGCGGCTCTCATTTTTGCGCTTCTCCCTTTTCGCCTCCTTGTATTCGGCGTTTTCGGAAAGGTCACCGTACTCGCGGGTTCGCTTAAGCTCTGCGCCAAGCTGCGGAGCAAGAGTCACTCTGCGGTAGCGTATCTCCTCCTCCATTTTCTGTATATCAACCTTGGTAAGCTCGTCGTACATTAAAAGAAAAACTCCTTGTTTTACTTAGAAGAGAGGCCATGCCAAATGAATGGCACGGCCGTTTTTTTGCAAAATTATTTAAGACCGTTCACGATTTCGAGCGTATCTCTTGCGATCATAAGCTCCTCGTTTGTAGGAAGAACGTAAACTTTAATTGTCGAATCAGGGGTAGAAATCTCTACTTCCTCGCCTCTGATCTTGTTCTTGGCCTCGTCGATTTTAACTCCCATAAAGGCAAGCTTCTCGCATACCGCGCTTCTGTACTCGCCTGCATTCTCGCCGATGCCGCCGGTGAATACGATAGCATCTGTACCGCCCATGCAGGTGATGTAAGAGCCAACGTACTTAGCGATCTGGTGCTTGTACATCTCAACTACGAGCTTGCATCTTTCGTTGCCCTCTGCCGCGAGGTTACCGATCTCCTGGTTATCGCTGGTGATCTCGGTTACACCTAGCATACCCGATCTCTTGTTAAGGAATCTGTCAACGTCGTCTGCTGTGGTAAGCTCGCCCTTTCTCATAAGGTAAGGGATGATAGCGGGATCGATAGAGCCTGCGCGAGTACCCATCATAATACCCTCTGCGGGAGTAACGCCCATAGAGGTGTCGTAGCACTTACCACCCTTAACAGCTGCGAAAGAAGCGCCGTTACCAAGGTGGCAGGTAACGATGTTGCACTGATCAGCGGGCTTGCCAAGGTGAGCGATAGCGCGCTGTGTAACATATCTGTGAGAGGTACCGTGGAAGCCGTAGCGGCGGATGTGGTACTTCTCGTAATATTCGTAAGGAATCGCATACATATAAGAGGATGCGGGCATTGTCTGATGGAAGGATGTATCAAACACCGCTACCTGAGGAACGGACATGATCTTCTCGCACTCTACGATGCCCTTAAGGTTTGCAGGGTTATGAAGAGGGCCAAGGTCGCAGCATTCCTCGATGATTGCCTTAACCTCATCGGTAACGAGAACAGAGCCGGAAAGCTTTGCGCCGCCGTGAAGAACTCTGTGTCCTACCGCGCTGATCTCGGAGGTGGACTTGATAACGCCCTTATCCTCGGAAACGAGAGTATCAAGAACGAGCTGAAGCGCTACTGCGTGGTTAGGCATATCGGGTGTTGCCTTATAAGTATCCTTTTCCGGAACGGAATATTTGAATCTGGACTTGCCGCCGATCTCCTCGCAAATACCCTTTGCAATTACAGACTCGTTCTCCATGTCGATAAGCTGGAACTTAAGGGAAGAGCTGCCTGCGTTAATAACTAAAACCTTCATTTTGTTGTTTCTCCTTCTTGGAAATTATATTTTTTATTTTACATATTTGTTGGAATAAAGGATATGAGAGTTTCGAAGTCCCTGGTGATAACAAGGTAAAGCACTACCACGATTATACCGATTCCTACACCGCAAATC
Organism: Eubacteriales bacterium; assembly: GCA_045636465.1. GTDB lineage: Bacteria > Bacillota > Clostridia > Oscillospirales > CAG-272 > UBA1740. The sequence continues at coordinate 29,624 of JAZTXP010000013.1, forward strand.
ACCTGCAAGGGAGTGTGTCCCACAAGGGTTTTAAGCTTTTCGAGCTTGACCTCCTCATCATGCTCCAGAAGATACTCATTGAATGTCTCGGCAAGCTCGATGATGGAACGCGCATGCTTTCCTGCCTCCTGGCGCACGCCTGTAGCATCGTGCATTACAACGATAGCAAAAACCATAGCAATGCCAAAGATCGGATTGTCAAATCCCAGCCTAAAGCCGGTCATCAGTGCCATTGCCGTTACTGTTGCAGAATGTCCTGATGGCATACCGCCGTCACCAAAAAGGCGCTCAACGTTCAAACGCTTAGTCACGATTGCGTTGATAACTATCTTCGTAAGCTGCGCGATAAGCCAGGATGCCAGAGAAACTATAAGAACGTCGTTGCCTATAATGCCTAAAATACCCATTTATTATCTCCCTTTTAAACTTAGCAATTGATTTTTGCTCATACATAGTTATTTTAACATTTATTTTATATTTTTGCAATAGTTTTTGTAATATTTTTCTCAAATATTTAGAAAACCGCGGTTTTTTGAATTTTTTTTGAATATTTTATTAATAATTGTAAATTTGAACGAATATCAGTTGACAAGAAAAGGGTTTTTATGTAAAATATAAATAGGCATGGTAAGCCGCATTTTCTGTGGCTCAAGGACTTTTTTGATCCCCAGACACCCTTGCTGATTTTATTACTAAAAGGAGACCAAAAAATGAAATTACTCAATGATCTCGTGAAAACTGTTGACAAGCTTCCTCAGCTTGTTAAGATCATCCTCTGCCTCCCCTTCCTTGACATCGTATGGGCTATCTACCGTATCGTTAAGGGCGTTGCTCACAAGGACTTTGTAGGCATTATTATCGGTATCATCTGGGTTGTTGGCGGATGCACCATTACATGGGTATTCGACCTTATCACAACCATTATGTACGGCCACCCCAAGCTTACCTAATTTAAGACGCTAAGTTCAATCTAAAAAACATCAGTTGAATAGAAAAACAGCGGTTATTGCTAATTTAAGTTGGCAAAAACCGCTGTTTTTTTGCTGTATAGGCTGCGTGACAAGAAAAGTCGGGTGCGACGACTTTTTTTGATAACTGCAAGACACAACGAAAGAAGATCAAATTTCGCCTTCAGCTACATCTCCATTCTCCGCTTTACCACCCTGAAAAGGGACGGCGTGATGCCCGATAAGAGCATCACGCCGTGTAAGTATTTATCAGAAGAGAAGATTCTGCTCTGTCTTGGGATCGAAGAAGTGCATTACCTTACCCTCGAAGGTAACGTAAATTGTTGCACCTGCAACGAGCGCGTTTCTGATACCGTCATCAAGAGAAACAGTGGGAACACGAACGATGAGTCTGTCACCTGTTGCGGTTGCAACGTGGAGGTGAAGCTCGCTACCCATCATTTCATTAACCTCGATCTTGCAAGCGATTGCGCCGGGGTTATTCTTGTTGGTGAGCTTGATATGCTCGGGACGAACGCCGAGAATGATATCTCCGCCGCCAATATTCTTAGCTCTAAGCATATCTGCCTTCTTGCCGTCAACGAGGATCTTCGCGCCGTAAGCTGTTACGTAGTGGTGGCCACCCTCGTAATAAAGCTTGGAACGGAAGGTATTCATCTTGGGAGCGCCGATGAACTCAGCAACGAAGAGGTTCTTGGGCATATCGAATACCTCTGTGGGAGTGCCAACCTGCTGGATGAAGCCGTCCTTCATAATAACGATACGGTCACCGAGAGTCATAGCCTCTGTCTGGTCGTGTGTTACGTAAATGAAGGTTGTATCGATCTTCTTACGGAGAAGAATGATCTCTGCTCTCATCTGGTTACGAAGCTTTGCGTCAAGGTTAGAGAGAGGTTCGTCCATAAGGAATACCTTGGAGTCACGAACCATCGCACGGCCGATAGCAACTCTCTGACGCTGACCGCCGGAAAGAGCTCTGGGCTTTCTTGCGAGGAACTCGGTAATGCCGAGAATCTCTGCTGCGTTAGTAACCTTTGCATAAACCTCTTTCTGAGGCATCTTCTTAAGGCGAAGGCTGAACGCCATATTTTCAAATACTGTAAGGTGAGGATAAAGCGCATAGTTCTGGAATACCATGGCGATATCACGGTCACGGGGCTGAAGGTCGTTTACAACAACGCCGTCGATCTCGACTGTACCTTCAGAAATGTCCTCAAGACCTGCGATCATACGGAGAGTGGTGGACTTACCGCATCCCGAAGGACCTACGAAAACAATAAATTCCTTGTCGGCAATCTCAAGGTTGAAGTCCTGAACCGCAACCGTATTCTTGCCGTATATCTTTTTAACATTAGTTAATTTTACTGAAGCCATTTTAATTCTCCTATCTTTAAGTTAGCCCTTAACTGCGCCGCCTGTTACACCCTCAACGTAATACTTCTGAAGGAGAAGGAAGACGGTAACTACGGGGATCGCTACGATAACGCCCGCAGCACAGAACATAGTATAGTTAGTGTTTACAATAGTTGCCGAAAGCCACTCGTGCATACCAACGGCAACGGTCATACCTGCGCTATTCTCGTGAATGAGGTACTTAGCCATCATAAAGTCGCCCCAAGGAGCCATGAAGCCCATAAGTATGGTGTAAATGATGATAGGCTTGGAGAGAGGAAGGATAACCTTGTAAAGCACCTGGAAACGGGTAGCACCGTCAACTCTTGCAGCCTCGTCAAGGCTTCTGGAAATGGTATCAAAGAAGCCCTTGGATACGTGGTATCCCATACCGGAAGATGCGCAATAAACGATGATAAGACCGAGAGGAGCCTGCGCCTCAATAAGATGCAAGTCTGCAAACACCTTGTAAATAAGAATCATAGTAAGGAAGCCGGGGAACATGCCAAGAACAAGCATAAAGTTCATCAGGCCCTTTCTGCCCTTGAATCTCATTCTGGAAAGGGTGTAAGACATTGTAAGAACGAAGAATGTCTGAATGAAAGCGGTTGCAACACCGATTATAGCGGTATTGGAGAACCAGCTAAGGAAGTCGGTTTCATTGAAGAGTCTCATATAGTTATCAAGACCGAATTCCTTGGGGATAAGATATCCAACCATATCAGGACGCTCAACTCTGAAGGACTCAAGCACGATTCCGAAGAAGGGGAAGAGCCAAACTACAGTGATTGTAATGAGAAGGATGTATATCAATGTATTACCAAGTCTTCTGCTTGCCTTTGCGCCGAGACCGGTTTTCTGGATGGTGGAGGTATTATTCTTTTTCATTATCCGAAGTCCTCCTCATTCTTTGTTGAAGGAATTACGTTATAAACAATCAGTGACAGGAATGCTACTACTACGAAGATAAGGATACCGACAACCGATGCGTAGTAATACTTGGAGGAGGAACTTCCGAGAGTCATCTTGAAGAGCCATGTGATAAGCAAATCTGTGTGACCTACAGATGCGCCGCCTGCGAGACCCTTGATGGGGTTACCGCCTGTCAGAAGGTAGATAACGTTGAAGTTATTAAGGTTTCCTACGAAGCTTGTAAGAAGGTAAGGACCTGTTACGAAGAGCATGTAGGGAAGTGTAATTTTTGTGAACTGCTGAACAGAGGATGCACCGTCGATCTTTGCAGACTCGTAAAGATCCTCAGGAATGTTCATAAGAATACCGGTAGCCATAAGCATAATGTAAGGAATACCGATCCAAATATTGATAACAATAAGAAGGATCTTAGCGGTTACAGGATCACCCCAGAGTGTGTAGACGTGGTTTGCTACAAGAGACTCGGGAAGAAGGTTATTCACCTTAAGGAAGCTACCGATAATACCCGAAGCATCAAAGAGCTTGGATACGTAAAGGAGAGATACGAACTGAGGAATAGCAATGGTCATAACCAGAACTGTTCTCCAGAACTTCTTAAGTCTGATGCCCTTCTTGTTAATAGCCATAGCTACGAACATACCAAGGAAGTAGTTAGAGAAGGTTGCAAAGAAGGACCAGATAAGTGTCCAGGAAAGGATCTCGCCGAAGGCAAGACCGAGACCGCCCTCACCCATATCAAAGATCTCGTTGAAATGCTCAAGACCTACCCAACCGAAGAGGTTAGCATAACCGTCGTGGGCGCCGTCATAGCTTGTGAAGGCAATGAGGGACATATAGATGGTAGGAATAACTGTGAATACAAGAATACCGATAAGAGAGGGAGCAAGAAGAGTCTTGTGGAACTGGTCGTCAAGAAGAGACTGAAGGTCTTCCTTGCCGCTCTTGATCTTCTTACCGCTTGCTACGATGTCCATACAGGTCTTGCACTGCTTAACCTGCATTCTCCATGTCATAATGAAGCCGATGATGAAGAATACTGTAAGCATACCGTAAAGGAGAACTCTTACAGAGTCGTCACCGGGAACTCTCTCATAAACGTCGTAGATGGGGTTGTAAACAAGTCCGCTCTGTACAGTACCGATGGTCTTACCAACCTGGAACCACTGTACCTTTTTAAGCCAGTGAATACCGCCGCTGGGAACTACCATATAAATACCGAAGATTATTTCGAAGATAAGGAAGAGGATACCTCTGAGCTTCTGGCCGTAATGAAGATTACCGAGACCGAAGATAAGGAAGGACCATCTTACCGATCTGTTACCTCTTTTGAAGGTATTGAATATGTCAACGATCTCGTCCTTTACCCATACGAGAGCGGTTTTGATAATGCTGAACAGCTTGCAGATAAGCCCCCAGATCCAACCGGGTATGGATAAGAAGAACATCAATACGTCGTACATAAACGCTGAAAATTTATTCAGCTTTAAATACTGTAAATCATTAATTCTTTTCATAAATCAAACATATAAACCGAGTTTATATAACTCCTTTTTAATATGAGAAGGCATTATTAGCCGATAGACAAGACAACTGTTGTCCTCATTGTACATTGGCTAACAATGCCTTATCTTACCTCGATGGGCGGGGGAAAATCCCCCGCCACCAAAGCTAAAATAATCTGTTAAATTACTGAGCGATGAGCTCGATCTTTGCAGACTGCTCACCAAGAATGGTAAGACGAACAACGTATGTACCTGTTACGTCAACTACACAGTTCTTTTCAGCGTTGAATTCGCCGTTAGCGCCGAAGTTAACAGTCCAGGAAGCACCCTGACGGCACTTGAATTCTTCACCCTGGTTGAGTTCAAGAGGAGCGGACTCGAATACGCCGGGAGCTACTTCTGTCATGCTGATATCTGTATCCCAGTTAGTACCGCAGATGTTACCGATAACAGACCAAGCTGCAAGCTCTTCGGGAGTCTTCTCGAAGATAGCGTCGATTGTATCTGTGTATGTGTCAAGAGAAGCCTGAAGATCTGCATCAGTCTTAGCGTTCTTTGCGTCTGCGCCAAGAACCTTAGCGATATCCCACCAAGAGCCCTCGATCTGGCCCTGAGGTCTACCGTAAGCGCCCTGAAGTGCAAGAGCTGCAAGAGACTTGTTAGCCTGAACCTCGGGAGACTGCTGAGCTGCCTTGTTAGAGGGACCCCACTGATACTCGTTGTATCTAGCCATCTGGCACTCTTCGTTAGTGAGCCACTGAGCAAGGAGGTGAAGAACTGCATTCTTCTTGGAATCTGTCTGAGGCTTAACACCCATAAGCTTGTTACCTGTGAAGGAACCAAGGTGGTAAGACTGACCGTCAACTGTGAAGGAAGGAAGATCTGTAGCACCAAGGTTTGCGCCGAAGTGCTCTGCAGCTGCGTTAGCATTCCAGATACCTGTTACGATAGCGCCAGCGTTGGTGAAGATATCAGCGTTGGAGTCGTAGCAAGAGGACTGAGCGAGCTTCTGCATACCCTTCATAGCAACGAGACCCTCGGGAGAGTTGAAGGTATCGTTTACGGAAGTGAACTTACCGGTCTCATCCATTGTCCACTCGGAAACGCAACCTGTTGCGAAGAAGAAGGAAGCGGTGTACCAAGCGTTCTCGAGAGCGTAACGGAAGGTCTTGCCGTTTGCTTCGCAAGCAGCGATGATGTCTTCCATGCTTTCGGGATTGGTGATGATGCTGGTATCATAGTAGAGATAGTAGCCGTTGTCGGAAGTCATAGGATAAGCGTAGAGCTGACCTGCAACTGTACCTGCAGCAACGGAACCTGCATCGTTGTTAGCCTTAACTGTGTTAGCAGCAGCTTCACCGAGAGGTGCAAGAGCGGAAGCCTGTACAAGACGAGCGAGCTGGTCCTGTGCGAAGCAGTAGATGTCGGGAGCGGATGCAACGTCGGTAAGAACCTGACCTGCAGCGTTAGCCTCGGAAACGCCCTCGATGGAAGCGTTGATTACGATACCGGGGTTAGCAGCCTCGAAAGCATCGATCTGCTGAGCTGTGAGATCAGCAACGCCTGCGATCTCGGAAACCCAAAGGGTTACGTCGTATGTACCTGCGAGCTCGTTGTCGCCACCGTTGTCAGGACCATCGCCAAAGATATCCTTAAGCCAGTCACAGGATGTCATGCTGAAGAGCATAACAACAACGAGAATAAGGGAAAAAATCTTACTCATTTTCATTTTGAGTAATCCTCCTATAAAAAAATTTTATTTACGCTTATTGCGCGTATAGTATTATAACACCATTAGTCAATTTTGTCAATAAGAATAAGCTTAAATTCTTCATTTTCGGCGTTTTGTACAAACTGCCCTAACATTTTTTTAACATATTGACAAGTGTTTTTTTACCTGCTTTTACGTTTTAATGAATTTTTATGCGTTTTCGTTAATTATTTGAATTCATCGAAGGCAGGAAGCCTTCTTCCCTCATAGTCGAAAAGGCACTGATTTGCCCACTCGTTATGGGTGGATTTCCCTTCCTCGTGAATATATCTCTGCCCTGCCTCGGACGCCCAGCATATTCCCTCTCCGGGAAGCCAGATAGGCTCCCAGTAAAATACGCCGTCAATGCTCTCCTCACGAGCGCGTTTCATAATATAATGTATGAAATCTCGCTGTCCCTCGGGGGTCATGGGATAAACGTCGGTGAAGCCGGGAACACGGGAGAGAGATTCGTCAACCACAAGGCGGCATTCCTTTCCTTTAAGGAAGTATCCCTCGGTGGTAAAGCCGTATCCAAGCTCAGCTATCATAATCTCCTTGCCGAAGCGGCGGCAGGCGCGAAGGTTATCGAAAAGCTCCTCGGGGAGTCCGTGCCAGAAGGGATAATAGGATGCGCCGATAACGTCAAAATCAACGCCCGCGCGTTCCATTTCCGAGAAGAACTCCTGATAAACCTCTTTATCGTTGCTTCTCTCAAGGTGGAGCATTATTTTTGCCTCGGGAAGAAGCTCTCGGCAGGCTCTCGCTCCTGCGGAAAGAAGCTTCGTTAAGTTCTCGTAGTTACCTCTCTTACCGTCCACCTCCAGCTTTCCTACCGGCCAGAGAATGCCGTTGGTGATCTCATTTCCCACCTGGATCATCTCAGGAGCGACTCCCTCTCGGATAGCCGTCTCAAGACACCCACGGGTGAAGCCGTATACCGCATCCACAAGCTCGTCAAGGCTGTAATCTGCCCAGGCCTTGGGAATGAACTGCTTGCCGGGGTCTGCCCAGAAATCGGAATAATGGAGATCCATATAAAGGTGGTAACCTTTAGCTTTAGCTAACTTACCGAGTTTTACGTAATTTTCAATGTCGGCAGTACCGGCAAGATAGGGCTCGCCCTCGGGACTGTAGGGGTTGTTCCACACCCTGATTCGCATATAATTTACTCCGTTTGCCACAAAGGCATCAAGGGGATCTATCTCGGATGAGCCGTCGTAGTATTTTGCGCCGTTTTCCAGCTCCTCAAGATAGGTAGATGCGTCAATTCCAAGTATCATTGCTCGCCTCTCCTGTGAGGTATGAATTTCGGAGGCTCGTTATCCTCTCCAAAGTCAACCACGCGCATCTTCATTGCGCGGTAGCGGTATCTTGCCGCCTCGTTAAGACGGAGAACGTCCTCTTCTTTGCCTGTAAATCCGCAACGGAGACAGTAATACTCGCTCTTCTCGCCGTCAAAGAACATATCGATATCGATATCTCTCATAAAGCATGAGGGACATCTGAAGTTTAATTTACCTTTTGAAGCCTGAGCCATGTCTTTACTCCTCCTTCGCTGATAGTTTTCTTTGTAGCAAGGTGGTATACGGGGGAGAAGGCTATTCCCTCCTCCACCAAAGCCTCGTCGTTATCGCCGCCCATTTCAACCACCGTCATAACCTCGGGGATCTCAACGTAGGCGCGGCTTGCGTTTTTGCCCACAATCTTCTTTCCGTGGTAGGAGAAGGGCATACTCTCGCCGTCAACGCCGAGGGTGATATTAGTCATATCTGCCTGATACTCGGTAGTGCCGAAGCCGCCGGTGAAGTATTCCTCAAAGGTTACAGACTCGCCACCGAGGTCATTCTTTATGATACGCTCGGTGATAACCTCGCCCTTACCATCATAGATGGTAAATCTAGACTCAACCACAACTTCGAGACCGCCGAGATCAAGGGTTACGGGGTTAGTGATGATACGCACGCCGCCCTCTATTCTCTCAAAGCGAGCCATAGTTCTTGTAAGGCAAAGATCGGCGCTGACGCCTCTTGCGCTTACCTTGCAGGACTTGATAGTACCTGCTCCCGCATAGTGGGTGAAGTAGCCCGCGCGGTAGTTGATCTGAATAAGGTAGGGGTGGGATGCATCGTAAACGTTATCTGTGCCGATGCCGGTTTTCTGAGGAATTCTCGCAATATAGGGGCGAAGGTCGATCATCGCGCCGCCCTGATTGAAGTCGAAGCAGGTTCTCATAGCAGGGTCTGCATACCAGAAATACTCCTTCTCGCTTCCGTAAAGGATGTCCTTCCACATAGCGCACTCGCCGCGGGAGTAATCCTTGTGGCAGGAGCGATAGAAATCGGCAAACTCGCTCATAGTCATATCAATGAGCTTGCCCTCCTGCTTCAATTTACCGTAATACTTCATTCCGTCGTCGTAGGACTTGGCAAGAAGCTCGTAAGGAGCCTCCCAGCGGCCGCGCTTATTAAGCCAGCCCGGACCTACGAACATCATATTGTAGCTGTATCCGTCGTTGTACTTGCCAAGATGGCGGTACTGGTCAACGAGATTGTAAAGATAGGGATATTCAAATTCGCCCTCGTCGTTATAGTAAATCATACCGCGGAGAACGTTCTGAGGATGAGTTCCAAAGTTAGAGCCGTTTCCGTCAAAGCAAGCCATAAGGTCACGGGAAAGATGAGGAATTGCAACAATGCCGGAGTCATCGTCAGCATCGGATGCGGGGCAATGGGAATTTACCTTAGAGGGAATCCAAGGATTCCAAGGGCCGCCGTCCATAAAGGTATACCAAGAGTTATTGCAGGTATGGAAGGCCTTGGGACCCTCCTCCCAACAAGTAGCTACCGCGCACTTTACGGATGGGTATTTTTCCTTGATATAGTTGATGGTATAAGCATCAAGGAAATAGGAGCTTGTGGACTCGGGATAGAAGCCGAATTTCTCATAGAATTTACCGAAAACGTCATCGATAATTTCTGTCTTTGTAGCCTCGTCAAACATCCAGATGCAGAAGTCCTCTGTCTTATACTTCGCTCTGAACTCGGGACAAGGAAGGCCGAGAAGGGAAAGTCCTATCTCGTCTCCGTACTTCTCATGCTCCTCCTTTGCAAGGTCGATGATCACATCGGAGAAAAGGGATGCGTAAGTGATCTGAATAGTGGTCTTAAGACCGTATTTATGGGCAGTGTCCTGCTGGAAGCGGAAGATGTCAAGAGACTCATCTCTCACGCCCTTCGCCCCGCCGAGGGCCTTCTCCGCGTACTCGGGAGAAAGCTCGGGGCGATGAATAATATTTACAACAAATTTGTTATTCATATTTTGATATATCTTCGTTTTTTTGTGGTTATTTGTGAAGTTTGGTTTACATTATTTAAGGATTACAGTTGTATAAGCAGGAACAGTGATAAGGTTGCCGTTAAGAGACGCTTTACCTGTTCCTACGTAATCGCAAAGCTCGTTAATACCCTTTCCGTCAAGAGCCTTGCATCTTGTCAGATCGTATGTAAGCTCAGAGCCTGAGGTATTGTGGATGATAACAAGGTACTCGCCGTTGTACTCAACGAGGAAGCCGCCGAGCTTGGTGTTTCCGCAGCTGATCGCGGTGTAATCACCTCTTGCGATAGCAGGATACTTATGTCTGATAGCGAGAACCTTTACGTAATGGCTGTAGACGCTGTTTTCGTCAGCAACCTGATCCGCAGCAGTGGTCTTGATCTGCTTATCGGGGGAATATGTAGTTCCAACGGGGTTTTTGGGGGTATATTCGCTTCCCCAGAGCATTGCAAGTCTGCGGTTTGCGTCGGTAGCTTCGCTGCCTCTGGAGCCTCTCATGCCAAGCTCCTCGCCGTAATATATAACGGGAGTACCGGGAGCAAGGAGATAAAGGCTTGCTGCCATCTTGGTCATATTTTCATGGATGAAGGCACCGCCGATTCTATCCTGGTCGTGGTTAGACAGGAAGAGAGAAACCATAGCGTCGGGATTCTTGGACTCTACCATATTCTGATAGTTTGCGATATATGCCGCATAACTGTACACATTTTCAATACCCTTTGCAGTGTTAGCAATCTTATTTGCGCCGCCTGCTGTAGTGAAGTTAAAGCAGTTCATCGCGCCGTAATACTGAACGACCTCGTTATCAGCGGACCAGCATTCGCCTATGGCATAAACGTCGGGCTTATATTTGCGAAGCTCTTCCATATACCACTCCCAGAATGCAACCGATCTTGTGGTATCGCCATAGTAAATGTATTTGATAGCGTCGAAGCGGAAGCCGTCAACACCCAGGTCGAGATAATACTTTGCAACGTTGAGCATTTCCTCTCTTACCTCGGGGTTATCGTAGTTAAGCTCAGGCATATCGCTGGTGAAATTACATTCGTAGTACCAATCAACACCTGCTATCTTTTGATATTCACGGCCGTTTGGCTGGGTTGATCCTGTGGCGCAGGAATAATAATCGTAATATTTATTTGTGGTATCCCCGTCCGTACGTGCCTGCTTGAACTGAAGGAACCATTCGTGCTGGTTAGAGGTGTGGTTGATAGCAAGGTCAAGTATAAGCTTAACGTTACGGGAGTGGCAAAGGTTTACGAGCTCAACGAGATCCTTTTCCTCGCCGAAGCGCCAGTCAAGCTTGTAATAGTCCTTCGCGTCATACTTATGATAGGAAGGAGACGTGAAGATGGGAGAGAGCCAGATGCCCTGCACGCCAAGGTCATTGCCGGAGTTGATGTCTCCGTCGTTGAGATAATCGAAGTTATCAATGATGCCGCGGATGTCGCCGAAGCCATCCTTATTAGCATCTGCAAAGGAGCCAACGAAGATCTGATAGAAGGTTCTGTAGTTATCTGCAATAGGATCTACCATAGGAGGCTCCTTATCCCCTCCCAAGATCTTGTCAAGAAGCTCACAGGAGGTAAGAGTGGTAAGCGATACGCCGAGAAGCATTACCGCCACAAGAAGGAATGATACAATTCTTTTAGTCATTTGTTTTCACCTTTTTAAAATTTTATTTTACGGAGTTAAGCATAGCGTCGTCAATCTTGCCCCAAGCGCCGTTTCCTGCGCCCTCGCACTTGACGTAAATACCAACAGTAAGAACGTCGCCCTCGGCAACGGTAATGTTAGAAATAGTCGCTGTGTGCCACTCATTGTAAACAGTTATTGTCAAATCTGCGGTTTCTACCACCTCTCCGTTGATCTTAACGTAGGAGTAGATCTCTGTTGCGCCGCCGTCGCCACCCATAATGGAGATGGTGTAATTATAGAGACCGGCCTTAAGATTTTCAACGGTCTGCTCAAGCTCAAACTCAACGGCTCCCGAGCCCCAGAAGTGATAATGGCGATTGCCCGTGATAGAGTCGGTGATCTTATCCTCAACGTAAAGCTCGTCGAAGGTCTTGATAGCATTTACTGTCCAACCGTCACCGAGAGGATCATCCTCAAAGCTCCAGTTCTTAAGGAAGTTGTATTCAACCATAGAAACGTAGCAGGTAGCCTCCATACCGCCTGCAACACCCTTGATGGTATACTTAGCGGGGCCGTTACCCTTCATAGCTGCCTCGTCGTAGGACTCCCATACAACGGGAACTGCCTGCTTGGAGTTATCAAGCATAACCGCATTAACTGTCTCGGGAAGTACGATATCGCCGTTAAGGTCGACGATGAGGGTCACGTCCTCGATAGCGTCAGGCTTATTCTCTACAACGTTTCCGTTTTTCATAAGAGAGAATACCTTAAGCGATTCGATAGCCTCGCCCTTTTCATTGAAGAACGCCTGGTTTTCTACCGCGCATCCGCCGTAATACTTACCTGCATCGCCGGGATCGTATTCACTGGCATAGGAGGATGCCCAGCCCGAGCCGTACTTTTCCCACTTCGCAGAGTTCTCTTCCCAGCTGGTAGTACCAACGGAGATCCAAGTACCTTCCCAATAGAAGATACCGATACAGTCGGTCATGCCGTTAACGCAAGCATCAACAACATTGCGAACAAGATTTGACTGACCCTGAACGGTGTAAGGATAATCCTTTGTAACAACGCTTCCATCGCCGATGGTGTTGCCGTTGAAGTCGGTATCAGCGGAGGTATAAGCATAGGAAACCTCTGCAACCATTACCTTTTTACCGTAGTTCTTGGTTATATCGTTAAGAACGGTTGTAAGGTTCTCAAGAGTGCCGTGCCAATAGGGATAATAAGAGGAAGCAAATACGTCGTAGTCAACCTGCTGAGCTGCAAGATAGTAGGCGTAGTTCTTATAATTGGTAACCTTTTCGGGGTTAGCGAAGTGAACTGCAACAAGGGCGTGAGGGAATACCTCTCTTGTAGCCTTGGAGCCTGCGTTCATAAGCTTCGCGATATTTGCCCAGGACTTTTCACCGCACATATAATTGTTAGTCTCGTTACCAATCTGAACCATACCTACGTCAACGCCCGCCTCGGAAAGCTTCTCAAGGCATTCCTTGGTGTAGTTATAGAGAGCCTCTGCCTTCTCGTCAACACTCATGCCCACCCAAGCCTTGGGAACCATCTGCTTTGCAGGGTCAGCCCAGAAGTCGGAGTAATGGAAGTTTACAAGAAGCTTAAGGCCGTACTCTGTAGCGCGCTTACCGACTGCAATAGCATTCTCGATATCGCAGTTACCGCCGCCGTAGCCGTTGCCCTTGGCATCGAAGGGATCGTTCCAAACGCGAACGCGTATGTAGTTGATGCCATTCTCGGAAAGGATCTCGTAAACGTCCTTTTCTGTGCCATCATAGTCGTAGTACTTTACGCCGCTGGCTTCAAGGGAGGGAACGCAGGATGCATCCATACCCATAATGAAATTGTCGGAAAGGTTGTCAACCTTTTTAACGTAAAGCGAATCTGACGTTACGTTGGTTTCGATAGCGTTAGGCTCCCAAGTAGGCTCATCGCCTCCAAGGATATCGCGGAAGAAATCTTCACAGGAGGTCAAGCTGAAGAGCATCGACACGATAACCGCAAGCAAAATCGCTTTTGTTCTGAATTTTTTCATTAAATTCTCCTTCTGCCGCTCTATGACGGCGTTTTATTTTGTGCTAGGTTATAATATACGCACCCAGCGCGCCTATGGGCGCATTAGGTCAATATAAATTATAACACTTTTACTTGAAAAATTCAAGTTCGCATAATCTACAAAAATATCCCCCCTTTTTTGGTTATTATAACTACAGGGGTATTGTTTTTCCGAAATTTCTGTGATATAATGAAGAAAAATCAAGCTTTGGAAGGGGGAAAAGAAAAAATGACAGGTACTATTCCAAGTCTCATTATGCTCATGGGAATACCGGGCTCGGGAAAAAGCACTCTGGCAAGAAGCCTCGCCCGCGAGGACAATACCGTCCTTTCCTCTGATGAAATAAGGGCGGAGATCTTTGGCGGCGAGGGCTTCCCCGAAGGTGAAAAGGAAAGAGAGAGACTCAAAAACGCCGTGTATAGCGAGATAAGAAAAAGGGCGAAGGCGCATCTTGAAAACGGCCGCTCTGTGGTCATCGACGCCACTAACCTGAATAGAAAAAAGCGGACAAAGCTTCTTTCCTTTTTCGGGCAGATACCCTGCTATAAAAAGGCTGTTCTCTTTGTTACCTCACCCGAGGTATGCCGGAGAAGAAATTCTCTTCGCCCCGAAGGAAAAAGAGTCCCCGAGGAGGATATGCAAAGGCTGCTTAGGGGCTTCGAGGTGCCGGTGATGGGCGAGGGATGGGATGAAATTTCCTTGGTTATCGACGAGGAAAAGTACGACTACCCCTTTGACATTCTCCCCGGTTTCAGTCAGGATACGCCTTATCACACCCTGACTCTCGGCAAGCATATGGAGGCGGCAAAGGAATATGCCATAGCCCGCGGCTATAGCGATGCGCTCGTCAAAATATGCGCGCTCCACGATATAGGAAAGCTCTATACCAAGGAATTCAAGAACTACAAGGGCGAGCCCACAGACACAGCCCATTTCTACGGCCACGAAAACTTTGGCGCATATCTCTATCTTGCAATGGAGCTTTGCGGAAAGGGGCGAGAAGAGAAAGAGATCAAAGAGATCTTATACGAGGCGGCTCTCATTAATTGCCACATGCGCCCCCTCACCGCTTGGAGAGACTCTCTCGCCGCCAAGGAAAAGGACAAGATTCTTTTCGGCGAAGGCTTTGTATCGGATATAGAAAAAATAAACGCCGCAGACGGCTCGGCGCATTAATAACTCTTATATTCAAAAGCAAACATCTTATGCGTTTTTGTAAAAATATAGGCATTTTCCCAACTTTAGTTTACAAAAAAACATAATTACAGCATAAAAAATGCCCGAGACTCGGGCATTTTCTTTTTAATTTATTTAGCGCTTTATCTAGCTTTGATATCTTTTACGATATGGCCTTCCTCACCGTAGGGAACGGAAAGGTCCAAAACGGTAACTCCTCTGTCATTTACAAGATAGAAGTATCCGTCTCTTAAAATGCCGCGAGATCCTGTTGGCATTCCGTAATAATTGTTGAATTCCATTACGGAAACCACGTTCAGGTCATAGCCGTCAAACTGAAGAAGGACGTAGCTACTTCCGTATTTGGAATCATAATCAACACCGAAGCCAAAGAGATTTTCCTCTCTATTGATGAAGTAATCCTTATAGTTCTCGCTGTATCTGCCGTCAAAGATAAACTCGGCAACGGAAACCACCTGACCTGCCTGCTCCTCGTAAACCTCGACCTTGCACTGAGACCAATTATCTCTGCCTATGCCGAGAAGGAAGCCCTCGCCAAGATTGATAAGAGAGGTGGAGAAGCCCTCGATGACTCCCGTGTCGGTGTAGGTAATGTTACTGTAATCCGAGAGGTCGAAGAAGAATACGGGGTCTGTGAAGGTGACAACAACCGCGGTGCAAACGTAGAGAGTATCGCCGTCAAATCTCACCGATGCAACTTCTTCACCCTGGGGAGCAAAGTCCTCAACAGAGGCAACAGTGCTGCAGCTTGAGAGATCAACTATATAAAGGCTGGCGCTTTGAGTAATGATAGGAAATGAACCAAAGTCGTTTTTATCGGCGCGCTTATTTGTAGAGGTAACCACTCTTAAGTGTCCTTCCCTCTCGTCAATACTGTACTGATTAAGAACCGAGCCCGAAACGGTAATTACCTGTCTTTCAAGACTGCCCTCGGTGTAGCCGAGAACTGCAATATCGGTCTTTGTCTCGATGATAATTTTGTTATCCTCAGTCTTTGTTTCGTCTGTATACTCTCTTGTAACGTATACGTTATTTTCAGAAACATATACGGTATCTGTAAAGTTAAGTAGTCCATTTGCGCCTGTTATCTCACGGCTACCAATATCTATGGATGCAACAACTGTGTATCTTGATGCATTAACACCGTCAGGAGCAAAAATCTCATCCATAGTGAGCAGGGAGTCCTCTCCGTTCCTTGTAACGGTAGGAACATAGGTGTGGGGATCGTCATAATCAACGTTGTGGATAGCAAAATAATACTCGCTCATCAAGAGAAGCTTATCTCCTACAAGTCTTGATGTGTTATAGTCACCGTCAATAGAGAGCATGCCACTAAAGGAAGGATTGGCGGGATCGGCAACATCCAAAAAGATCACCCCGACCCGCCCCTTATTATCGCGAGTCGTATAATCAATAACTATGATCGCGGTCTTGCCATCAGCGGTGAGATACATTTCATGTTCATTATAGCTCTTTGCATCTAAAACCTTCTTAATATCGAAGATTGCTGTTCTCTCAGTGTTTTCGCCGTTAAGCTCGTAAATCATTATATTGCTGTATGAGTAATGGAAAAGATGAGTTGTCGTAGTTTTTATGAGATCGCCCTCGATAACGCCCGAAACCTGGTTATCTGTGGTCTCAACATACTCGCTGCCCGCTCCCATCATATCTTCCTCCGGAACCATAGGCGACATTACGTCAGTGCCGCCGATGAACAATCCTCTGAAAATAGTTCCAATGAGTGATAGTATAAGCTCAAAATTGTTATCGAACGGTAAAGCCATAGCTTCTTGTCTGTAGGGCTCGATGACCTGGATGAGGGAGTAATACTCCGAATCCTCGTAGGGTGTGGTGTTGATTCTATTGTTATTCAAGGGAAGGAATAAGAACAGAGCCACGCCAATGAGGATAATAAATCCCGCTACCTTTTTCCAGATTGGTTTTCCGTTTGCCGTCTTTTTCATTTTGCCGCTTGCCTCCTCAATAAATTTTTCATTAATATTTCCCATTGCGTAAATAAGCTTTTCTTCTTTTCTCATAAATAAATATCCTCTCTTTCCAGACGTTCCTTTAACAAAGCTCTCATTCGGCTTAGCGCCACTTTAACCGCAGAGATGCTAACTCCCGTCTCGTCGGAGATCTCTCCGATAGAGCGCATAAAGAAGTATCTTTTCACAAAAATAATGCGGTTTTGGCTTGAGAGCCCCGAAAGGAATCTATTAAGACAATCGCGAATGGCAATATCCTCTGCCGTATCTCCTGCGGGCGCGGGAATACACTCCGCAAGCTCGTCGAGAACTGCCTCGGCAACAAGATTTCTCGTCCTTCTCTTATTTTGATTGTACCTACTGAAGGAAATATTCCTTACGATCTTCGAGAGAAAAGCGGAAAAATATGTAGGCTTAGCAGGAGGGATTGCTCCCCACGCGCTCATATAGGTATCGTCAACGCACTCCTCCGCATCGGGAGCAGAATGCAAAATTCCATAGGATATCCCAAAAAGCAGCTTACCGTATTTCGCCTTGGTTTGCTTGATAGCTCTCTCGTCTCTTGCAAAATAGAGGTCGATTATTTTGTTGTCATCCACGATCATCACCTCGCTTAAAATGACTTTTTTGCCCTGATATCATTGGCTTTCACTATATAAGACAACGAAAAGGAAGCAAAGGTTACATAAAATTTGAAATTTTTTGAAAAAATTTATTTTTTTGGCATTCTGATGAAAAGGGGGAGATAATCCCTAAGCAAAAAAACTTAAGTCTCGGTTTTTTCCCTTTTATTATATCACTAAATTTCCTTTATTGCAAGTTTTTTCTCACAACAAGGCGAGGTGAGCGTCATTTGGAAAAAATACACTTGCAATAATCGCCGTAATATGATAAAATAGGTATGAAAGGAGATATTTACTATGAAAAATATCGTAAACTACGTAATAAACATCGTACTCATATTCGCTATAGCGGCCTTGGCCGTTGCTCCTCTTGAAAGCCCTATAACCGAAAAGGGCCTTCGCTGGATGTCCGCCTTAGAGGATGACAGAGCAATTAATGAGCTTTCCATCCCCGGAACGCACGATAGCGGCGCAACCCATTCCATCGCAGACGTGGCAGGAAAATGCCAATCCCTCTCTATTGAGGATCAGCTTTACATCGGCGTAAGGTTCTTTGATATCCGTCTTCAGCAGGTTGAGGACGACTTCAACATCGTTCATAGCTTCGTCGATCAGGGCGAGGATTTCGACGACGTGCTGGAGGATATGGCAGAATTCGTGAAGCGAAATCCTACCGAATTTCTCTTTGTTTCCATTAAGAAGGATGCCGACGCAAAAAGACCCGAGGGCGATTTTACGTCTCTTCTTGAAGAGGAGCTTCGTGAATACGACTGCATCTCAACCTCTACTACTCTTCCCAAAACCGTAGGCGAGGCAAGAGGCAAGATATACATAATTTCAAGATATGAGGGCGCTACTATGGGTATCCCCGCCTATGAGGGCTGGGCAGATTCTCAGAGCTTTGAGCTTGGCGAGCTTTACGTGCAAGATAACTACAGAGTTGACAGCGCGGAGGAAAAGATCACCGATATAGAGGCGACTATGGCTATCGCCGATAGATGCACCTACGGCCTTGTGCTTAACTACACAAGCTGTTATCTCACCTCGGGCTTCCCTCCCTCATACGCGGCCACCCCCGCAAAGACCATCAACCCCTGGCTTATAGAAAGACTCAATCTTGAATCTCGTCCGCAGGGTGTTCTCGTCTGCGATTTTATGACAAGCGAGCTTGTTAAATCTATCTGGGAGGTGAACTTCAGATGAAAAAAGCGGCAAATATAATTTTAGGTATAGTAAGCGTTATAATCGCTATACTTTCTCTCGCCTTTCTTGTTATCGAGGGCAGGCTTCTCCTCTCCTTCGACTGGACTCTTCACGAGCACGAATTCTTAGGCTTTATACAGTACCTTGCAAGAGTAGGCCTCTCGCTTCTCTGCCTCGCTACCTCTATAAGCTCCATTGTATATGTGAATAGAAAGACCTCTATCTTTGAGGGCTGCTGCCTTTTAGCTATAGCAATCGCCATATCCACCGGCGCAACAAACGGTATAGGACTATATCTTATAATCGCCGCATCGGTATATCTCGCCGCATCGGTATTCCACCTCGTTGCATCAAAGAAGGAAGCGGAGTAAACGCTGTTTACACAAAAAAACACAAAAAAGCAAATAAAACATTACAAAAAGCGCACTGTCAAAGCTTGAAGCTTTAGCAGTGCGCTTTTATAAATTTCAAAAACTTAACCTATAAGATTAACGATGAGATCCCAAAGACAGGTGATCTCTGCAAGAACGGGAACGAGAACGAGGGATATTACAGACATGAGCTTGATAAGAATATCCATCGCGGGGCCTGCGGTATCCTTGAAGGGGTCACCAACGGTGTCACCGGTGATGGCCGCCTTATGAGTTTCGCTTCCCTTGCCGCCGAAGTTTCCTGCCTCGACGTATTTCTTGGCATTATCCCAAGCGCCGCCTGCGTTAGCCATAAATACAGCCAGCATAATAGCCGATACAAGACCACCGATAAGCAAACCGCCAAGACCCTCAGAGCCGATGATGAAGCCTGCCGCAATGGGAGATACGAGAACGATAATACCGGGAACGATCATCTCGCGAAGAGAAGCCGCTGTGGAAATATCGATACATCTGTTATAATCGGGAGCCATCTTACCCTCGAGAATTTCGGGATGGGCCTCGTACTGAGCGCGAACCTCGTCAACCATCTTATTAGCCGCTCTACCAACCGAGCCGATAGTGAGCGAGCTGAAGAGATAAGGAAGCATTGCGCCGACGAGCATACCAACGAGAACCTTGGGGTCTGAAAGAGCAATATCAACCTTTGCCGCCTCGATGAAGGACATAATAAAGGCAAGAGATGTGAGAGTTGCAGAGCCAATGCAGAAGCCCTTACCGATAGCCGCAGTGGTGTTACCTACAGAGTCAAGCTTATCCGTGATCTCACGAACGCCGTGAGGAAGCTCAGCCATCTCCGCAATACCGCCTGCGTTATCCGCAATAGGTCCGTAGCCGTCAACAGAAACGGTGATACCAACTGTGGAAAGCATACCTACAGCCGCAAGAGCGATACCGTAGCTGCCGCCGAAGAAGTAAGAAACTGCAATAACCAATGCAAGGCAAGCGATGGTGAGCCAGGTAGACTTCATACCTACGCCCATACCTGCGATAATGTTAGTACCGTGACCCGTAGTGGATTCCTTTGCGATCTGCTTAACCGAGGCAAACTCATCGGAGGTATAAAGCTCCGCGATGAAGCCGACGCCGATGCCTGCGAGAAGACCTGCAACCACACAGACGAGAAGCTTCCAGTTTCCAACGTAGAATATTGCAAGAGTAACAGCCGCCACGATAACAATGCCGGTAGCAATATATGTAGCAATATTAAGCGCCTTATGAGGATCAGCCCACTTTCTTGCGCGAACTATAACAACAGAGATAACAGCCGCAAGCGCGCCTATGCCGCAGAGCAGGATGGGGAAAAGCATGTGCTTTGCGGTGAGACCGGGAGTGAGAAGAGCCATTGTAAGGGCAGAAAGTATAGATCCAACATAGGATTCAGTAAGGTCGGAGCCCATACCTGCGATATCGCCAACGTTATCACCAACGTTATCCGCGATAGTTGCGGGGTTTCTGGGGTCATCCTCGGGAATGCCTGCCTCAAGCTTACCTACAAGGTCTGCGCCAACGTCTGCCGCCTTAGTATAAATACCGCCGCCAACACGGGCAAAGAGAGCGATGAGCGAGCAGCCCAAGCTATAGCCTGTAAGGATCTGAATGGGCGAATGAATATCCTTGGTAATAGCGTATACCACAAGAGTGATAGCCGAAAGACCCAAAAGACCGAAGCCCACAACCGAAAGACCGAGAACCGCGCCGCCGCTGAAAGCGATATTAAGCGCGCCCGACATACCCTCGTCGCGAGCCTTAACGGCTGTACGCGCGTTAGCCTTGGTGGCAACGAACATACCTATCCAGCCTGCCGCCGCAGAGAACAACGAGCCGATGATAAAGCAGATAGCTGCCTTCCAGCCAATTCCCTCTGCGCCCTGAAGAGCAGGGATAAAGCCCAATACCGTAAGCAATACGCCTATTCCGATAACAAAGGGAATGATCAGCTTATACTCACGAATGAGGAAGGTCATTGCTCCGTCGTGAATGTGCTTGTGAATAGTCTCAACCTTGTCATCGTTAATTGCGACTCTTGATACTCTGTGGAATAGCACGAAAACGTATCCGAGAGTGATCACCGTAGCAAAAATGACGAGGATCAGCGGAAAATAAATGTTGAATTCCATACTTGTTTCCTTCTTTTCTTTGTATTTTGATTTTGCTAAATAAAGCTCAATCAACTGTATTGTACCACAAAACGGCGGTAATTTCAATAGCTTAAACGCTATATTTTGACGTTTGCTCAAAAAAAAACGATCTTTTATCTTATTGATTATTAATAATCAGCCTAAAAAAGCCGAGGCTGCCTCAAATTCGCATTTGTGACAGCCTCTTTCATTTTCAATTATTTTAATTAACTATATAGGTTTTATCGGATTTCATCAATAGTTATCCGTACCGCCTTTTATTAGTATGTTTCAATAAGGTATATTTTCTCATCGAAGCCGCCGCGGCTCTCGCGCTTGGCGATGCGCTTCGCTTCAAGTTCCTCTACCGGCATTCCTCTTGCCTCGGCAAGGGCGTATAACACCTCGAGTACGTCGCAAAGCTCGTCGGGGTTCTTATCAAGCTTATACTCGTGTACCTCCTCGGAGAGCTTTCTTTCAAGCTCAAAGACGTAATCCTTATCGGAAAGCACCTTAGTCTTGCATTTTCTTCCGGATTCGGCTATTATTTCGGGAATCTTGTTTCTAACAAGCTTATTATGTATCATTTTTCTTTACCTCGCAAAGCTTTTTTCCGTCGGAGAAGGCGCGTCCTGCCACCTCTCCAAGAGTCCAATACAAATGAAGGGAGCTATCATAACAGATAGGGTCAAGCTTCTTCGCATCGATCTTACCGTCATCGTCAAGGATCTCCTCCTCTGCCGATACGTTGACTATCTCGCCGATGCAAATTCCGTCCTCGTTGAACTTCAAGAGCTTGCATTCAACAGCCATTGGAAGCTCGCCTATTATGGGCGCGTTAACAAACTCGCTCTTTGTTGCGGTAAAGCCGGCCCTCGCGAATTTATCGGGGGTATCGTTTGCCGACACGATTCCAACGTAGTCGCAGGGGACAAGCCTCTCCCTAGTGGCAAAGCTCAAAGTGAACGCTCCGTTTTTCTTTATGTTTTCGGTGGTTTTATGATCGTCAGCAAGACATACCATAACCAGATTGGTATCGTATATTCCTCCCCAGGCAGCATTCATGGCATTGGGATTTCCCTCGCCGTCGTAAGTTCCCACGATAAGCACGGGCATAGGATAAAGCCAGGTCTTTTTACCAAAATTCTTACGCATATCTCTCCTCCTGAAAATGTATTCAATCTAAAGCTGCAAATTCAAGAACCCTCTCGATAGGCTCTCTGATAATCAAAGTGGCATAAGGATCGTAGGGTGTTTCAGTCTTATTTATGATAACGAAATGCTTGCCTCGGAAGGCTCTTACCAGCGATGCCGCAGGATAAACCGTCAGCGATGTTCCGCCTACGATAAGTACATCTGCCTCCGAAATTGCCAACTCTGCTTTACAAAGCGGCTCGCTTTCAAGCCCCTCTCCGTAAAGTATAACATTGGGTCTCACGAGATTTCCGCATTTATTACATCGGGGCACACCCTCGCTCTTCATCACAAAATCAAGCCCGTATCTCTCGGTGCAGACAGTACAATAATTCTGAAGCACAGAGCCGTGAAGCTCTATAACGTTTTGACTTCCCGCCGCCTGGTGAAGGCCGTCTATATTTTGGGTTATGACAGCGGTGAGCTTTCCTTCGTCCTCTAGTCTCTTGAGGGCAAGATGCGCCCTGTTGGGTCTTGCATCCTTGTAGATCATCTCGTTTTTATAGTAGCGATAGAAGCCCTCGGGATTTTTCATAAGATACCTGCCGCTGAGAATTTCCTCGGGTCTTGCATCGTATTTATTTTCCTTTTGGTAGAGGCCGTCGCCGCCCCTGAAATCGGGGATACCGCTGGCAGTTGAAACGCCTGCTCCGCCGAAGAAAACAATGCTTTTCGCCTCCGCGATTATCTCGCGAAGCATCTCGGATTTGTTCATACCCACCTCCAA
Source organism: Eubacteriales bacterium (assembly GCA_045636465.1). Lineage (GTDB taxonomy): Bacteria > Bacillota > Clostridia > Oscillospirales > CAG-272 > UBA1740. The sequence continues at coordinate 52,694 of JAZTXP010000013.1, forward strand.
AACGAAAAAAATTCATCCAAAAATCACGTAGGCGAAGAAACATATCGCATCGCCCTTTTTGGTATAGCATATATAGTATACCACAAAAAATCCCCGAGTTCAAGCCATTTTAGGAACAAAAAGGCGACAAATCTCTTTTACCCCATTTTGCACAAATTATGAATCTTTTTCACAAAAGCATTGCATTCGGGGAAAATAAATGATATAATTATATGGGATCTGCCGAAAAGGGGCAGACATCTTTCATTCGGTAACTACCTGAAGGGGAAATAATATGTCTAAGAAAAGCTTTAATACAAAAGGAATCAACTACCCAAAGACAAGGCTCGGTATGGCGAAGATGAACAAGCTGGCGGAGGCGGCGGAGGGGCTTTTCTCTACGGTCGGCTTCTATAATACCTCCATCGTGGATATTTGCAAGAGGGCTGATACTGCCGTCGGCACCTTTTATATATATTTTGAAACCAAAGCAGACGTTTACCGCTACCTCTTAAGGAAATACAATGATGATATTTTGGCGAATATGGACGAGGCGATCAGCACCCCCACCGATAAGGCAAAAAGAGGTCGGGAGAGCATCAGGGCTTTTATAAAATACGTTAAGGAGCATCCAAACGCCTATACTGTTATACTCGGCAGCCTCTCGGTGGATAGGTCGATGTTTTTCGGTTGTATTTCTGCCTTTGCGGAAGCCTTAGAGGGAGAGCTTGGCGGCGAAGGGGGCGACTTCTCTGCCCTTACCTATTCTCTGATAGGAATTTCGGGTATGCTGGGACTGAAGGCGATATCCGAGGAAATGACAAACAAGGATATAGACAAAATGTTAGACGGCTTCTCCTTCGCAAGCCTCATATAAATAAAAGAGCAGGTTTTATCTATTGAAGTGAATCCGAAAAATACTTTCGATTGTATATCACTCAAAGGATTCCCTGCTCTTTTTATTGAGTTTACGGTTTTAACTTTTGGCCTTATTTATGGACGTTCATCTTACTTCAAAATACGTTTATCGTCTATCAAAGACATTTTTCTTACATTAAAAGACGTTTGCTTCAATCAACAGACGTTCATCTTATATTAAAAAACGTTTACTTCTATCAATAGACGTTTATCTTCTTTTTTATAGGCGACTTTTCGGCGTCTGATCACGTCTCCGAGCGCTTTTTTATCTCTTCCCGAAGCCACCTCATAACGCCGAGACAGCCCTCGTAAATATCCTCATAAGCGATATCAAATCGGTCGGTATACCAGGGATCTGCCACGTCGCCTCCGCGAGGGGTGAAATCCATCAGCTTATGAAGCTTTCCTTCGGGATCGCCTGAGAGAATACGGAGAGAGTTGCGGATATTCTTCTCGTCCATAGCGATTAAGATATCGTATTTTCCATAGTCGTCCTTCGTAAGCTGAACAGCCCTTTTGCCCGAGGGGTCTATGCCGTGCTTTTTAAGCTCACGAACGGCAGGCGGATAAACGGGATTACCTACCTCGCCCCATATTTCCTCTCTAGAGGTGGCAGATGATGCAACCGACGATACCCCCACAAGTGAAGAGTCCTCTATCATTTTTCGCATAACGAACTCTGCCATAGGGCTGCGGCAGATATTTCCGTGACATATAAACATTATTTTTATCATTAACAACTCCCGAAAAACAAGAGAGCAAAAGCTAAAAGCCAAATATGCAAATTTAAGTTGTCATATTGCGGTCTTTTGCGCTTTCGCTCTTTTTATATTGACACTAATCAAAGCGCGCCCTGATAACTGTATTTTTGCTTTCTCGCCTTATTTTAACGTTTCAGCGCGCCTTCCTTTTGCGGTTTTTTTCTCGCATCGCTGGTAGAATATCTCGGTAGCAAAGGCGATCTTGGTGGCAACGTTTTTCTTGGTGGGATAGCAATAGAAGGAATCGTTCTCGGTGGAAACGTCTATGCAATCCTTAAGAGGCTTGATCTTGGGGAAATCATACTCCACGTGGAGGCCGCTTGTCTGAATAGGCGTTCTGTGAATACAGAAGTCCTCGCCGTTATAATGTCCGCGAACTACGAAGCCATCCACCTCATTATGAACGAGCGTTCCCTTGCCAAGATAGGGGAAGCTATAGCAGCCGGGCTGGGAATAGATCTCAACATCGTCAGAGAATGAGTATTCTCCTCGCTCGATCTGACCTTTGACCTGCTCCTTTTCCCAATTGAACCAATCGGGAACGTGAGAAAACTCGGTCTCGCCCTCGTTTGCCTTAAGCGATCCGTCCTCAAGAAGAGTCCATCTCTTGCCGCACTTCTCGCAGAATATCTCGCTGCCGAGAGAATTCATCTCCGACTCCGCCATACAGTGAGGACACTGATAAAGAACCTTATGTAAGCCCTCTGCCCTCCCCGGCTCTGTGATGAGAATGCTGTTTTCCTTCTGATATTTATAGTCGTCGTAGGTCATCTCGGATTTGATAAAATCGTTGATCTCCTTTGCTGACATCCTTTCAATATCCTCCGCTGTGAGCGAAAGCTTGATGGTGGTGTGAAGAGGAACCTTTCTGTTATTCTTCACGTTCCAGGCAGGCTGAAGAAGATGGTTGCCTCTCTGTGTGACGATAACCACGGGAACCTTACATCTCTTTATAAGCATGCCCAGAGACTCGGGGAGATAGGAGCTGACACCGCAAGGGGAATATCTCGCCTCGGGGTACATACAAAGCACGTCGCCGCGGGAGAGTACCTTGCGGATAGACTTGATAAGATGGATATCCGAGGTGAACTTTCTTGTTCCGATAGAGCCGATCCACTCCATGAGCCAGGGACGAAGGTAATAGCCGTCGATATTTACCACGTTGTTCATTCTCTGGGGATATGTACCTACCGACACAAGCTCGAAGTCAACGAAGGACATGTGATTGGAAAGAATCATATAAGGAGGCTTTAGCCCCTCCATGCCTATCCTCTCCACCTTCTTCTTCTTACCCATCAGCATTATCTGAGAAAGAACCCAAATAAGCCAGGTAAGATAGATAGGCTGCCTTATAGGATATTTTGCAGTTTTATAGTATTTATGAAACCTATAGTTTACATTTTTAGGGATTATTTCTTCTTTTTCGCCCTCGCACTCAGAGGGAGAATTTACAGAATCTTCGGATTTTTCGTAATTATTTTCCGAATTTTCCGAGCAAGGCGCCGCATTTTCACCGTTTTTTTCGGGAGATGCTACGCCCTCGCAAAAGATTTCATTTTCTTCCTCGGAATGTCTTGTATCAATAGTCGTATCGTTATTTATTACTTTTAAGTTATTCACAGATACCTCTTATAACACGTAAAATCAAACAGCTAATTTCACCGTCGAAATTAAATGCTATATTTTCCTTTATATTCCTTATATTTTTCCTCGAATGCCGAGTCCTCTCGCTTGATCTCTCTCATATACTTGTGGGTATCGATAAGCTCCCTCTCGGCGATCTCGATAACACACTCCGCAATATTGGAGCAATGGTCGGATACACGCTCAAAGTTGTTAAGTATATCGGCGAGAATAAATCCGTTTTCGATAGTACATTCGTTGTTCTGAAGACGGCGAATGTGATTGCGCTTTATCTTGCTCTTAAGACCGTCGATAACCTGCTCAAGAGGCTCGACCAATCTCGCCTTTTCGATATCGTTATTGAGGAATGCTTCCTCGGTTATACCAAGTATCTCGCGTATTGCGTCGCGCAAAATGGCAAGCTCACGGCGAGCCTCCTCGGAGAATTCCATCTTTTTATCGGCGATTTCCTCTGCCGATTCAACGATATTTACTGCGTGGTCGGAGATACGCTCAAGGTCGCCTATAATGTGAAGGAGCTTTGATACTTGCTTTGAATCCTGCTCGTCAACCTCATTTTCAGCGATCTTGATAAGATAACTGCCAAGGCTATCCTCGTAATTATCCGCCTTGCTTTCCTGCTTTCTGACCTTTTCGGCAAGCTTCACGTCATACTGCTCGAATACCGAAAGTGCATTGCGCAGAGCCTTGAAGGAAACCGTTGCCATAGATCCTGTAACCTCTGTAGCGCGCGCTACCGCAACCGCAGGGGTGAGAAGCAAACGCTCGTCGAGGGGGCTTGCCTTCTCGTCCTCGTCCTCCTCCTTGTCCTTTACCGTAAGAACGGCAAGCTTTTCAAGAAGCTTATAGAAGGGGGCGATAAGGGCTACGGAAAGTATCTTGAATATGGTGTGTACCGCTGCAACGCCCCACATATTGATGGTTCCGTCGGCAAAATTCGCCACGTACGGAACGAGGGCTTCAACGATGGAGTAAACCGAAAGCCACACCACCATACCGATTATATTGAAGTAGAGATGCACGAAGGCGGCTCTTTTACCGTTCTTATTCGCACCGATAGAAGAGATCATTGCGGTAACGCAGGTACCGATGTTCTGACCCATAATGATGGGGATCGCCGCGCCGTAGGTGATTGCGCCGGTTGCCGTCAGGGACTGAAGAATACCGATTGATGCGGAGGAGGACTGAACTATAACAGTAAGAACAAGTCCTGCAAGAACGCCGAGGATGGGATTCTGGAACTTAAGGAGGATATTTGCAAACTCAGGATCGTTCTTAAGACCGCTTACCGAGCCGCTCATTATATCCATACCCACCATAAGAACCGCAAAGCCGAGAAGAATATATCCTACATCTTTCTTTTTACCTCTCTTGGCAAACATCGTGAGTATTATACCTATCGCAGCAACCAGGGGTATCCAGGAGTCGGGCTTCAGCCATCTCAGAGCATCGCCTACACCGGAAAGACCTGTAAGCCAGGCGGTAACCGCTGTACCTACGTTCGCTCCCATAATAACGCCAACCGACTGAAGAAGGGTCATAGTTCCCGAGTTTACAAAGCCCACTACCATAACCGTGGTAGCAGATGATGATTGAATAACCGCGGTTACGCCGAGACCGAGAAGGAAGCCGCGAAGAGGACTTGAGGTCATCTTGGCAAGGATCTTTTTAAGGCTTGAGCCCGCGCTTTTTTTAAGCGATTCGCCCATAACGTCCATTCCGTAAAGGAAGAGAGCCAAGCCGCATACCAATTCTAAAATTTCAAAAATTCCCATATTTTTTCCTTTCGTAAAAGAAGCGAATAAGAAAATTCGCATTTTTTCACAATACCATTATAGCAAAAGAATGTCTATTTTTCAATAGTTTTTTATAATCGCGCATGTATTGTGTGCATTTTACATAAAAAGACCGACCAAAAGTCGGTCGGTCTTAAGAGGAAAATGTTGAAATTATACAAATAAATCAAGCCTCTGCCTTGTAGCCCGCATCGATTATAGCGCGTACAAGAGCATCTTTGTCAAGGTTTTCGCCGCTTACGGTAGCGCGGTCCTCCTTGTAGCTAACGTCCGCCTCGCTAACGCCCGGGATAGCCTCAAGCACGCCCTTTACTCTTGCCTCGCAATGAGGACACATCATTCCTTCAACCTTGATAGTAACTGTCATAATACTGTTCTCCTTTTCGTTTATTTCTTCGTTTGTATTTTCTAAGTCCTCGCCGCGGGACTCACACTTGTGGCGCAGTGTACGCCCAAAGAGATTAAGGCGAAGAGCATTCATTACTACAATGAAGCTGGAAACACTCATAGCCGCCGCGCCGAACATAGGTGTCAGGGTAAGCCCAAGACCCGAGAATGCGCCCATAGCAAGAGGAATGCCGATAACATTGTATATAAACGCCCAGAAAAGATTTTCCTTGATATTGAGAAGCACGCGTCTGCCCAGCCTGATGGCTTTGGGGATATCCTTCACGTCATCGCACATAAGAACAACGTCGCTTGACTCGATTGCAATGTCCGTTCCGCCGCCGATAGCAACGCCCACATCGGCTCTTGCAAGAGCGGGAGCATCGTTTATTCCGTCACCCACCATCATTACTCTGCCCTCCTCCATGAGGCGGCGTACTACTGCCTCCTTTTCATCGGGAAGCACGTCGGAGATGATCTCGCAGACCCCGAGAGGCGCGCCGATGGCCTCGGCAACGCGGCGGTTGTCGCCGGTAAGAAGAACCGTCTTGATGCCCATCTCCCGAAGCTCGGAAAGAGCAGATACGGCGGTATCGCGAAGGGTATCGGCAACAGATATAACGCCCATAAGACGGGAGTCGGAAATGAAGTAAAGAGGGGTCTTTCCTTCGCCCGAGAGCCCCTCGCCAAGCTCCCTCATATCAGAGGAAATATCGGCTATTTCCATTGCGGTTTTAAGGTTTACACCATATATTTCTTTCCCAAACACCTTGGCATAAACACCCTTGCCGCCAAGAGCCTTGAACTCAGAAATATCTATGTTTTGTAAATCATAATTTACATATTTTTTGATTGCAAGGGAAATTGGATGCTCGCTCATTTTTTCTGCCGCGGCAACTGTGCGGAGAAATTCATCTCTGTCAACCCCCGCCCGGGGAATAACGTCAACCACTCGCATATTGCCCTCGGTGACAGTTCCCGTCTTGTCGAAAACCACGGTCTTAATCCTGCCCGAAAGCTCTAAGGACGTAGCATTCTTATAGAGTATTCCGCCCTTCGCGCCAACTCCCGTGCCTACCATTATGGCAACCGGAGTAGCAAGTCCGAGAGCGCAGGGACAGCTGACTACCAATACCGAGATGGCAGATGAAAGAGCCGTATCAAAGCCGGATTTCAAGATGAGATGCAATATTAGGGTAAAAAGAGAAATTCCAAGAACCACAGGAACAAAAACTCCCGAGACCTTATCTGCAAGCTTGGCAATGGGAGCCTTTGATGCCGAGGCCTCCTCCACCATTTTCACCACCTTGGAATAGGTGGTCTCGGAGAGGACCTTAGTGGCTCTACATTTAAGATATCCCGACTGATTGACGGTGGCCGCAAGCACCGATGAGCCCACGCCCTTTTCGGCAGGAATGCTCTCGCCTGTAAGAGAGGCTTCCACGATCTGACTCTCGCCCTCGATAACTACGCCGTCTACTGCGATCATCTCGCCGGGGCGAACAAGGAATGTATCTCCTACCTTTACGTCCTCTGCCGCCACAATCATCTCCTCTCCGTCTACGATGAGAGTAGCGATTTTGGGAGAAAGCTCCATAAGCGAATTGATAGCGTCTGTGGTTCTGCCCTTCGCCAGACTTTCAAGCAGCTTTCCAACGGTGATAAGTGTCAATATCATTGCCGCAGACTCAAAATAGAGGCCGTGAAGATGATGGCGGGCAAGCTCAATATTTCCGTCCATATACGCTTCGCTCATTGATATAACTATCCACACGCTGTAGACGAATGATGCCGCCGAGCCCAGAGAAACCAGGGTGTCCATATTGGGAGATCTGTTAATAACGCCCTTCACTCCGTTTATGAAGAACCTCTGATTTATTATCATAACCGCCGCCGCAAGGAGCATCTCGATAATAGCGATCATCAGGGGATTTCTTGAGATCCTCTCGGGTAGCCAAGCGCCCATCATAACGTGCCCCATAGATATATACATTAGTATGACCATAAGAACCACAGAGGAGACAAGACGGATAATAAGTGCGTTTTTCTCCTTGTTTTGTAAACTATTATTTTCTTTTTCGGGAGCTTTTACTCCCTTTTCCTTTGCTGAATATCCTGCATTCACTACCGCATCTATAATTTCAGAGGCGGTAATATCCCCCTCAACGGTCATAGAATTGGCAAGGAGATTTACCTGACATTCATTAACTCCAGAGAGCTTGGAAACCGCCCCCTCTACCCTTGCTGAGCAGGCGGCACAGCTCATTCCGAATACGTCAAACGTCATTTTACTCATCACTTGATAAACCTCGCTATAGTACGAATAAGCTCTTCGATTTTTTCATCGTCTCCATTGCGCACTCCACCTGCAACGCAAGAACGGATATGAGATTCCAGGATCTCCTTTGAAAAAGAACCTAAGGCGGAGATAGTCGCGGATGTCTGCGTCAGAATATCAACGCAGTATTTATCGTCTGTGAGCATCTCTTTAATGCCTCTTACCTGCCCTTCTATCCTTGAAAGACGGTTTATCAGGGCGCGCTTCTCCTTCTCGCTGCGTATTTTTGTTTTTTCACCGCAACATTCCATAAAGCTTCTAACCTTCCTTTTCTATAATCTAGAGCGGCCTTACAAAAAGGTCCATATTTCCCTATATATTATATACCCCCGAGGGGTATTTGTCAAGTGCTTTTTGAGATAATTATTATTTTACGATGCGCGAAGCTGTATACAGACGGCGCTCACAATTATTGGGTTATCTCTAATCCTTTTTAATCCTACAACGATTATTATATTATTTCCCACATTTTCCCCGAGTCCGTGACAAAAGCGCAAAAATGACCGCCCAAAATAGGGCGGTCGAATTCTGTTTTTACTGACAAGCTCAAATGCCGTTTTCAGTTATAAGTAAATTTATACTATGATAATTACTTAGTCGCAGTTATAAAGAACACTACGAGATAATAGCCTTCATCGGTATAGTTATAAACAGTGAACTCCACGCTTTCGTGATCAATAGCATCCTCGATGGACGAATGAACGTTCTTGCCGGTCACTGCGCTTGCGGGATCGAACTTCAAGGTATATGCAGGAGAATCAAGCTCCAAAGCGTCGTCCAGCATTGTGTCAACCAGAGTATCAAGCTCAGAATAAGAATCGATCTTAAAGTCCAGATCAGATCCAAGATCACACTTGTCATAATAGCTATCTGCCATGCTGGCATTATTGTTGTTGTTTTTGAGAGTAGAATCCCAAATGCCGCTGTAGTCATAGACTTTATCCGTTGAATAGCCCTGCTTGTAGGTGTTAACCGCGCAAAGGAAATAAGCGTAATCAACAACCTCTGCTTTAGCCTTGCCACCATCAAAGCTTACACCTGCATCTCCTGCGGTAGTATCAACCATATACCAGGTGCCGTTAATCTTAACGTAGTTCCAAGCGTGACCTGCACCGCCGGTAAGGGATGCTCCAAAATCACGGAGGCACTCGATTCCCTCTATTCTGCAAAGAAGCACGAAGGCCTTGCTCTTGCCGTCGCAAACCGCGCGATTATATTCGAACACGCCCTCAAGGAAGTAGCAAACATTGTTTGCGGTATCGCCGCTATCAATAGCCGCGTAAGCATCGTAGTCGTAATCAACGGAATCAACTATGTATTCGAAGATTGCCAGAGTCTTTTCGTAATCGGTCATATCATCGTTGATGATGCGGCGAAGAATGTCCTTTGCCTCCTCATAGAAGGCCTCAGCCTTAGTGTTTTTCGCAGGGAAGGTGGGGAGATAATTATGCTCCAGCGCCCACCAAAGCGACTCGGAATTATAAACAGCCATCTCGCCCGCGTTGTTCTTGTTGATAGCAAAGTCATCAAAATCGGCAGATCTTGTAGCCTCGCCATCCTTTGCATCGCGGATAAGCATATTGCCATTCTTGTAGTTTTGATAAGTATGCTCCGCAGTTTTCGGAAGATTGTAGGATGCGGTTTCGTTATCGTACTTCAACTCAAAGGTTGCCACACTGCCTTCGTAAGTATATTCATATCCCGTGATATGCTCAAGCTCTCTGTTAGTATTTGCAAGATAGCCATTCTTGAAGAAATCGCCGAGTCCCGCATATCCGTATATCATGGAACCGAAATCAATAGTTATCTCCGAGAGAAGATTGGCAATCGCATAATCAAATACACGGTCAATTTCGTAATAACTTTCAACTTCCCAAATATATCCGTCGGGGGAAGCAGGCACTACATTGTAGCCACTATGTAAACCAGAGTAGGGATTTTGGGGGGTGTTTACTCGATTTTCATCAGGCAGAACCTCTACAGCTCTTTCCTCCGTCTCCCCTTCGCCGCCATCCTGCAGGAAGGCATCAAGTATCTCAAAGATGATGTCGCAGGAGGTCATGGAAAATACCATAACCACGGTGAGAAGCAGCACAAGTAATCTCTTAAGTGTGTTTTTCATATTTATTCTCCTTGATAAAATTTAGTTTTCTACCTATATATTACCATAAATAAATCGTAAATTCAATAATTTTTTGTGAACAGATAATAAAATTTATTTAAATATCAACAAAAAGCGCCCTCGTCTGAGGGCGCTAAAAGCAACTATTTGACTTTTATACGAAGGAAGCGAGAATTAATGAAACTATCACCATTCCGACACCTAACCAAAGGTATTCGAAGGGGACTCCCTTTCTCTTTTCCTTCTTCTGGAGCTTGTATTCATAGAATCCGCCCTCGTCCTTATCCTTTTGCATAGGCGTAAATAGATAAAGAACAGATTTGAATCCGTATCCGATTATATCCAGCACTCCGGTGGTGGATATCCACATAATTAGACCGACGCCTGTAAACATTATTCCCGCAACACAAAATCCGTCGCTGAGCGCGTGGATAGGAGGGATGTAATCCACACCGTATGGGGGATTGTTTATTCTAAGGAAATACACAAGCACCACAGTGACCACGGATACTGCAACAGCAACACCCCAGTTGATCAGCTTTTTATACTTATTTTCCATTTATTACTTCAATTCCTTCTGATACTTCTTAAATTCCTCAGAGTTGCAATAAACGAAATGTCCGGGCTTTATCTCACGCATAGTAGGACCTTCCTTGGAATAGTCGTGGGATGCGAGAGGGTTGTAAACGATTCTCTGTCTCTTCTTCTCGTACATAGGATCGGGAAGAGGAATAGCAGAAAGAAGCGATCTTGTATAGGGGTGAAGAGGATTTCTGAAGAGCTCTTCTGCGGGAGCAAGCTCGACCATCTTGCCAAAGTACATAACGCCGATTCTGTCAGAGAAGTACTTAACAACCGAAAGGTCGTGAGCGATGAAGAGGATGGTAAGTCCAAGCTCGCGACGAAGGTCGTTAAGAAGGTTGATAACCTGAGCCTGAATAGAAACGTCGAGAGCGGAAACGGGCTCGTCTGCGATAATGAGGTCGGGCTCCATAATTACAGCACGGGCAACGCCGATTCTCTGCTTCTGTCCGCCTGAGAACTCGTGAGGATAACGGGATGCGTGCTCCTTAACGAGACCTACAAGCTCGAGGATCTTAAATACCTTGTTATCGATCTCCTCCTTATCCTTCATACCGTTGATGATAAGACCCTCTGCGATAATATCGCGTACGGTCATACGGGGGTCAAGAGAAGCGATGGGATCCTGGAAGATCATCTGAATCTTTGTTCTGAGTTTCTTATCAATATTCTTCTTATCCTGGATTAAGGACTTGATCTCTCTCTTACAAGTTTCAATATTTACGTATTCCTGCTTGATCTCATCTCTGATTGCTTTGCGATCGGAGAATCTTGCATGCTTGATCTCCTTCTTGAGCTTCTTGATCTGAACCTCGGACTTCTTGATAGCATATCTGTGGTAGCCTGTTCCAACAGCCATTTTCTTGCCTTTGAAGGTAACGCTACCGCCGGTGATATCGTAAAGACCGATAATGGATCGACCGGTTGTGGTTTTGCCGCAGCCGGACTCACCAACAAGACCGAATACTTCGCCCTTTCTGATCTCAAAGTTTACGTCGTCTACAGCCTTGGTAGGACCGAAGTACTGACAGAGATGCTCAACTTTGAGCAAAACTTCATTATTATTTGCCATTACTGTGCACCTCCGCGTTTTCTCATTCTTTCAATTCTCTCCGCAACTACCTTGGGCATACCGATCTTAGGCGCCTGGGGATGAAGGAGCCATGTTGCTGCCTCATGTGTAGGAGAAATTCTAAACATAGGAGGCTGCATCTCGAAGTCGATCTCGAGCGCATACTTGTTACGGTCTGCGAAAGCATCGCCCACGGGAGGATAGATCATGTTAGGAGGTGTGCCGGGAATAGCCTCAAGCTTTTCCTTGGTATCAAGGTCGGGCATGGAGGAGAGGAGCGCCCATGTATAAGGATGGGCGGGAGCGTAGAAGATATCTTCTGAAGTACCGCACTCAACGATCTTACCCGCGTACATAACTGCAATTCTGTCTGCCATGTTAGCAACAACGCCAAGGTCGTGGGTAATGAAGATGATGGAGAGCTGACGCTCCTTCTTGATTTTGTTAATAAGCTCAAGGATCTGAGCCTGAATAGTAACGTCAAGAGCTGTTGTAGGCTCGTCGCAAATAAGGATGTCGGGGTTAGCCGCGAGAGCGATCGCAATAACAATTCTCTGTCTCATACCTCCGGAGAACTCGAAGGGATACTGTTTGAATCTCTTTGCAGGCTCGGCGATACCAACCTCATCCATAAGCTTGATAGCCTTACGCTTAGCCATGCTCTTAGTTACGGTATAAACTGTATCGGAAGCGTTGCGCTTGAAGAAATCAACGAGCTCAACGGTTTCCTTTGCGAAGTTACGGCTTGCGCTTTCGGCAAGTCTCTTCTGATAATGCTTGATAAGTCTTTCCACTACGCCAACAACGTCGCGCTTAACGTCCTCAAGGTCGATGAGGGCGGCAGGAATAACCTTCCACTCGGGAGTCTTTCCTCTTCTTACGAGACTGTCATACTTAGCCTGCTGCTTATCGTGAGCAGCCTTTGCAACCTTATTCTTCTTGATAGCCTCGAAGTAGCTGTCAATTGTATGAATCAAGCTGGTCTTAAAGGTATATGCGATACTGTCCTTATGGATCTCAAGATGGTCAATGGATTCTTCAACCTCCTTGATAAGGGCATTTGCGCAATCATAAACTGTCTTCTTGTGATAGCGTCCGCTCTTGCCGAAGGTTCTGAGAGATCTTCTCGCGCAGTCAAGCGCCTCTCTCTTTTCCTTATCATAAATAATAGCGGAGTATCTGAGAGCAACCTCGATGAAGCCGAGGAAGCGAAGCATGAAGTGCTTATCGAGATACTGGAGAAGGAACTCGTTAAGCTCCTTAACAGGCATTTCGGGAAGGGGCTGGTTTGCGAATGTGAGATAGTAGCCCATTCTGAAGAAGTCGGGAGAATCCTTAGCAACCGCAAACTCAAGAACAGACTTAAGCTCTGCAAGTTTCTTAGCTGTTGATGCAAACTTTCCGCCTCTTTCCTCGCGGTTATAAGCCTTAGGAAGTGTATTAACAAGGCTCATAAGCTTAACCGAGTGTTCTTTTACAACGTACTCGTGTGTTGCCTTGCCTGCAAGAGTACAGATCTCCTTGATCTCAGCCTTGCATCCCTTAAAAGCGTTCTTCTCAATGTGGAAGAGCGCGTCCTCAATAAGAGGAATTGCTTCCTGAGCAGACTCGTAAGACTCGTTATACTTCTGCTCAAGCTCGATGTGCTTGAACTCAAATGTGTCGAAGTCCTTGCAAAGCTGTTCGATCTGCTGCTCTGTAAGCTTTTCTATTCTCTGACCTGTAAGATTGGTATAGCCGCCCTTAGTAATAGCCGCTACCATCGTCCTCTTAAGGAGAGCGAGAGTATTATTGAAAGCATCACGGCTAGCCTTCTGTCTTGCCTTGCCCTTAAGGAGCATAGCCTCGGTAAGCTGCCTACCGATCTTCATAATGGGGTTAAGAGAGGACATGGGATCCTGGAAGATCATAGCGATCTTGTCACCGCGGATCTTGTGGAAGTCCTCCTCGCCGATCTTGAGAAGGTCCTGACCGTCGTAGATGATCTCGCCGGACTCAACAATTGCGTTGCCGGAAAGAATACCAAGAATGGACTTGGATGTTACGGATTTACCGGAACCGGACTCACCAACGATAGCGAGGGTTTCACCCTTGTAAAGGTCAAAGTTGATATTTCTAACGGCCTGAACCTTGCCGTTTACCGTTTTGAACGATATTCTTAAATTGTTAACTTCTAATTTCTTTTCCATATTATCAATCCTCGATTCCCTTCAGTGATGGGTTGAAAGCGTCGCGGAGACCGTTACCGAAGAGGTTGAACGAAATCTCAAGCAGGGAAATGAACAACGCGGGGAACAAAATAATGTGAGGGAAGGTGCTGAGAACGCCGTTACCGTTAGAAAGAAGTGTACCAACGGATGTCTGAGTGGAGCTCTCAAGGTTAACGATACCCAGGTATGTCAAGCTGGACTCGGAGAAGATAACTCCGGGGATAGAAAGAACTGAGCCTGTGATAAGTGTACCCATTGCGTTGGGGAAAATGTGCTTGAAGATAAGTCTTCTGTCGCTGGCACCGAGAGTTCTTGCGGAAAGAACGTATTCCTGATGCTTGAATCTGTAGAACTGCATACGTGTTCTTGCAGCCATACCAAGCCATCCTGTAAGCACGAAGGCGAATACCATCGACCATACAGGACCAACCTTCGATGCAAGGTGGAGCTGGAAGAGCGACATAACTACCATTGAGGGCATACCGCCGAGAATATCGGAGATTCTTTCCATTACCATATCAACAGCGCCGCCGTAGAAGCCCTCGATCGCGCCGTACATAGCGCCGATGAAGAGGTTAACTGCGGAAATGCAGATAGCGAGAACAAGAGAGAATCTTGCACCGGCTGCAAGCCTTGTAAGGATATCCTGACCCTTCTGGTTAGTACCGAAGAGGAAGGAAGCCTCGTGACCGTATCTATAGGTGAAGTAGTTATCGAGAAGAACTCTTACCTTGTAGGAGGTAATAACCTTATCGTTTACTCTTGTTGCAGAAACGAGAGCATAAAGATAATCGCCGTTATCGCCATCAATGCGAAGACTGTTGTAATTATAATACTCGGAGGAGTAAAGCAAGCCCTGGAATCTTGCGCTGTCCTTATCTGCGTAGCATTCTATGAAATTGCCTTTATTATCTAATCTGGGGTAACCGTTACCTGTGGTTGAATACCAAACGTTTGCGTCACCCTTCTTAGCATTGGCGATTAGATCCTTGCCGTTTTCCTTAAGAGTGGTATCAACTACAGGGAAAATAACCTGTATGCCGGTTTCATTCTGCCATCTCTGAATGTCCTCGAATTGTTCAAGAGAAAGGTCGATGAACTGCATACCGTTTGCAACGTAGGAGTCAACTCTTACGTCATAGTAGGTTCTGTTATCTTCCTTGTAAGGATCGCCGTAAACCTCAACCATAACCTCGGAGCCGGTCTCTTTCTCGAGAGCTCTGAAAATGTTATACTGGTTTTCGTTAACGGTTTTGTCCTTCGCACCGTCCCAGAAGCCGTACTGAGAAAGAAGCTCGGACTTGGGAAGGAGGTTTCTATACTGAAGATAGGTTGTGTCTGTAAGTGAAAGTGAATATGTGGTCTCGCAGAAAATAGGAACGAAAATCGCGAAAAGCACAAGAAGGAAAATGATGATAGCCGCTACTACGGAGGACTTGTTCTTGCAGAATCTTCTGAATACGTCCTTTGCGTAGCTCATAGGCTTGGTATCAAACTTCTTATCACCGGTTCTGCGCCCGGGATCTGCAAAGCGGAGCTTTTCTAATGGTATATTTTTAATATTTATATTCTTTTCCATTATCTTTCTCCCATTCTGATTCTAGGATCTACAAAGCCATAGCTAAGGTCAACTACGATACCGGAGGCAAGGCCTACAAGGGTATAGAAGGAGTTGAGAAGCAGGTAAACGTTGTAGTCAAGTGCATTGATAGACTCAAGGTAGAGACCGCCAACACCGGGAATACCAAAGATCTGCTCAACGATAAGAGAACCGCCGATGATACCGATGAATTCACCAAGAATCATGGGGAAGATAGGCACCATGGAGTTTCTGAGGGCGTGGCGAACTGTAGCCTGTCCTCGTGTCAAGCCCTTAGTTCTTGCAAGGAGCATATATTCCTGAGTAAGAACCTCGCAAAGCTCGGCTCTGGTGTATCTCGCAAGACCTGCGATAGTACCGAGAGCAAGGGAAAGCACGGGGGGAACGATGGATATAAACATACTCATAGAGAAGTAGTCCGTACCGGGGTTCATAGTAAGGGGGAAGCCCCATCCTGTCCATTCAACCAGCTTATGGCAGAGAATGTACTGGATAAGGAAGCAGTAAACGTAACCGGGAACCGAAATGAATACCATAACGCCGGTGGAAATAAGGTGGTCCTGCCACTTGTTCTTTTTAAGAGCTGCATAAATACCGAGAGCAAGACCTGCAGGAACCGCAACGATCATTGTCACTACGTTTACAAGCATTGTGGAGGGAAGCTTAGTAAGGAAAACATCCCATATCTCACGGTTAGGATAGAGCTGCTCGGAAAGACCCCAGTTACCGCCCTTGAATACTTTGTTGTTAAGGTCGTAACCTAACAAAACACGTGTCTGTTCACCGTTAGCATTTGTACTGAAATCTGTTGCGAGAAGTGTCTTTGTAAGGAATATTCCGTACTGCTCAATAAGCGGCTTATTATAACCCAGTGCCTCACGGCGCATCATAATAATATTATATGAGTCGGAGCCGGGCTGTGCCTGCGGCGGCTTATCTGGCAGGAGCTTAACGAGGAAGAAGCACATTGTGATGATTACGAAGAATACGAAGATCATCAGCAAAAGTCGTTTTACTACGTATTTAAACATATTTACCTCCTGTAAATTTTGTTGAAAATGTAAATTTTAATTAGCTTTTTTCGCTAAAAAACGCAATTAGGATTACCATTGGAAATTGCACTTTAATATTATCTTCATCCCCATAAAGGTAATACCAAAATGCAATTTTAACCGCTGTTTTTTTGACAGCTGTAGCGATAACCTGCAAATCGCAAGAAAAGGGGTTACACCCCAAAAAATGCACATTCCCCCCCGAGGGCCTAAACCCTCGGGGGGCAGTATGCCAAGTATCACTTACAAGAAGTCATACCTATAAATTCTATCTGTTTTACAGATTACTGGTAGTTAAGAACGCCACCCTTTTCGGTGATGTACTCTTCCCACTCAGCGTCGGTGTAGTTGTATGTCATGTACTGAATACCACCACGGCCAACACCGTAAACGTATTCCTGAGTATAGTACTCTACCTGGTAACCAAGAAGAGAAGCGGAGGAATCACAGTGTGTAGGAATCATATCGTAGTTTCTAAGAACTGCGCCCTCGATAGCAGCGAGAAGGAGAACTCTCTCTTCCTGCTTGGAAGGATCCTTCTTAACTTCTGCAGTACCGCAAGCATATTCTACCATTTGACCTGTAGCAACGTTACGGATCTCGATTGTCTCGCCTTCGCAAGCGTATGTCCAGTTAAGAACGGAAGCTTCGTAAGTAACGCCATCGAATGTGAACTGCATCATTTCCTTAGAAGTATCCCAAGAGGGGTCATACTGGTAATCAGGATATGTGTAAGCACCGATAAGACCGTAGGGGTTAAGAGCGGAACCGGTCCAACCTACTCCGAAGAGCATATCAACAGTGTTAGCGCGAAGAGCATCGGAGAAGCCGTTACCAAGAGTGCTGTCGTTGGTGAATGTAAGCTTACCTTCAAGCTTTGTGCCCTTAACTGCCTCAGTATAGTTGTTTACGAGGAAGTCATAACCGTTGGTATAGAACTTAGATGTGTTGTTGGGAGTACCGATGCAGATCTCGATTGTATCTGTACCGTTGTAAACGCCTGCTGCAACAGCTGCGTCATAAGCCTGGTTGAAGAGCTCCTTAGCACCCTCAAGGTTGTAACCTGTGATGGAAGCGATAGCCTCATCCTTTGTGGGATAGAGCTTGCCTTCACCGATATCGTCCTGAGAAACGCCCCAGAACTCAAGGATTGTATCCTTAGCTGCTTCCTCTGTACGGTACATAACACCGTTTTCAGGGTCAGAGCAGATCATGTTGCTGAAGAGTGCAAGACCGATGGAGCCCATAGGATCAAGTGTGTTAATGAACTTCTGACGGTCAAGAGAGAAGGAGATAGCCATTCTGAACTCCTTCATGCCAAGGATGGACTTATCCTTGCCGGGATTCTCTTTTTCCCACTCTACGAAAGCTGCCTCGCTGGGGTTCATAGCGATGAACCAAGTGGAGTCGCCGTCTGTGTAGTAAATTCTCTCAGAAGATGTGTAATCGGAAACGTGGTCAACGTCGAGACCGTATGCATCAAGCTTACCCTGAAGGAATGCTGTGTAAGCGGTTTCGCTGTCGTACTTGTCGATAACAACCTTAGTTGTCTGATACTGACCCTCACGAGCGGGATCGGAGTGACCATACCAGTTGTTGTTCTTTGTGAACACGAGCTGCTTATCAAGCTGGAAGGATTCAAGCTTGTAAGGACCGAAGCCCATGTATGTTTCGGTAGATGTACCGTAAGTGTTAGAATAGAGACCGTTCTCGTCGATAGACTCGCACTTATCATAGATGTCAGTCTTTACGAGACCGAAGTTACCTGTAAGGCTGTAGTTGAGGTAGAAGCCATCAAGGGGAGACTCAAGGATAATAACAAGCTCTGTGTCAGAGAGAGCCTTGATACCAACTTCGTCGAAGGAAACGTCGGGATATGTGATAGTGCTTATGCACCATACAAGGGGAGTGCCTGCAAGAGCCATACCGAACTGAGCTGCAGAGTTCCAAGCTGCTGCAAGAGCGGGATCTGCCTTAATCTCAGCAAGGGTCTTACCTTCCATAGCTACTGCTGCCTCGGGAGTGAAAGCAACATTGCCGTCTTTATCTGCCATGTAGTTGCCGTAGTTACCGATAAGCCAAGCTGCTGTGTTAGCTACATTGTAGGATGCAGGGAAACCTGCCCAAGTTCTAACGTAGCACTCTACTTCGCCTGCGCCAAGGTTGAACACGAGAACGTCGTCAAGCTCTTCGGAGTAAGCGCCGTAACCTTCCTGTGCAGGAACGGTAGCAGTTCTGCCGCTATAGAAACGATCCTTAGCGTTTACAAGAACAAGGTCGCCGGAGTAGAGCTGGTCAGCTCTGTAGTTGATAGCAACGGGATCAAGAAGTCTGTCTGCGGATGCAACGAAATCGTGCGCTGTGATGGGTGTGCCGTCTTCCCATTTGAGGTCGTTACGAAGCTCGATGAGCCAAGCTCTGGAAGTCTCGTCTTCGCCGATGCCCCATTCCTCGCCAACGTAGTTAGATGTAACGTCAACGGGCATTGCAGCTGCCATTTCGGGAACAACTACGAAACCGTCTTTAGTTTCGTTGTAATCGAAGGTGTAGAAACCAACAGTTGTGTAATCAAGAACTGTGGAATCGTTAGCAGTCTGATAAGTGTGGGGGTTCCAAGAGGTACCGAATTCGGATGTGTAAGTATTGTATGTGTAATGAAGTTCTGCTCTGCACTTATCGCAAACAAGATCTCCATTATCGTCCTTGTGCTTACACTTGAACCAATCGCAAGATGTCATAGAGAGCATCATTGCAACTACAAGAACCAAAGTAAGAACTTTAGTGAAGTTTTTGAACATAAAAATGTCCTCCTTTAAAATTTTGATATCATAATCTCAAATATTTAACCCGCGGTCAACGGCAATTTTCTACGGTGTTAATCTGTTTGAAAAAATAATAACTTGTTTTTATTCACTTTCCGCGGAGTGAATGAAAAATGCATATTATGCATATTTTTTCGTCCAGCAAAAAATAAATATGCCTTATTGTATCACATCTCCAAAGAAATATCAACAGACTATGAGAAACTTTCATACCCTTATCTCAAAGTATAATAAGCCAAATAAAAACCTTTGTTAAATATGCACTAAACTCTAGAAAAATGACGGGTTTTATTGTGCATTTTATATATTTTATTATATTTAGGGGAAAAGTAAGGCTTTTTTTGACATTTTCGAGTATGCAAAAAAGCTTCTGCCGATACCACGCGGCATACAGAAAAATAAAGCCAAAATGTGCCCAAAACAAAGATACGTTGTTTTTTGTCATAGTATGCAAAAAGTATGCTATGTGTCCCGGGCATCCCGTATTTTTTCATATAGAGAGAAAATTTACAAATCATTTAAGAAATATTTACCTTGTAGGCAGTCTTTTCTCTTTTCGAGGTTAATTTTTCAACCGTTTGAGCTTTTGTTATTCCTTTTGAAATGATAAACAGAACTCCTCTGCAGCTTTTAAGCCTTATTTTTCCCACCTCCGACGTGCATATACATTTTCATTCCGGGTTCCGCCAAGTAAAAAGAAAAAGAGCCGTTTTTTCTGAAATTACGACTCTTTTCTTCCTTATATATTTTAAAGCGGAGAAAAATGTTGGACATTTTTCCGTTATTTAGCGCTTAAAACATGGGGGGATTATTTATTGTTATAAATTTCTCTGAACTGACGGACGCAGGATGCGAAGTCCTCGATCGCGCCGTTAATAACCTCGGGAGAGGTCATATCGATGCCTGCAACCTTAAGGCTATCAAGAGGAGACTTGGAATCGCCGCACTTGAGGAAATCGATATACTGATTTACGTAGGACGGGCCCTCGGTTTCGATTCTCTTTACGATTGCGGATGCCGCGGAAATGCAGGTAGCGTACTTATATACGTAGAAGCTGGTGTAGAAATGAGGAATTCTCATCCATTCGAAGGCGATCTGGCGGTCGATTGCCACCTTGGGGCCGAAATACTTGCGAACAAGCTTCTTATAATGGGTATTGATAACGTCGGCAGTGAGAGGAGTTCCCTTCTCTGTCATCGCGTGCATATCGCGCTCAAACTCCGCAAACATAGTCTGACGGTAGAGAGTTCCCTTATAGGTCTCGATAAGCTGATTGAGGATATAGAGCTTCTCCTCCGCGCTTTCGCACTCTGCAAGCTTTCTGTGAGCCATAAGAAGCTCGTTAACGGTAGATGCAACCTCTGCAACGAAGATGGTGTAACCTGCATTATGAGGCTCGTTGTAGGTGTTTGAGAAATAGGTATGCATAGAGTGACCTGCCTCGTGGGCAAGAGTGGACACGTCGTTGAAGGTTTCGGTGTAGTTCATAAGGATGTAGGGCTCTGTGCCGGGGCAGCCTGAGCTGAATGCGCCGCCTCTTTTACCCTTTGCGGGATAAACGTCTACCCATCCGCGCTCGGTGAGACCGGCTTTAAGGGTGGAGTGATACTCTTCGCCGAATACCTCTGCGGTCTTGATAACCTCTTCAACCGCCTCCTCGTAGGTGTACTTCTTGTCAAGCTCGCCGATAAGGGGCGCGTAGAGATCATACATATGAAGCTTGTCAACACCAAGAACCTCGCGCTTGAGATCATAGTAATCATAAAGGGCGGGGAGCCCCTTGTGAACCGACTTAATAAGATTATTATAAATGGTAGGATCTACCTCATCACGGAAGGTGGAGGCGGTGATGGAATTTTTAAAGTTGCGAATCTTCGCCATAGCGCATCTTTCCTTAACGTGAGATGCAAAGAGAGTGGCAAAGGTGTTACCAAACTGCTCGTAGGTCTTGTAAAGAGTGCGGAAGGCAGACTGGCGAACGCGGCGGTCGGGACTCATAAGCATAGTAACATAGCTCGCATCCTCAATCTGCACCATATTGCCTTTTTCATCCTTAATCTTGCCAAATTGTAAATCAGAGTTTGCAAAAATGCTACGAACTTGGCTGTTCGAACCAAGAGCATCACTCACCTTTGTCATAAGCTTTTCACATTCATCGGAGAGAGTGTGCTTCTTTTCAGCCTGGCTTTTCTCTATCATTCTGCGGAAGGATTCAAGGCGAGGCTCTACTGCGAACCAGGACTCAACAACCTTGGAATCAAGCTTGATAAGATAGGGGGATACGAACCAGGTAGTCTGCCCCATCATTACCGAGAGGTTTCTTACTCTCGCATTCATCGCCTGATATGCGTTGTTGGAGCTGTCGGTAGCAAAGTGAAGAGATGCATACTGCCAGAGTCTTTCAAGCTTCTCAATAAGAGTAGCCATATCGCGAAGAGCCTCATAGAGAGCGGTAGCGGAGCCGGTCATAGTTTTTTCGTGCTTTGCATAGTCACGTGCCATCTCCTCTGCCAGCTTCAAATCAGCATTAAAATCATCCTCCGTTTTGTATATTACGGTGAGATCCCACTTATATTTTGCGGGAACGTCTTTTCTGTCAAGTGCCATTTTTTATACTTCCTTTCGGGATTATTTTTAAGTATATAAATATCATATCAGCATTTTATGGAAAAATCAATAGCAAAGAACAAAAAAGTTAAAAAATTCACATATTAGTGCTTTGTTTTTACCGCGTTTTCTCCGCCCCTGAATGTTTTTCAAAAACGTGAAAGAGAGTCGAATTCATTTTTTTACGTTTCACTAACCTACAGAGCGTGTTTCGGGAGACGCAAAAATGCCCCGAACCGCAAGATCCGAGGCAATCTCAGTATTAAGATTTGTTTGGATTTTTCTAATACTTTTCCACCCTAACTATTGATAAATAGGCAGATTTATAAGAAGAAATCCATAACCAGCATTACCGCAAAGCCCACCAGAAGCGAATATGTGGCGGCTCGCTGGTATCCGTGTTCATGTGTTTCGGGAATCATCTCGTCGGAAATAACATAAAGCATTGTTCCGCCTGCAAAGGCAAGAGCAAAGGGGAGAATTGCCGATGCCATGTGCACGGCAAAGTAACCGATAAATGTTCCGAACACCTCTACAAGTCCGGTCAGGGATGCATAGAGGAAGGTTTTCTTCGGGCTCACGCCTGCGGAAAGCATAGGCGCGATAATTACCATGCCCTCAGGGATATTCTGCAGAGCAATACCGAGAGCTATCATAAAAGCCTCGGCATTATTTCCCGAGCCGAATCCCACTCCGGCGGCTATCCCTTCAGGGAGATTGTGGATAGCAATAGCAAGAACAAACAAAAGAACCTTATTGACTCTGGCATCATTATTACTTACACTTAGGAGGGCTTTATCAACCACATCATTGCCCCTATGCTCCTCGTTTTCCCCACCGTCGGGGTTATGAAGATGAGGCACCAGCTTATCAAGAAGGCTTATAACGAGAGCGCCAAGGAATATACCGGCAACGGTGATAATTATAGCAGGCCAACCCACCATTTCCTCGCCGTATTCCAGTGACGGAATGATAAGCCCAAGTACCGCTGCCGCAAGCATTATTCCGGCAGCAAAGGCAAGGATTATATCGCTGAATTTATGAGATATTTCCTTAAAGCAGAAGCCTATAACAGCACCTATGACTGTTGCTCCTCCTACTCCAAGAGCAGTAATTAAAACTATTTCCATATTTTATTTCCTTTGGTTAACGTTTATTGAAAAACGCGAGACTTTCGCTATTTCATTTTATGCAAAAACAAGTTTTTGGTGACAAATATGGGATTTTGTAATGCAAAGTTTACATATTCGCAGATTTATCTGAATTTCTTAATCAGAACAAAAGCAATAAGAGCCATTAAAGCAACAGAGGAGATAACAATCACTACTATGACCAAGGTGCTATCCGAGCCGCCAAGAGGATCGATATGCTCGCTCTCGATCTCGCCGCAGATCTGACATTCGCGGCTCTTTATTCCTTCGGCATCCTCTGTAGGCTCAAGGACTGTATAATACTCACCAAACCTATGCTCGGAGGGTTCTCTCACCCAGCCGCACACATTGCATTTTTCGTCACAATCATTATCATACCGATGATGCGAGATCTCTCTTACCTCGCCGCAAAGATTACAGTCCTTATCGCAGGCATTGTCATATCCATGACCCAACACTTCTCTTTCGATACTGCATTCATTGCACTCCGAGTCACACACGTTATCGTATACGTGATCTCCTACAGAACGGATAGCTTTACAAAGGTCGCAATCTATATCACAATTATTGCTGAAGCTGTGAGACAAAGACGGATTTAGTGCCGCACCGCAGGAATCGCAGACCTCGTCGCACCCCGAGGCAGGAAGGTGAGGTATGTTATTCCTCGCTGTGCCACAATTTTTGCAGCTTGCCGAGCAATGGCTTTCATATTCGTGCTTAGTATCCTCTCTCACTGCATGGCACTCGTTGCAAATGCTGTCGCAGGAGCCGTCGTAAACGTGATCACTCCGAAGTCTTTCTTCAGAGCAAACGTTACAAATCGCATCACAGTTATTATCATAGGTATGGGATGCAGAAGCTTGATGCCAAACTCCGCAAATATCGCAATGTTCGTCACAAACGTAGCTATAAACATGCCCCTCTGTCTCGCGTATAGATTCGCAAACGTTGCAATCAATATCGCAGGCATTGGTGTAGGTATGGGACGCGCCGTTTGTATCGCGCTCAAGACCGCAGTCTTTGTTGCAAATGGCATCGCAGTCGCCGCTGAAACTATGCTCGGTAGAACGTGCAAATTCGCATTCATTACATTCACTGTCGCAATCGTTGTCGAAATTGTGAGGAACATCTATGCGGATATATCCACAGCCGAGACATCTGTTGCCACAGGGCTCGTTATACGTATGGATTATCTCACGGATCGTACCGCAAAGGTCACATATCTCATCACAAGAGCCCGAATAGGAGTGATCAGAGGGGACGCGCGCGGCTCCGCATACAGAGCATATCGCATCCTTACAAGAGGCAAAGCTATGGGGCTCGGATTCTCTCACTTCACCGCAATAGACGCATTCGGCAGAACAGGCATGAGGGTAAAGATGCTCAGAGGAAATCCTCTCCGCTCCACAGAGATCACACCGGCTATCGCACTCATATTCGTAGCTATGAGGCTCTGCCTCGCGCACCTCGCCGCACTCGCTGCAATCAGTGTCGCAATCAGATAAATAGTAATGATCTCCAACCTCTCGGGTTTGTCCGCACACGTTACAGTCGCTATCGCATAAATTAAGGTAGGTATGCTTCTCTGCTTCACGGATGGCTCCGCACACGGCGCAAGCCTCGGAGCAGGAGTGCGGATAAACGTGAAAATCATCTCTTATTTCACCGCAAACATTGCAGTCCCCGTCGCAAACGTTATCGTACTTATGACCGATAACCGACCTAGAAAATCCGCAAAGATTGCAATCTATATCAAAGCAAGATGAGAATTTATGAGGCGCGCTGTCACGAAGTGCAGAACATATATTACAATCGGGATCACAATCGCCGTCGTAACTATGCTCTACTTTTCGAGTAAGTCCACAGCCTCCACAGGTATCATCACAGATCTCGTCATAATAATGTATCGCTTCACGCATCTCACCGCAAATATCACAACTTTCGTCGCAATTGTCAATATAAGTGTGCATTTTTGTGGCGTTTCTCTCCAAATTACAAAAATCACAAAATTGAGAGCATTCAAACTTGTATAGATGATCGGGATAAATTACAGTATCGCCTTCGGTATTTGAATAAACCTCATTGCGAGACTCCGATCCGGGGCAATCGTATGTATAAGAGACAAAAACCCTGTTTCCGAAGAAGGCGGGCAACCCGCATCCGACGGTCTGGAAATAGACCTCTCCGCCGCTGTTCAGAAGATAGCAAACCTCGCCGGAAAGAAAGGCATCTCTAGTCCTACAGCTTGTCCCGCCTATATTGTCAAGCTCTTCATTTGCAAGGTAATAATTGTCGGTATGCTCCCCGCCCGCTCCGGGCGCTGAGATGATCGGTCCGTTTATTTCTCCTATAACATTTCCTGCGAAATAGCAATATTTTATTTCTCCTATAGATTCCGCGGCAATTCCGCCTGCATGTCTCAGCGATCCTGCCACCGCATCAAAGCCGCCAAAGCAGTAGCTGATAACGCCGCTATTAAGCCCTGCAATGCCTCCGGCATAATCTTGAGCTTGCGCACCGGCAGCAAATTCGGTTTCAATAATCGTTCCATAGTTTAGCCCTGCTACACCGCCTGCCCATTCTTCGGCATAAGCGCCGCCCTACAGTAACTGTGACGTCTCTGATTTCTCCGCAATTCACACCCGCCAGAGTACCCGCGGTATTTGCCGACGTATAAACGTAAGAGTCGCTTACAGTAAGATTTCTAACCGCGCCTCCCTCCTCGATAATGCGTATCATACCGACGTTATCGGAATCGGCTTTTGCATAGATACCGCTGACGGTATGTCCGCCGCCGTCAAGGACACCAGAGAAGGAGGGGATCATAGCCCACTCACGAATACGTAAGCCGAGAGGCAAGCTGGGCTCACCCGTCACGGGATCAATGATAATGCTAGCGGTAAGATCAGCATTTATTTCAATGTCGGCAACCATAAGACCACATATATCCGAGTTGGTCTTCGCCTCATTTGCAAACCAAAAAAGATCGTCCGCATCAGCGATCCTGTAGTATCCGAAATATTCCTTGCCAAGCTCCTCGTAGCTCCCTTGCCCAATGATCGCGGGCCGATCCTCTGCCGCAAGAGAAGCGCCATCGCCTATACCAAGCGACAGGGAGGCCACAAGGCAAAGCATAATCACCGCCCCCATTTTAGTCAGTGCAAGAATAATTTTTTGAATAAATCCTTTTAGCAGTCTGTTCATCTAAGTCACCTTCTTAATCTTCATAATTTTCAAGTCGCGGAAGTACAAAGGTCCGCAAAAAGCAACAGAGGCTGTCTCAAATCAATTCTGAGGCGGCCTCTCTTGCTTGGAATATGGTCTTTTAAAATCATTCGGTCTTTATCTTTTTGCCCTCATATTTTCTGTTCAGCCCGGAAAGAAGCCTTGCCAAAGCAATTCCTGCCGCTATGCAAAGCGTATTTATCACGGCCGAAAGGATGGATGTACCAAAGCTCTCAAAGGGAATAATAACCGCAGTAGCCGCAATAACCACACCTACCACGATATTCTGTGCCACCGAATAATGCTTGTCAAAGAGACCCGATATAAGCCTAGAGAAGGCTATGAAGGTTACCAGCGCACCTATTCCTGCCGGTATAAGAACTGCCATGTCAAAATCGCCTATGCCCTGCACAAATGGAGTATAAAGTCCAAGAGGCATCAGCATAGTGGAGAAGCTCATACCCGGCACGATGACGCTGAATGCAAGAGCGCAGCCGCAAAGAATATACCAAAGGAAATTCGGCTGTATCTCAACACTCATAGCGCGAAGGGATACCAATATACTAAGCACAACAACACAGGAAAGAGCAAGTCCAAGATAAGAAAGCACTCTGTTTTTCCCCTTGCCTACAGAAACAAAAAGCGAGGGGAGCATACCTGCAACCAGGCCTATGAAAACGCAAGTACAGGGCGCTTCAAATCTTGTAAGAAGCATTTCCAGCATTTTTGATACGCCCCAGAATCCTATGAATATGCCAACTATATAGGGCATAAGTATTTTCAGCTTGCTTTTGAGATTCAAGAAGGGATGTGATATAAAATCCATAACCACAGGGTAGATGCCAAAGATTACGCAAAGAACTCCGCCGGAAACGCCGGGCAAAACCGCACCCACGCCTATGAGAATTCCGCACAGAAGCTTCAGTGCAATCCTTGTCATAAGACTTCCTTCATTGCTCTCAAGCCGCTCTCTAATCTTATCAAGCTCGTTTTTAACCCCGTGAACAGCGGCCCCGTTCTGTCGATCCGCCTCGCCGGGTTCTTTAACCTTTTTAGATTCTTCCACCTTGTTTTTTCCTCTATTTTATAAAGTTTTGTTTACATTTTGCCTTATTAAGCAAAGCCAAACATTCTCAACTTTTTTGAGATAAATCTATTTTACATTTCTCTTTGAGGGAGTAGTGAAGTCCTCCTCGGTTCTTGTATCGCTATGATCGCAAAAGAAGAACATCATATCTATTATTGACTTGTCATAGGAAATAAATTCCCTGCGGTCGATCATTTCGTGGATCTTCTCCCTCGATGCCCAAGCGACCCTCTCAACCTCCTCGTACTGAAGAGAAAGACTGTCAAGATCCACGTCCATATTAAGAAGATAGAAATCGGCAAATACAGAATCAAATGTAAATGCCACCTTTGGAGCAATACCCGCGAGAGATATCTCCAAGCCAAGCTCCTCCCGCACCTCGCGCTCTGCTGCAGTTCTGTTATCATCTCCGGCGATTGCCGCACCGCCTACGGTAATATCCCATAGTCCCGACCAGCCCTGCTTAAAGGGTTGTCTTTTCTGTATAAGCATCTCGCCTTTAGAATTAAAGATACAAATTCCGACCACCAGGCGGTAATACCCTTCCGGCGTTTTTTCACCTCGAACCATCTTTTTATCTGTGAGTTTTCTGTCTACGTCGTAGAGATCCCAAATCTCCATAGCTTAAGTTCTCCTATTATAAAAGCGGTAAATTGACCGGTTTAGTTGTCTTTTTGTATGTTTTTTCTTAAGAGACCTTTATAAGGCGCTGTCCTCTTCTGCAATTTCTGCTTCAGCCTCGGGAGCCACATCGTCCTCAGGCTCGTCAGCGCTATCCGTCTCCTCTGCTTCCTCGGGTTGTTCACCGGACTCTTCGAACTCTGCCACGTCCTCTGTGACGGGCTCTTCTGCATCTTCGAGCTCAATAGCTTCATCGGTTTCAGCCTCCTCCGGCTGCACCTCTGCCTCGCAATGACTCTGTGCTTCGTCACTTTCTGGTGCGTCCTCTTCCCTCTCGTGCTCGCAAGCCTCGGCAGCAGCTTCATCGGGAGAATCTATGCTAAAATTAGGATCAGGCTCTGCATAATCAACCTTCAATTCGCCATAGCCCTCCTCTGCGAGAACCTCGTCTGCCCAGGTATCATTTTCATCGGGAACAAAATCTTCGCCGGGGTTATATTCATCAGCGCGGGGCTCAGCCTCAGGCTGAGATGCCTCTTCCACTACAATCTTTTTCGCATTTTTCTTAGCTTCTCTTGCCTTCTCCACTCTATCCATCTTCGCGAAGGTAAAGCCAAAGAGAGATGCAAGCGCACCTATTACAACAAGGGCAATCGAGAACGTGCCGTAGGTTGCCCACTCAACGAGAGAGATACCCACGCCGTAAGCGATAGGCAAAAGCCACATCCAGCCCTTGGGTGCTTTCTTTATGGTTGCTGTATAGGATGCGACCAATGCGCAAACGGGCAACACCAGCCATCGCATCGCCACAAGATATACCTTAACCCATTCCACGTCCGGTAATATACGAAACAGTATTATAGCCGAAAGTGCAAGAACTCCAAAAATAGCTGAAAAAATTATAAGGGGTAAATTTCTTTCCTTTGTAGATCTATTTTCCATAATAACCTCCATTTTTATACAAAAAATCCATTTTTTCTATAATTTCAATTATATTATACACCAAATAAACGATAAATGCAAGTTTTAAGGAATTATTTTATGTATTTTTATAGTTATTTTAATGTTTTTCGTAAATAAATCCGTATTTTGCAAAAAAATAGAGGCAATCTTAGCTTCACACGCAAGAGTGCCTCTAAATAATTACTGCGCTACCTTGCGCAATTTAGCCTTATCTACAATTTTTATACCGCCGCGGAACAGCTCCACGATACCCTCTATCTGGAAATACTTCAGCATTCTCGTCACGACCTCTCTTGCGGATGCCATATATTTCGCTATCTGCTCGTGAGTGAGCCTTACCTCATCGGAGCCGCTTTTCGCTATCTCGTCAAGAAGGAAGATGGCAA
Source organism: Eubacteriales bacterium (assembly GCA_045636465.1). Taxonomy (GTDB): domain Bacteria; phylum Bacillota; class Clostridia; order Oscillospirales; family CAG-272; genus UBA1740. The sequence continues at coordinate 82,018 of JAZTXP010000013.1, forward strand.
GACGCTTGTCGAAGCTCATAAACATTATCTGCTGCATTACCCACATAACCTCGGAGAAGCGGCTGAGAGCGCACTCCTGAGAGAAAATCTTAAGAGCGGGCACCCGTTCTGCCACATCGGCAAAGGCACAGCCTGCAATAACCTTGCATCGGCTATCCTCCTCGGCATCCACGAACACGTCAAAGGTAATACTATCCAGCACGCAGGATGCGGAGAGCATACAAATATCACCCGCATAAAGACGATACAGAGTTATCTCCTTGCCGTCATCGGACAGCATATAAACTCGCAGAGAGCCGCTTTCGATCAGAATAACTCCCGTGCATTCGGCGCCATCGTGAATATTAGTTCCCTTCTTATAAACCAAGTCAAAGGTGTTGTTTCTTATTGTGCTTTTTTCTTCCTCGGGCATATCCCCAAAACAAGGAAATGCATCCTCAAATATCTTGTCGCTCATACTTCCCTCCCGAGAATTACGTTTATATACAAATTATACCACTAATAAAATTTTATGTCAACTTTATTTTTTTATTTTTTCTCAAAAAAATGTAACCAAGTTACAGAATCATTCACATTTTGATGGTATAATAAGAGTACCAAAACAAAAAAACAACTCGAAAGGTGATATAAATTATGAAAGATGTTAAATTCTATATTTGTGAAACATGCGGAAAGGTTATCCAGATCGTTGAGGACAGACGCGTTCCCACTATCTGCTGCGGAAAGCCTATGCAGCTGCTTGAAGCAGGCACAGTTGATGCCAGCCGCGAAAAACATATTCCCGAGGTAGAGATCGACGGCGACCTTCTCCACGTAACTGTAGGCGCAGTTCTCCATCCTATGACAGAGCCTCACCACATCGCTTGGATCTACGTCCAGTTTGAGAACGGCGGTCAGCTCGTTTACCTTGATCACGAGGGCGAGCCCAAGGCAACGGTTGCTCTTGGCGGCAAGAAGCCCGTAGCAGTTTACGAATACTGCAACCTCCACGGTCTTTGGAAGAAAGAGCTTTAATATTCAAAATATAACCTCAAAAAGCGAAAGCTTTATCCCCTGTCGATTTTCGGCAGGGGATTTTTTCTTTAACCGTTTTTGAGCATACATCAAAGCAGTACCTTAATTTCTCATTTCTAATTTCTCATTCCTCATTTGTTGTATAGCAACAGAAATTTTTCATTTTGCCCTGTGGGCAAGCAAGGCGAAAAAACGACCCACTCTTTCGAGCAGGTCGTTTTCGTTTTTCACCAAAATGTATCAATCAAAAGATTGAATTAGTCGATTGTGATGTTTGCAACCTCGGGAGCAACAGCATCTGTGCCTGCTGCTGCAGGAGCTGCTTCGTGACGAGCTTCAAGCTCTTCGGTCATCTGAGCGAGCTTCTTCTTATCAAGGTTATAGATAAGACCAAGACCAACGAACTGCATAATGCCGGCTACAAGGTAAAGAACTGCAACAAGCATACGGATCTTGGAAGAAACGTCCCAACCAAATGCAGAGGGGTCAATAGCGTCGAAGGGAATACCCTCGATAAGTGTGTGGCTGTATTCGCCTGTTACGGGATCAAGGTAAGCATTGTTCTGATAACCAAGAGTGCCCATGATAGCGATAGCTACTGCAGGACCAACGCCCTGAGCGAGCTTTCTGAAGAAGGAGTGAAGGGAGTATACGATACCCTCGTCTCTGCTACCTGTCTTCCACTCGTTGTAGTCAATAGCGTCACCCATCATAGCCCAAGATACTGTGGAATAGATACCAAGACCGAGAGCACAAACGAGCTGACCAACAACGTAAACGATAAGGTCAAGACCTGTGTTGCCTTCGCTTACAGGAATAATACCAAGCGGGCCTGCGAAGAGAATGATAGCACCCGCGATATAAGCAACAGAACCAATAACGGAAAGCTCCTTCTTACCATACTTCTTAACCATCTTACGAGCAAGAGGTGTGAAGAGGATGATAGGAAGCATAGCAAATGCGGATACAAGACCGGAAATGCTGGTGTTCTTGAAGTAGGACTGGAATGTTACGGTAACTGCTGTGGTAGCACCCTGCATACCGATGAACATACCCATAGCTGCAAGTGTAGCACCTACTGCAGGACGGTTCTTGAGGAAGTTCCACATTGCCTTGAATACGTTGAACTTAGGCTGTTCTTCGTTAAGTGTAAGATCCTTTTCAACACGGATCTCTGTGTTCTTGATCATGAACATGAAGCAGAAGAATCCGAAAATACCCATGATGAATGCGGTACCGAATGTCTTATAAGGATTAAGAACGTTGTTATCGTAAATGAGCATGGGGAGAAGGATCATAGGAACCATGTTACCCACAAGACCACCGATAGAACGCCATGCGGAAAGAGAAGCACGGTCAGAAGGATCGGAGGAAATGAGGGAAAGGAGTGAACCGTAAGGAACATTCGCGATGGTGTAGAATGCATCCCATACTACATAACCGGCTACGAAGATGATAGCCTTTGCGATAGGATGTAAGCTGGGAACGGGAATAAATACGCAAGCACCGCCTATGATAAGACCGATAGAACCAACGAATATGTACTGAAGGAACTTGTTTCTCTTATAAACGCGCTTATCAGCGTCAACCATAGAACCGATAATAGGATCGTTGATAGCGTCCCAAACCTGAACGATGATAAGGAGAAGCGAATACCATGCCTGCATACCCATGATCTGGGTCCAGAAGATGGCCATTGTGCCCTTGAGAGCAAAGCTCATGTTACAGCCAAGGTCGCCTGCAGCATACGCGACTGAGTCGCGAATACCAAACTTGCGATGGCCGTTTGCGTCAAGATTTTTTTGTTTTCTTGCCATTTTGTTTTTTACCTCTTTCTTTTTTTCGGTATTTTTCATTAAAAAAAGCAATTTATGAATTGAAGTTTGCCTTTTGGGGGTTCGCCGAAATACATAAGTTGCTCGCTTTAACTAGTCATTTACCGTATTTTATTATATCATATTTAATAGTTTTGTCAACATTTTTAATATATTGTTAACAATTTATTCACACTTTTTTGGCTCATTTTACTATATCGAAAATAAAAAAGGTACAAATGTGAAACCACTGTACCTTTTGTCTGTAAAATTAATGAACTTATGTTAAATTTTAGGAACGTATGCTCTTGCCGCTTCCTTGGTTATGGCAATGAGTCGCTTCATAGGAAGAGTCAGCACCTTATCAGATTTCACTGCCACGCAGATGTTACGGGAAATGAAGGGAGAAATAGGCACTATACGGACGTTATCGTGGCGATCTGCGATAGTCAAGGCGGAAAGCATACTGATGCCCAGGTTATGCTCTACCATTGAAAGGATAGCGGGGTCATCAACGTATGTAGGGGTAACGAAGGGGTGCACCTTATGCTCGTTGAACACCTGGCCGATATCATCGTCGTAGCCAAGGCCGGGCATGAGGAACTTTGTTCCGTTGAACTGCTGAATTGGGAAGGTATCAGAGCTTAAGGGATATTCCTTTGGCAGGATAGCATAGTAACGGTCGGACATAAGGGATGTCCATTTGAATTCATACTTATTATTCTTTGTACCGTAGCAGATATCAAATCTCTCGTCGCGCAGGCCGCCGTAAAGCTCAGCAACCGTACCGGTCTGAATATTGAGGGTAACGCTTGGGAACTCCGCATTGAAGCGCTCAACGATAGCAGGCAGAATACTTCCCGCCAGGCTGGAAAAGGCACCGATCCTGATAACGTTATCGCCGTAGGATTTAACCAGGTCGATCTCGTTCATAAGAGCGTCCTCACAGTTAACAAGCTCGCGGATTCTGGGGATTATTCTCTCTCCGCCGGGTGTTAACTTAACACCAAAGTATCCGCGCTGAAGGATGGAAAATCCAAGCTCATCTTCAAGGGCATTCATCATGTGAGTAAGTCCCGATTGGGTATATCCAAGTTTATTTGCAGCGGCAGAAAAGCTTCCCATATCCACAGCGGCAAGCAATGCTTTATATTTTGAAATATTCATTTAATACTCCGTTTTTGTAAACTTTTATTTTCAATTTACCTGTTTTTTGATCTTCAATTCAAAAACCGTTTTGAGTTCATAGATAAAATTTATTGCGGTTACGCTTTGGTAATATAGCCCTCGCGGCAAAGAAGCTCGGCAATAAGCACTGCTCCGCCTGCCGCTCCCCTAAGGGTATTATGAGAAAGGGCAACGAATTTATAATCGTAAACAGAGTCGGGACGAAGCCTGCCTATGCTGACTCCCATTCCGCCATAAATGTCGCGGTCAAGACCGGTCTGAGGGCGGTTCTCTTCCTCAAAATAGGTAAGGAACTGCTTCGGGGCTGAAGGGAGCATAAGCTCCTGGGGCGCGCCGCGATATTCCTTCCAATCTGCGAGGATCTCTTCTTTTTCTGGCTTATTTTCAAACCTCACAAACACAGCCGCCATGTGGCCGTCGGTTACGGGAACGCGAATGCACTGAGTCGTTATTACAGGCTCTTTAGCGGGAATTATCTCACCGCCAACCACCTCACCCCATACTCTGAGGGGCTCACGCTCGCTCTTTTCTTCCTCGCCGCCTATAAAAGGAATGATGTTATCTATCATCTCGGGCCATTCGGCAAAGGTCTTGCCCGCGCCGCTGATAGCCTGATAGGTGGTAGCCACGATCTCCTTAATGCCGTACTTGCGAAGGGGGGTCAGGGCGCCCACGTATGACTGAATAGAGCAATTGGGCTTAACTGCGATAAATCCGCGCTTTGTTCCAAGACGGGCTCTTTGGGCTGAAATTACTTCAAGGTGATCGCGGTTGATCTCGGGAATGACCATAGGAACGTCGGGAGTCCATCTGTTGGCAGAGTTATTGGATACCACCGGGATCTCCGCCTTTGCGTAAAGCTCCTCAAGGGCAAGGACGTCCGCCTTCGGCATATTGACTGCGCAAAAGACGAAATCAACCAAGGGAACCACATCCGCTACTCCTTCGGCATCCATCACCTTCATATCAAGCACCCATTCGGGGCAGGGCGATGCAAGCTTCCATCTACCCGAAAGGGCCTCTCTGTAGGTCTTGCCTGCAGATCTTTTGCTTGCCATAAGAGCAGTGATTTCAAAATAAGGGTGATCTTCAAGGAGAGTGATAAATCTCTGCCCCACCATTCCGGTAGCGCCGATAATACCTACTCTCAATTTATCACTTTTGTTCATAAGGATTCTCCTTTTCTGCCGCGCAATTGCGGCCTCGTTAAATGACGCTTCATACACTATGAATATTTTTCATAAGGTGATGAAATTTTCTCATCGACTATATTCTACCACACATTTTTTTAATAGTCAATAGTATTCAAAAATATTTAACATTTTTATCTATAAGCTTTATCTGTAAAAGCCGTCCGCACTATTTTGCAAATTTCGCTCACGTGTATCTATAAATATCGCCCACACCTTTTTGAGGAGCGGGCGATTGGAGGCTTTTTATTAGTTTGCCTTTTATCTTTTTTGCGATGACCTTTTTTATCTTACTTATATTCGCTATTTTTCAGAAGTTTTTCATTTCGCCTTGTTGATGATGCTTACGTTTTCGGGAGAAATACCCGTTGTCTCGTAAACAATAGTTAGAATCTGAGCGGTCTGAGAAGCCATAAGCTCATCCGCACTAACAATGACAGTTACAGCCCCCTCGGAAATAACGGCTATACATTCGTCAAAGCCCTTAGCCTTCACAAGAGTCTCGATATTAGCCTCATTCTGTATATCAAGAGCGATCTGCGAGATCTTTTCCGCCGCTTCAGCCTTTGCCTCCGCAGAGGATTCCTCGCTCTCGCTGATGAGCTTCAAAACGTCGATAGCCTCGTCTCTCGCCTCTTGTCTGTCAAGGGCTGTTGCGGTGAAGTAATCCTCGGTTGCGCCCGAATCGGCATTCTGAGAATCGTCGTAATTATCCTCCATATTATTATCGCCGTAGCCGAGATTGCCGTCGGGATTATAAAACCAGGTATAGTTTAAGTACACCGCAAGACCGATCAGAAGGGCGGCTGAGGCTACTATTACCGACTTTCCTGCCTGGGAGGTCAAAAACTTTTTGAATTTTTCGATTTTTTCGTTTTTCATAATATGCATCTCCTAAAAAAATTGTTACTGTTAATATCTATGCCTGCAGTACCCCACATATTCCTCTTTTTTTCGGAGCCGCGGGATTTTTTCTTTCGGACTGAACGTCGGTGATAAGCTCTTTTGTGCGCATTTTTCTGCGAAGCCTTTTGGCAGGCATAGACCAAATAACGATGTGAGGCTCGCGTGTTGCGCATTTATTATCACCGGAAGCTCCCCGTCAGGTCATGGGCTGAATGCTGACTCGGTTTGCACCGATGCCGTAAATGGAGGTTATCAGCTCGGTCAGCCTCTCCCGTACCCGAGGGCTGTCAGCTCCGCGGCAAACTACCGCCACTGCATATACCTCGCCGTCACGGTAAGTCACCATAACTCGGCATTCCCCTACTCCGTCTATCCTCGAGCATAGCTCCTCCAGCCTGGTCGCTTCATCGACGGGAACCTCCTCTTCTTCCTTTTTATTCGATGAGGGGATAAGCAGGATAGCCAGAACCAAAATTCCCACCAACAGTATGATAAATTTTGAATCCTGTTTTTTTATAAATGAAAGAAAGCTAAAATCAGATTTCAATTTTCACCTCCGCCTCTCCCAGCCCAAGCTGATCTATCTCGCTTTCCACCCTTTTATAATCTGCAAACGCCGCCTTGCCGGAAAGAGTGATCAATATCCTTTCAGCCCTCATTTCCACCGGGTCAAAACCTACGGTCTCCACCGCTATATCGTCTCGGGAAAGATCGAACTCAAGGGCTATGTATTCGGCTATTCCTTCTGTGAAGGAGGTAAGGCGAATATCCTCGCCCACAAACTCCTCCATCTCGGAAAAATCAAGCTCGCCACGCATTTTCTCTACGAGCGCAGGCAGAGGCGAGAGGATCGCCATCACCAGAATGAGGCTCATGGCGGCGCGGGTAAGCCCCTTATATCTTTCGGCGGAGAAAAGCTCCAGAAAATCTAAAAGGATCGCAAGCGTAATTACAGAAAGAAGATATCCCCCCATCATATCTCTACCCCGCATTTGATGAATATTATCAGCTCCAGAAGGAACATCACCCCCGAGATAAGAAAAATCGAAAGCAGTCCGTCAAGGGCGTATTGCATCGTCAGAAGCGAGCGCGACATGGGCTTTACACCCAGCGCATCGGAAAAACCGAGACACAATCCTAAAGCGAGGCGGTAGATCAAAATAGCAGTGAGAGGGGAAATCATTATCCATAGAATAGCACCGATGGCGCCTGCGCCTATAACGCCTCGGGCATAAGCCAGCCCCGACGAGATGGCAGACATCGATGCGCCTATAACTGTACCCACCGACGGAGCAAGGCTTTGAGCAGTGAACTTGGCGAGGCGAAGAGTGGCGCTGTCCGATGCAGTGGCAATAACGCTTTGAAGAGAAAAGAGAGCGCACACCACGGTAGATGCAAGTCCCATCCCCTTGGTTAGTATCAGGCGGAAGATGGATATCAGCCGCTCCGCGCCCCCGCCGCCCATAGAAGAGATACCTCCCAGGATCAAGACAGCCACGACCATAGGCAAAAGAATTTCGTCAGCAATCGCTTGCACCGCCGATGCCACAAGGCTCATCTGCATGCCCACCGTAAGAGAGGCGCTACTTCCTCCCCCGGCTATGATCACCGACAAAAGTAAGGGAATAACGGATGAAAAGAATAAGCATATTTTTGACAATCCCTCTGCCACCTCGGCTGCCAGAATGAACAGCTCATAGATCGCGGGAGACAAGGATATAACGCACACTGCCGATAAGGTCGTAGGGGAAAGCTTCCCTTCATAGACCGAAGCAAGATACGCTATTATGACAGACAGCATAAGCAGGGTAAAAAAGCGACCCAATCGCCCGCCGCTTCCCTGAAGGATGGATAAAATCTCGCCAAGCACTGCAGACGGGCTGATCAGCTCCTCAACGTCGCCGCTTGGCGCCCACTCCGGCAGAAGAGATAAAAACTCGTTTATGTATTCTTGTGTTTTATTGAACGCATCATTTTCAGAAGAAAAGGTAGTTTTTTTGAGAATAATAGTTGTCATTTTAGTCGGTATTAAGTAAAAAGCGATGCAGAGTATTCTATTAGGTTAATCACGGTAGGCAGAATCATCAATAGTATTTCAAGCTTGCCCACGAGCAGAAGAGCCGTGGCTATCCCACCCTCGGAAAGCTCGGAGCAAATATCGGCAGAAATACTGAATGCATGTCCTACACCAACTATTTTCAAGGCAGCGCCCAAAGCCTCTTTTCCTTCATCCGTTATTGATACATTGGATATCTTTGCGACTGTGTCGCCAAGAAGATCCACGAAGGTCAGAGAAAAGATCACAAGCACTACGGCACTGACCGCACGTTTCCCGCGAAATCCCAGCTCTGAAAGCACAAAGCCAACAATAGCGGCAAGCAATGCTCCACCGCAAACACGAAGCACCGTCATATCTCAGCTCCTACGTTGAGTAGCGAAAACTGTACCTCCCTGTATTCCGGGTTTTCATAGTAAGGCCAACTCTCCAAAAATATCATATCCCGAATACCTCTCTGAGAGTGTTTACCAAAACACCGATCTTCTCCGCAAGTATGATCAGCACAAGGACAACGCCGAGAAGAGAAACCATCGTGGATTGCTCGTCCTTTCCCGCCTTCGAGAGAAGGCTTGAGACAAAGGTTATAACCGTCGCTACACCACAGACCTTCAGTATCAGCTCAACATCCATTTTTTTATCCCCTTTCATTCAAAAGCTCATCTATCGCCATAGCTAAATAAGCCATATTACCAAAGCAATAGCCAATGACGGCGCTACCGCAGAACATATACGCTTCTGCTTTTCTCCCAGGGTCGCCTCATCCGACAAAGCACGCTCAAGTCGAAGAGCAGCCTCTCTTGCCCGGCGCACCTCAAGGGATGCATCCCCTTTTCCGAAATCGGTGAAAAATTCCACCAAGATCTCATCAACAGAGGGGGGGAGGGTACCGCGGCAAGCAACGTAAGCATCAATGAGCCTTTCGCCCTCTGAGATCATATTTATCATCTCACTAAGCGCCGGATCAGAGAAGCCGTCGCCAAGCCCCCTCGGCGGTGTCAGATAAGTACCGATCTTCCGTTCTATATGGCATACAAACGCAAAATAGCTTTTTGCTCTTTCCACCGCAGAATCCACAAAGGCAGCGTACCGCTTACTGATCAAAAGAGCAATTATTGGCAATGACGCTGTGATTATGTACTTAATAATTTCTATAATATTTCCCATTATTGACTATGATAGTTTACAAACACCTGGTTTTTTGCGTCGTTACACTAATTAGCTCTTACGCGCCGCAACTTATTATATAGTTAAAACTCCAAACCGAGCATAAAAAATGCATCTGAGCGGCGGTTTCACTTGCATCATTTCCGACCTTGGTCCTTGATGGCAAGCAATAAATTTTATGTAGCCACACTACTGTCTCCCCCGACAGCATCAATCTCGGAGCGCAGGCTTCTTTTTAGCTTATATTTACCGCCCTTATAGGATATTCCCAAAAGTACGTCAAAGAAGCCCGCCCTGATAAGCGATGCCGTAGCCGATCTGGACAAAAGATCATCTATTCCTCCGCCATGTGCGGTTGCAATAACCGGAATGCCTGCTCCGAGAACGTCGGAGAGCGCCGCCGCCTCCCCAGCACCCAGCTCATCCACCATTATTATTTCAGGCGAATGAGTACGCAGAGCTATCTCGATCCCCAATGCCTTTTCATATCCCGAAAGCACCGAGGCATGCGGAAGGCGATCTGCATCCAGCTCTTCCCTCTCGTCGATTATGCAAAGCCGTTTTTCCTTGGATATTATCCCGGCAAGAGCTCTGAGCGCCGTGGTTTTTCCCAGCGCCGGAGGAGAATAGATCAGCATTCCTCTACCGATGCCCCTTCGGTATATACGGATCAGCTTATCAGCAAAATCACAATGATATAAAGGAAATCTAAAAATCAGCGACCGTACCCGACTCACTCCCACAAGACGCCCCTCATCGTAGGCGGCGGTACCCGATACCCCAATGCGAACACCGTCCCCCATAGGAACAAACCCATTCTTCACCGTATCACGAAAGGCGTAGACGCCGCCCGAGCATACGTTATTCAGTATTTGCTCTATTTCCGACTCTGAGGGACTGTAACAAAGCGACAGTGCCTCTCTGTTATGTATAAGACAGCACCTCCCCTCAGCAATGACTCTTATCTCGGAAAGCCGCGCCTCTCCTCCAAGCCTACCGCCGAGGATAGATCTGATCTCCCCCGCCATAGCCATAGGCAGGCAATTTAATACTTTTTCCAGTGCAGTTTTTTTCATAAAATCCCCCTTTTTTATAGGTATGACGACAAATTTTGATATTTGTTTCAAAAAAATCTTGACAACCTATGAAAAATATGGTAAAATAGTGTCGTAAGGAGAAAATTTCTCCAAAAGCAGCATACGTCACAAAAAAATATTTTTAAGAAAGGCGCAAAAATATGAAATCTACAGGCATAATCCGCAATATTGACGAACTCGGAAGAATCGTAATACCCAAGGAAATACGCAAAAAGTTCGGGCTTTCCAGTACAGACCCTGTTGAGATCTTTGTTGATGGCGAGAAGATCATCCTTGCCAGATACGAGGCGAGCTGCAGCTTCTGTGATTCCAGTGAGAACGTTCTCGAATTCAAGGGCAAAAAGATTTGTAAGGCTTGTCTTTACGAGCTTAAGAACAATTGAGTATCATATGGCCGGCGGTTATTTCTCCGTTGGCCTTTGTTTTTTCTTTGAAAGCGTAAAAATATTTCGCCAAGTCACTTATTTTTTCAGACAAACACTTGATTTTGTCACATCTTTGTGTTACAATATATGCGACGAAGTATGGAAATATACAAATAAATAATACAAATATAAAAACCTTGAAAGGAATTTTTAACAATGAAAGTTATTACTTTTGGTGAGCTTATGCTCCGTCTTCAGCCCTATAACTACGAGAGATTCGTACAGTGCGATCACGTAGAGTTCACTTTCGGTGGCGGCGAGGCAAACGTTGCTGTTTCTCTTGCTAACTACGGCATGGACGTTGCTTTCGTTACCAAGCTTCCTGCTCATTCTATCGGTCAGGCTGCTGTTAACTCTCTTCGCAGATACGGCGTTGACACCACAAAGATCGTTCGCGGCGGCGACAGAGTAGGTATCTACTTCAACGAGAAGGGCGCTTCTCAGAGAGGCTCCGTATGTATTTACGACCGCGCTAACTCCGCTATCTCCAAGGCTACTCCCGCTGACTTCAACTGGGATGAGATCTTCGAGGGTGCTGATTGGTTCCACTTCACAGGTATTACTCCCGCGCTCGGCGCAAACGTAGTTGAAATTTGTAAGGAAGCTTGCAAGGCAGCTAAGGCTCACGGCCTTAAGATCTCCTGCGACCTTAACTATAGAGGTAAGCTCTGGACAAGAGACCAGGCTAGAGAGGCTATGACCGAGCTTTGCCAGTACGTTGACGTTTGCATCTCCAACGAGGAGGATGCGAAGGATGTATTCGGTATCGAGGCTGAGGCTACCGACATCTACGGCGGTAAGCTTAACCACGAGGGCTACAAGTCTGTAGCAAAGCAGCTCGCTGACAAGTCCGGCTTTGAGTACGTTGCGATCACTCTTCGTGAGAGCCATTCCGCTTTCGATAACGGCTGGTCCGCAATGCTCTACAACGTTGCAAACGACGAGTACTGCTTCTCCAAGAAGTACAACCTTCACATCATCGACCGTGTAGGCGGCGGTGACTCCTTCGGCGGCGGGCTTATCTACTCTCTCCTTAACGGTAAGAACACTCAGGCTGCTGTTGAATTCGCAGTTGCAGCTTCCGCTCTTAAGCACTCCATCGAGGGCGACTATAACATGGTTACTCTCGCTGAGGTTGAAAAGCTTGCAGGCGGCGACGGCTCCGGAAGAATCCAGAGATAATTCTAACAGATCAATTATTAACAGATGAAGCTCTCGCGAATTTTCGCGAGAGCTTCCATATTATATGTATTTTATTACATGTATTTTATTCAAAAGGTTGGTAAATTCAAGCGATAACAGGTCTTTGTCTTCAAAATTCCCTATTCGCCTGAAAAATGAATTTTTATCAACAGCCTTGAAAATCAAAAAAGAGACCGGCCTTAACTTTGAGCCGGTCTCTTCTTTGCTATTTGATCGATATTATTCAGCATCGTTGGAAACAACTGCCGCTCCGCGGAAGGTCTCAACGATAATCTTTTTATGAACTACCTCGTTAAGTATCTTATTGCACTTGCTTGCGAACACCTCATAGCGCTTGCGCTGATCAAGATTCTTGTAAGAGGGCATCTTATAGTGAATCTTCTTGTATTCCTTCTGCTTGATAGCCGCCGTGCCGCTTTTTATTTCCTGCTCGGTTACCTTATCCAGCGCATGAAGATCTACAGTCTTTGCCTCCAGCTGCACCTTGTAGATTATATCCAGGGAATACTTAACCTTTTTGAAGTTACGGCAAAGAATGATCTCATTTGCTGCAAGATCAAAGAAGAGATAGCCGCCAAAACTTACGGTTATAGCAATGCAGGCAATTATAACAACTGCCGCAATAGCCGCCACGGTGATAGCAAGAGTTTCTTCAAAATTCATAACGCCCTGAGCGATGAGAGAGACCACAATTGCCACAAGCACCAGAGAAAGCAGCACAGAGCCGATTCTTGAGGATACCGTTGATGCCACAAGCTTAATTTTCTTGTTCATATTGACCTTGGTTTTCATTTTCTTTCCTCTCTTTTGCTTTTTTCGGGAATATTGTACCACACCTTCGGGCTTTTGTCAATACCGATGAGGAAAAATCTGTTTTTTTATGTCAAAGCAAGTTCGCCTTTCATCTCTTCAATTATATAGCCCGTTTTTACTTTACAGAAAGGAGAAAATACTCAAAAGAAGTCTTAATATTTTACCATTTTGTAAACAAAGTATTTGAGGTTTGTAAATAAAGCGGCATCTCGATTGACAAGACGGGGGAAATTTGATATAATTTCATTACAAAAAGACAAAAAGGAGGGTGGAAAACGTGAATTTCAATGGCAACAATAAGCGTCCTCTCAGAGACCGCATTGCAGATTTTATGTATGGAAGAAACGGGATTGACGATTTCTACCGTTTTCTTTTCTGGATAATTATTATCCTCTCGCTGCTAAATCTTTACTTCAAAAGCTGGGTTATTACGGCAATTGCCTCGCTGCTTTTGATATATAGCATTTTCCGCGTTTTATCGAAGAACGTTTACAGACGGCAAAAGGAAAATCAGATATACCTAAGATATCTGGGAAAGATTCGGGGCGCATTCAGAAGAGTCCGGAAGTTTATCACATCAAAGATCGCTCTTATCAAAAACAAATGGAGAGATCGCAAAACCCACGTTTATAAAAAATGCCCTCATTGCAAGAACACCTTAAGACTGCCAAAGATCAAGGGTGATCACACTGCGGCATGCCCCTGCTGCGATACCCGATTCGACGTGACCATCAAATAAGCCACCTATTATATCTTTTTTCTTATAAAGGAGCTGCCGAGAACCTTCAAGGCTGCTTCTTTCGTTTTGTAGCGCGTCACTTGACAACGCTCAGGTTTCTTGATATAATAAAGGTAATAAAAATCAGGAGGCGCAGTATGAAGGACGAGAAAAATACAAAAAATGCATCCGCTCCATTTAACGGAGATCCTTTTTCGGTTGACGTGTGGGAGCGCGCTTATAAAAATGCAGGAAGACCCTTTGAGAAGAAGGCGTTTGATTTCGCGACTGCCGAAGACGCAAGCGATGCGGAAGTCTCTCTTTCGGGCAATGATGCAAAAGCCGATGCCGAAGCTCACCGCAAGATATCCCCACAAAAAGACAACAAGACCGGAAAAAATCTATCTTCCTCATACAAGGCACCTACATCTCGGTCGGTAGGCAAGCCCACTGTGGATATGCCGAGTTACAAAGTTGCCTCAAATTCAAGTCCATCTGCTCAGCAAGAGACCTACATACAAAAATCAGATGTCACCAAAGCTACCAACAGAGAAAATGAAGAGGATGAGCCCGAGAACGTTTTAGATATGATAGAAAACGCCATAGACGGATTTTTCTCCGACCCCTTAGGTAAAATAAAGGAATTCTTTCATAGCGAGAAAATGGGCAGCAAGGGCATTATGAACATCATCTGGGTAGTAATAGCGATTATATTTTTTGCAATAATCGGGCTCCTTGGCGGCCTGTGATTTTACAAAACGAATATATAAAAAGCATATTTTGTAAATAATAGTTAATATTTCAAAGAAATTTAATTATTATAAAACAATACCTGCGGAATTCGCACCTTATAGGTAGGTAATACGGATTCCGCAGGTTTTTATTTGGTTTTAACTATATGTCATTAAGATATTAATCAATTCTTAATGAGGTTGTCTATGAGAGTAGCGATCTTTCTGTGAGAGTTTTCATCGAAGGGGCTTGCAACGCCTGCCGCCTGGAGAGCCTCAACATATCCCATATCCTCAATGCCCTCGGTTTCAACAAGAGCTCTGTAAGCCGCGTATGCAGCATCAGTATCCTCAAGAGCCATTGCATAAATGTTAAGAGAAGCAACGGCGGATACGGAATAGCTTACGTAGTAAACAGGGTTATCAACAGCAACCAGCTTCCAATATTCGCAAGGATCGATGAAGTTGCTTATAACACCGGAATACTCGCTTGCAGACTTGATCTCTGTCATAATAGCATCGAAATCTGCAGCTGTCATGGTTTCAAGCTCCTCTGCGGAAAGGCTGTAAACTCTCTGCTCGAACTGGTCAACGATAGAAGCAAGAGTGATAGTACCGCATGTATTAACAAGCTGGTAAAGCATAGAAGCTCTGTAAACGTTCTTGGGAAGGTACTGAGAGCTATAGTTCATGAAGAGGAATTCATTACCCTGCGAATGAGTTTCGCAGAGGTCGTAATCGCCGATATCATCATTGGTATAAGCTGCATAGTAGTGGCCGATCTCATGAACGAGAGTGGTAGAGCTCTGGCCGTTAGAGCCGAAGAGACAGAAGGGCTTATCAGCCTCGTAAAGCCATGTCTGGAATGCAGTGGGGTGAGAGTCAGGACTATCTGCGAATATGCAGTTTTCACTTTCGAATACATCACGCATTGCAACACCCATGTTTGTATCACCAAGGGAATTGAGGTAAAGCATTACGTAGTTTTCTTCACCGCTATCAAAGTCTCTGTCCATGAAGTTCTTGTAAAGCTCCTGGTTAGAACCAAGCTTGCCGTACTGATCTCTCCACGCGTCAACAAGAGTGCCAACCTTACCTGCAATGTGTCTCTTTACGTAGGTATGATACTCTGTGAGATCCTCGGCAGTATAATCTCTGCCGTAAACTCTCTCGGTTGCATAGTCATAGTAGTTGTCGTATCCGAACTTAGCCGCCAGCTGATTGTTAAGAATAACGATCTGTCTGTAGATATCGCCAACCTTTGTAGCGTAATTGGGAGTGGTGTTTTCATCCATGTCATTGTAAGCAACCTGAAGCTCGTCGATCTGGTTGCTTATTTCCATGATGTCGGAAGAGTAGTTACGAAGTTCCTGCTTTTCTTCCTCAGACCAATCAGCGAAAAGCTCATCGGAATAGGGAGAATTTTCAAGAAGATACTGGCAAGCAACGTTATATGCGTCCTGAAGCTCACGGAACAGCTCTGTGCCGTCAAGGTGGCGGCTCTGAGCCTCTTCATTGCTCATATCGCAGTAGTAAATGATGCTGGCGATCGTTCTCTGCTCTGCAAGGTGATAAAACGCAGTCTCAAATGCATCGTAAACAGAATCGAAGGCATCAAGATCGGTCATTCCGGCTTCCTTCATCTGCTCAACGAGGTCCATTGCTGCCGCATATTCCTCGGGAGTTGCGGTATACCAAGTGATAATTTCATCGGGAGTTACGGAATTAGCTTCTCTGTCAAATACGTAAATCTCCTTCCAGCCTGCGTAAAGAGTTACGTCGCCGGTGATCTTGGTGATGTTATTCCACTTTGTGGTGCAAGCCTCATCGGTGTACCAGCCAAGGAACTTATAGCCATCTCTTACGGGTGTGGGAAGGTTGCCGGCTCTCTTGCCGTCCTCAACCTTCAAGGGATCAATAGCCTTACCGCCGTTTGTTACAAATGTAACAGTATGAAGGCCGTCATCCTCGGGGGGAGTTTCCGTTCCGCCGGTAATGCTGCTGATAACGTCTTTTATGTAGTCTCCTGCCTTATCTATGGTGTCACACGAAGTGCAGAAGAGCATTACGATTACTAAAAGTAACGCAAGCAATCTTGTCTTTGATTTCATATTTTTTTCCTCCTTTGATATTTTCTTTTATGAATCAAATACAGTTTTTAAAAAACTTGTTCCTATTTTACCATTATTTTATAAATAATACAAGTCCTATATTAAATAGTAGGTTATACATATGAGAAAATGTCATACCCTGCAAAGAAAAAGAGAGAGCATTTCGGTGACGTAATATCCGATTTGCCCTCTCTTTTGGCTATATATGAAGTGAGGCGAAAAGGCTTCGCCGCGTCGGCAGCATATCCGCCAAAAATCAACACAGCAGGCTTATCAACCGAAGATACGCTTATCTCTTCCCGCAAACGGTACCACCTTTGTGCCTATACCCACTATTCTGGAATATATTCTGTCCTCGTACTTTCTTGCCAGCTCATCATGGGAAAGATTGGTGGAAATTATGGTGGTAAGACCTTTGTTATAGCGGGTGTTAAGAAGATTATATATGCAAGCAACGGTCACCTGAGTCGTAAACTCAGTACCAAGATCGTCAATAATAAGGAGATCGCATTCAAGATACTTCTCCGACTTAAGCTCCTCATCATTGTAGCCGCGGCGGAATTTATCGTCCTCAAAATCGGCGATGATATTCTGAACCGAATCGTAGATAACGTCATATCCAAGGTTGATTATTTCTCTCGCGATAGCTGTGGAAATATGAGTCTTTCCGGTGCCGGTCTCGCCTATCAGAAGGAGATTTTCTCTGGACTTTCCGAAATCCCTGCAATATTTTCTAATAGCATTGAGGTTTTTCTTCATCTGCTCGTAGTTTTTCGGATCATCCTTATACCAATCAAGGTCAAAATTATCAAAGGATTGCGTTTCTATAAGGTGACCGATACCGGAGGAAAGAATTGTAGCCTTGATAAGCTCCTCGCGGAAGCAGCTGCACATACGAACGCCGTCAATAAATCCCGTATCAGCGCATCTTTTGCAGCTGTAATGAACTTCAGTGTAGTCCTTCGGAAGTCCCATGGACTGAATGATCTCCCCGCGCCTTGCCATAAGCTTCTGATTTCTCTCGCGGATTTTGCCAATGTCGCCACCCGAGCAGGCGGTTTTGAAGAGGAGAAGTCCTGTGCCCGAAAGCTCCTCGTCGATAGCATTTATCTCGGGGCTTCTTTCGCGAAGCTCCTCATTTCTTGCCATAGCAAGAGCTTCGGCGTTTTTTCTTCTTTTTTCAATTTCTTCCTTTACCAGATGGTAATTTTTATAGCTATACATGTTTGTTTCCTCGCAGAAATTATGTGTTTTCTGTTGCTTTTTGCAAAGTATAGTTTGCTTTTCGTTGCGTTTTACTCTTCGTCATCGCTGAAGCTGCGCTTCAGTGCGGCGCGGAATGCCTCGTCCACGTCAAAACTGCCATATCGCGGAGGCTTAGGCTTCTCTTTATCGCGTGACTTGGTTTTTGGCTTGTACGCCTCTTTTCTGTCGGCCTTATTTTTCTCCTCGTGACGGCGGCACTCGTCAAGAGTCTTGCATCCTGCATCGCGCCATTCTGTAAGTATCTTATCCATATAAGGAAGAGACAGCTTTCCGCCGGTAGCAACACTGCAGATATCGTACGCAGAGGATATTATCTCGGTGGTGAAATCAAACTCATCGCACCAGCGGCGGAAGTAAGCAAGCTCCGCATCCGAAAGGTTTCTCCCCTTTATTCCGAAGAGCCTCTTCAGCTCCCAATCGGCAGTATTTTCCCTCTCGCAGTCCCCGATATATCTTTCAAGCTCCTCAACTGTATCAATGCCTCGCTTGTGAAGAGATATGGCCTTATTCTTCAGGGTTGATACATTGGGCTTTCCCTTGGTTGCCATATATGATGCCAGGGTCAGTATGTACTCGGGCGAAAGGGCGTACTGAGTGTATAGGGCAGTGAGTATCGCCGTATGCTCGCTTGAAAGGGCGGGCTCCTCAAATATGGTAGCGCACTCCTTGATCATATCCGCAAGATTACCGTCGCGTATCGTTCTGGCAACCGAGGTGGCGGACTGAGCCTCGATTTCGCCCTCTCTTATGCGGTATTCGAACTCCTCTACGATGCCGCCTACAGGCATAGTCTCACCTTCCTCGGGGGCAATAAGCCCCATTTCGGAAAGAAGGGTAAGCGTGGAGATGGCTCTTGCCTCGGTTGTTGCCGAAAGCCTTGCAAGCTCGGCCGTGGATTGAAGAGAGCCGCCATTTTCGATAAGAGCCACGAGAACGCGAAGCTCGGGGGCTGTCATTTCCGTAAAGCCCTGGCACTCACAGAGAGGACGGAGCAAAACACGAAAATTAATCTTCGTCATCTTCGGGCGCCGCCTTTTCTTTGATGTTTTTCACTTCATAGCAAAGAGTCATAAGAGAATCGCCCAGGTGAATGTTCTCCACAACCACCGACTGATCCTCGAGAGAAAGCTCCATATTCGCGAAGTTCCAAATGCCACGAACACCTGCTGAAGCAAGTGTCTTTGCCACCATATGCGCCGCATCCTTAGGTACTGTAAGAACACCTATATCCACCTTGTTTTTAAGACAGAACTCGTAAAGCTCGTCAACGTGATAAACTCTGATTCCGTAAATTTCGGTACCAACCACACGCTCGTCCACGTCAAAGAGAGCCAGACGGTGAACGCCTCTGCGCTCAAACATATGGGTTGCGGCAAGAGCCTTACCAAGGTTACCGGCTCCGACGATAACCGCCTTGAAGCCCTGGGTCACGCCCAGAAGCTCGCTGATCTTGCCATAAAGATATTTGATATTGTAGCCGTATCCCTGCTGACCGAAGCCGCCGAAGCAGTTAAGATCCTGTCTGATCTGGGAAGCGGTAACGTTCATGATTTTTGAAAGCTCTGCCGATGAAATGCGAAGCCTTCCGTCTGCTATAAGGTCACCGAGGTATCTGTGATACCTGGGAAGTCTTTTGATAACGGCTGTAGAAACCACCGTCTTTGGCGAGTCGTTTCCTCTTTTATCAAAGGTGCCGTCAATCTTATCAATGCTTTCCATGGGTTTGTCCTTCCTTTCTTTTAGAAGTAAGAGCCGCAGCTCTTATATATTTTATAATAATCATTGATTTTGAATATCCTCGAGAAAGCAGCTCCAAGAAAAGGCTTGCTATAGATAAATAGTATCTGCTGCCGTAGCGAGGGAAATGTATTATCAGAAGGAATCAAGTGCGCTGGCATTAAGAGATGAGTCAGCGAATCTTCCTTCAATGTATTCAAAGTAACCTGAGGCAGCAATCATTGCGCCGTTATCTCCGCAAAGCTCGAATGCAGGAATGAATATCTTCCTTCCCTTCCCCTCGGCTACCGAGGTGAGCTTTTTTCGAAGATGGGAATTGGCGGCAACGCCGCCTGCCATAACCAGATCCATACCGGGATTCTCGTCAAGGGCCATGCCGATTTTTTTAGCAACCGCCTCTACCGCCTCGTAGGTATATCTCGCGGCGAATAGAGCCTTATCTATTTCCTCGCCCTTCTGCTCGAATCTATGAAGAAGATTTATAGCGGCGGTCTTCAGTCCCGAGAAGGAGAGGTCCAGCGACCCGTCCGAAAGCGCGGGGCTGGGCAGAGTCATTTCGCGATCCTTATAGGACTCGCTCTTTTTGTATTTTTCATAGAAACGCTCCACGTCGCCGGTGGCCTTGATAAAGCCCTCCCTTGAGAGAGCATCAAAGCCCTTGCCCGCGGGATAAGGAATACCGATCAGCCTGCCTATCTTATCGAAGGATTCGCCGATGGCATCGTCGCGGGTGGTGCCGATGGTTTCAATTTCTGTGTAGGAATTTACTCTGTATATCGCCGTGTGACCGCCCGATGCCGCAAGGGCAATAAAGGGGGGCTTTGGAAGCTCGCCCGAGCCGAGATAAGCAGAGGCAATATGTCCCTTTATGTGGTCAACGGCTACCAAGGGAATATCGTTCGCAAGAGCAAGTCCCTTGGCGAAATTCACGCCCACAAGAAGCGCACCGATAAGACCGGGATTGGCGGTAACCCCAATAAGGTCGATATCCGCGATTGTCACCTTTGCCTCCTCCAGCGCCTCGTAGGTAATCCTTGAGATCGCCTCAATATGAGCGCGGCTTGCTATCTCGGGAACGACTCCACCGTAAAGGCGGTGAGTCTCTATCTGAGAGGCGATAATATTCGATTTTATTTCAAAACGCCCCTCATCCGCCACTACAACGGCGGCACTGGTCTCGTCACAGGAGCTTTCAAATGCAAGTATGATCATATTGAGCTAAAATCCTCTTTTTGTAAACTATTGTTATTATTTTGCTGAATGACAGCTATATTTGCTGTTTAACTGCTTTTTTGTTGAATGAAAAAAAGCCTTGATTATAACGACCGCACTATATTTGCGTTGTGTTCCCCTTGAACATAATTATCGCATTTTCCGTAGGATCGCGGTAATAGTTTTTTCGCTCACCCAACACCCTGAATCCGTATGAATGATATAAGTTTCTTGCGGCAACGTTAGACTCTCTGACCTCAAGGAACACCGATTCAAGACCGTGTCCCCTCTCGCTCTTTATAGCGTAATCAAGAAGGCGGTATCCGATGCCTCGGCGGCGCTTGTCCTCTCTGACGGCCACTCTGTATATCTCCGCCTCGGGAGCGATAAGGCGAGCCAGCACGTAGGCGATAACGTTACCGCCCTCATCAACCGCGCTGTAGCACATAGCGCCCTCGGTGCAGATAGCCGCGAAAATATCCCGCTCGCTCCAAGGATCGGCAAAATATTCTATCTCAAGCGCTCTGATGCCCGGCGCATCGTCGGGTCTCGATCTGCGAAATTCCATAATCCACTCCTGATGTTTTTCCCGCGGATAGTATTAAGTGTTATTTTTTATGCCAACACCGTTCCGCAGGGCTGTTCCTTAATATTATCCGAGATTCAGTCCTCTGTCTCTTCCTCGCGGAGAGCTTTCAGCTCCTCGTCCTTCTGTCTTATCTCCTCAAGCTTTCTCGCGATATGCGCGCCATGCTCTATAGAGCCGTCCTTAACGAAATGAAGCTCGGGGGTAACTCTCAGGTTAAGAGTTTTTGCAAGGTGATGGCGAAGCATACCGGTAACCTTCTTCAGTCCTTCCTCGGATTCCTTGGAATCGCCGATGCAGGAGAAGTAGATTGTTGCATATTTAAGATCAGGAGCAACTTCTGCTCTGGTAATGCTTACAAAATTGTTTATAACCTTAGGCTCTCTTACCTCGCCAAGAGCAATAGCAAGCTCTTCTGCAACGGCGTCGTTTATTCTGCCTCTTCTGTATTTTCCCATTGTTTTTTCCTTTCCTTGGCGGTGGTGCCGCCTTTTTTAGGGGCATTGTCTGCCCGTTTATACATAGCAGCCCTGCTGCGTTTTTTACATATAGATTATCTTTCCGCTCTCGCGGACGTTTATTCCCGACAATAGAAGCTCGCCGGCTAAAGCCTTCGCCCCAAGCTCTGCGGGATTGATTATTCTGACGTGGGGCAATGTCTCACCGATAAGCCCTGCCACCGATGAAAAATGAGTGCATCCCAAGACTAGAGCATCAGGGCGATACTCGAGAGCAAGCCTTCGTATTTTTTCAATTTCGGGCGCCGTAACCTCGGGAAGCTTCCCTTCCCTCGCGCCTCTTTCAACCGCAAGCACAAGAGATTGCATAGCCACCTCTATAACAGCGGTTGTGGGAGATTTTTTCTTTATCACTCTGCCAAATGCTCCGTCGGCTACCGTTCTCTCGGTGGCAATTACAAGGACGGTGTTCTCGTCTCCCGTGATCGCCCCTTCGGTATACCCGATGATTGGCACTGAGTGACTTTTATGAAGCATATCAAGCTTATCCCAAACAGTTGATGCGGTACAGCAGGCGAGCAAAACGCGCTCCGCGCCTCTCAAAAGAAGCCTCTCTATCCCACCGCTTACAAGAGCTATAAGCTCCCCCTTTGTCTTCGTGCCGTATGGCGCGTTTTCGCGGTCGGCAAGATAGACGATATCAACCAAAGGCAGTCGTTCTCGTAGGGCGGGCAGACTGTTAAAGCCTCCTACACCGCTATCAAATACCCCTATCACGCCATAGCCTCCGAGATAAGAATCTCCACAAGCTCCGAAGGCGAAATTCCGATATCCGAAAACAGCCTTGGAAACAGGCTCGCCCGGGTAAAGCCCGGCATGGTATTTATTTCGTTGAAGTATATATTTCCCTTTTTATCGAGGAAGAAATCCATTCTGGCAAGCGAGCGAAGCTCAAGTGACGAAGCGAGCGATCTCGCATATTCGACGATACACCTCTCTGTTTCGGGGTCAACGTTGCATACAGATTCTACCGATGTAGGCGAATTTTCGGAGTATTTATCGTGGTAGCTGTAAAATCCGCGGCTATTTGTGATTTTTCCGATTTTTGTAAAGATATATTTACCTTCCCGCCGTATAACGCCGATCTCAAGCTCATAGTCTATATCAACCTGCTCCTCAATAATAACGCGCCTTCTTTGGTTATCCGACGCCTCTTTATATGCAGAAAGAAGCTCTTCCCTGTTTTCTGCCACACCCGCTCCGATAGAGCTGCCCAGGTATCTCGGCTTTATAAACATCGGGTAGTCAAGACACGACTCAGCTATGTATGCCACCATATCGGGAGACACACCAAAAGGAGGCGATATCCATTTTGCTCCCGGGAGAGATATCCTATCCCCAAGGGCGCGGCAAGCCGCCTTGTCAAGGCAAAGGGCGCTGTTAAAGATGCCCTCGCCCACGTATGGAATGGCCGCGTTTTCAAGGGCTCCCTGAACAGAGCCGTCCTCGCCGAAATCTCCGTGGAGCATAGGAAAGGCGCAGTCCACAACCACACACTCTCCGCCAAGGCAAAGCCCTCCTCGTCCGCCGAGGTTTATCAGCCCTGCCGTCTCTCCACCCTCACATTTATCAGGGCGGATAAACTCATCACCGTGGCGAAGAACAGTCCAACGACCGTCCTCTGTGATGTATACCGGAATACAGCCGAAGCCGCATTTTTCTAAAGTAGGCAAAAGAAAGTCCGCGCCGAGAAGAGACACCTCCCTCTCGTGACCTCTGCCTCCGTAAATGAACGCCAAGCTTCCCTTCATATCCTACCTCCAAGACTTTACTTGGAATATAATATGCAAAAGAAGTCTCTCGCGTGACGGTTTTTGTTGTCTTTTTATTATTTTTGCAGGATATTTATATCTTTTTTCAAAAAAGATTTATCCCATTCATTTTCTTTTCAGAACGGCAACTCTGTCATTGCCCGACCAGTCCTTGATTATGAGGACGTCAAAGCCCTCTTTTTCTCCGATCTGACGAAGAAGCGCTGCCTGATCGTAGCCGATCTCGTAGGCGATAAAGCCACCATCGGCAAGATAGCTTTTGTATTTAGCCGTGAGAGCGCGGTAGAAATCTCCGCCATCATCTCCGCCGCCAACGAAGGCAATTTTCGGCTCGTAGAAGATTTCTGCTTCAAGCCCGCGGTATACCTCCTCGGGAATATAGGGAGGATTTGATAAGATAGCATCAAATTTTTCATTCGGCTCGAAGGTGAGAGCATCCGCTACCGCAAGGGTAAGCCTATCTTTTCCCTCGTCGCCAAGGTTTTTATCTCTGTTTTCCTTCGCAATAGCAATAGCATCAGCAGAGATATCGATGGCAAGGGCTGTTGTCCTCTCGGTGTTATTAAGAGTGGAGATAGCCACGCATCCGCTTCCCGTACAAATGTCAAGGAATCTTCCGCCTGCGGGAAGATTTTTAACCGCGTAGTCCACTAAAATCTCCGTATCCTGCCTCGGTACAAGCACCGCGGGAGTGGTGATGTAAAGCTCTTTGTAAAAGCCTGCATCACCGAGTATATAGTTGAATGGCTCTCTTCTCAGCCTTCTTTGTATAGCGTAGTAAAGCTCGGGTGAGGCGCTTACCTCATCGCCAAAAATGATATTTGAAGATATACCGCCAAATCTCCTGAAAAAGCATTTCACCTCATAGGCGGCATTCTCTATACCGCAGTTGCGAAGGAGAGAAATAACCTCTCTCAACCTCATATCGGGACAATTTTCCTTCGTTACGTCGGTACGGTCAAAAAATTCTGCATTCATTGTTTTACCTTCCGTACTGCAAGGCGTCACCGATTTTATTCGGCAGTGCTACCGTCGGAGGTTTCAGCCTCGGAAGTGGCATCTGCGCCCTGAGTCTCAACCGCGTCGTCCTCAGCCCCGATCCCCTCGGCTACCTCGGAAAACTCTGCGGTATCGTTATCAAGAAGGGGGTCTACCGACTCGTTCTTCGACTCCCACTCTCTGTTTTCCCAATACTCGGCAAACTCGGGGTCCTCATCGCGGAGCGCGCCCTTAATGGAAACGATGGCAACCTCCAGCATATCGATGGTAGGCTCCTTGGTGGTGATTCTCTGCACCCAGAGTCCGGGAGCGGAGATGGCTCTTGTAAACCAATTATCATGCTTGCCCGCAAGGAGAATGATCTCATAGCCGAGACCTACCAGAATAGGAAGGATTCCAAGACGGATAAGAGTATATTTCCAGGTTTCAACCTCGGGAATAGCAAGTCTTATGCAGATTCCCGCAACGATGCCGATAAGTATCATAAGGAACATAAAGCTTGTTCCGCAACGGGGGTGAAAGCGCTTATGCTTCATCGCATTCTCGGGAGTAAGCTCGTCGCCCGCCTCGTAGCAAGCGATGGACTTATGCTCTGCGCCGTGGTACATAAAGGTTCTCTTGATCTCGGGCATAAGAGAAACGAGGGAGAGGTAACCAAGGAAGATACCAACCTTAACGAGTCCCTCGATCACCGACGTCAAAACGTCATCCATAGGGGTTCCGCCAAAGGCAGTGATAATCGCGTTAATACCCCAGGTGATGAAGATGGGGAGACCAAGGAAGAGAAGGAGGGAAAGACCGAGACCGAGAACAAGAGCGATGCCCATTGCAAAATCGGTGGTATTGATCTTCAGCTTTTCCTTAAGCCATTTTTCAAACTTTGTTTCCTCTTCCTCGAGACCGAGGGCATCGGCGGAATTCTTGAGAGTCTTCACGGAGAGAGCCATGATCTCCACGAAGTTCACTACTCCGCGCACCAAGGGAAGATCCAGGATCTTGTGCTTTTTTCTCACCGAGTCAAAGCTATCCTCGGTGACTACCAGAGATCCGTCCTCCTTACGGCAGGTGGTAACAACCCTGTTCTGAGTCTTCATCATTACACCCTCAAGCACCGCTTGACCGCCAACCTTATTCAGTCGACAGGATTTTTCTTTGTCCATATTTTTTTCCATACTGATATCCTTTGTTCGTTTTTTCTGTTAAATCGGGAAAATTTAGCAAAAACTAACCCATTTTACTTTAACTCCTACTATTATAACATAACAAACCAAAAAAATAAAGATAAAAAATAAATTTTTTACAAAATATTTATAAAATCAAGATTCACGAGGATTCTCTCGGGATTCTTTTCATAAAATTTGCTCCCTCACACGCTTTTTCTTCATAAAACGATTGACAATGACGGATAAAATATGATAAAATTAAAAAGATATTATTTACCCCGGGAGACCTTATATGCTTACTGTAGACAAAATACAAGTTATGAATATGGAAAACGCTATAAGAGGAGCGAGAAACCCTCTTAACAGCTGGTCGAGAGGCGATTCCTACTATGACGAGAAAGGCAACTTCTGCCTTGGCGACAACGATATAAGCCTTGGCGGCCGTTTGGCAAGAGCAGGTAGCGATCACCGCAAGTTTCTCCGCCAGATCTTCGTTTCAATGGATATAAACGCGCCACTTTATTGGTGGAAGGAATTCGATACCTACAAGGTAGGCACGGTTGCTAACTCCTGCTCCACTATGCACAAGATTCAGGCGAAGAAATTTACAAGAGCCGATTTTTCCTGCGACAAAATGACCGAGGATGCTCTGGCAGTTCTCGATACTACTATAGCCTTCCTTGAAAAAGAGAGGGTTCGCTTTATTGAGACCAAGGAAAGAGACGCCTGGCACAATATGATCCAGCTTCTTCCCACCTCATATAATCAGCTTCGCACCGTAACTCTTAACTACGAGGTGCTGATAAATATTTATTACGCCAGAAGAAACCACAAGCTTTCGGAATGGCACACCCTTTGCCACGCTATAGAAGCGCTTCCCTACGCAAAGGAACTTATTTTAATAAAGGGCACAGATAATGAGTAATATATTTGATCTTTTCAAGAAAATCGAAACCGACCGTAAGCCCAAGGCACCCATCACCCACATTGTGGCAGGCCTTGGAAACATTGGGAAAGCATACGAGCGCACCCGTCATAACGCGGGATTTTTAGCCATAGATTATATCGGAGAAAAGGCGGGAGTTAAAATAGATAGAGTTAAGTTCCACGCCACCGTTGCCGAGGCTGAAATTGCGGGCACAGGCGTTCTTCTTATGAAGCCCACCACCCTTATGAACAACTCAGGAGTTGCTATAGCGGAGGCGGCATCCTTCTATAAGATACCACCCGAAAACGTTATCGTTCTTCACGACGAGATAAGCTTTGATCCAGGAATTATCCGCATCAGGAGAAAGGGCTCGGCAGGCGGACACAACGGCCTCAAGAGCATTATCGCTCATCTCGGCTCTCAGGACTTCCCGAGGATCAAAATAGGCGTTGGCAAAAAGCCCTCACCCGAGTATGATCTGGCAGATTTCGTCCTTGGAAAATTCCCCGAGGAGGACTTAAAAAAGCTTTCCGAAAGATATGCCGATATAAGCTCTGCAACAGAGCTTATTATTAAAGGCGATATCGAAACAGCAATGCAGAAATTCTCAAAATAAGAGATTTTAGTAAATATTAGTTTACAAAATTAAGGCTTTAGATTTTTATTATCTTAACAAAACTCACCTGCGCTGCTTTGTTTTTTACAAAGCGCCACCTTGCACAGTTTTCAGAAAACCTTTTTAAGAAGGTGATAATTTATGAAGCTATCAAAGCTTATCACAAGCGACAGAGAGTTTAGAGAATACTCTAAGCTCCTGCAGGGAGAAATCGCCAAGAGCAACCATCTCCCTATCGTCGCAAACGGACTCACAGGAGGCGCGTCCGACATCTTTCTTGCCGAGTCTGTTAAGGCGGCATTGAATGTCACAAGCTCCCCCATCCTCATTCTTACCTCAAGCGAATCGGAGCGCGATGCTACGGCGGCAATGCTGGAGGGGGAGGGGATCAGCGCGCTGACATACAAGCCACGCGATTTTGTTTTTTATAACGTACGAGCCTCTCACGACATTGATCGTGAGAGGCTATCGGTGCTTTCTGCTGTCCTCTCGGAAGAGGCACGCTGTATAGTTTCTACCCCCGATGCGGTATTTCAGGTCACTATGCCAAGGGATATCCTCCGGGCATACTCTATTTCCATTAAGATCGGCGAGGAGCATTCTCCCGAGGAGCTTTCGAAGAAGCTGAGCACTCTCGGATTTATGCATACCGACATCGTTGACGGCAAAGGACAGTTTTCCCACCGCGGTGACATTCTCGATTTTTGGGGCGGAGAAAGCGAAAATCCCGTAAGAATAGAATTCTTCGGAGATGAGGTGGACAGACTTACCACCTTTGATCCCATCACACAGAGAACGGTGAAAATGCTGGAAAACATCAGCCTGCTCCCCGCTGCCGAGGTACTTATAAGCGGCGAAGCGAGAGCAAAGATAGATAAATGCCTTGACCGCCTTATAAACAGTCAGACTGATCCGACGCTTCGCGAGAGACTGACAAGAGAGCGCGGTGTAGTTCTGTCGGGCGGCAGTATAGACTTCCGCGACCGCTTCCTTGGGCTCATTTACCCCGAGGGCGAATGCCTTCTTGATTATCTTGGAGACGGGGGAGCAGTCTTTATCGTCGGCACTAACGAATGCCGCGAAAACGAGTCTAAAAAGCGAGCCTTTCTCGATGCGGAGGCAGAATCAAATATAAAAAGCGGGCTTATTTCCAAGGATTGCGCTTCTTACTTCGCAAAGGAAAAAGTCTTCAAAAACCATCAAAATGCAAACCAAACTGTGCATATAAACCCATTTTCGGGCGGTTCCTCAGGAGAACTTACAGGGCTCTTCGGTTTTAGAACAAAAAGCTCTGTTTCTTACGGAGACAACCCATCTATGCTTATTGAGGACATAAAGGGCTACAGGAAGGGCTACTACAGAATTGTTATCGCCTGCGAAAGTGAGGCGGGGCTGGAATCGCTTAAGGAATTACTCACAGGAGAAGATTTTGCCTGCAGAAGGCTCTCGGGCGACGAGCTTACCGATATAAGCAGCATCGAGGACGGACTTATCTATCTCACCCTCTCCGACCTTCGTGGCTTTGATCTTATCAATTCAAAGATCACCCTTATATCCATGAAACGGGACAGCGGCAGAGCCGTTATGCGCCGCAGAAAGCAGCAGAGGCTTATTAAAAAGCTTGGCGGATCGGGAGAGCGGCTTCTCAGCTATGCCGATCTCTCGGTTGGCGACTACGTTGTTCACGCCAATTACGGAATCGGTCTTTTCCTGGGAATAGAAACAGTTACAGCCCTGGGAGTCACTAAGGATTACATCACTATTCAATACGCCGGCGCAGATAAGCTTCAGGTTCCCTGCGACAAGCTGGATATGATCGGCAAATATATCGGCGACAGAGATAAGGACGGCAAGGTCAAGCTCTCAAAAATGGGTGGCGCCGAATGGGCAAAGACCAAGTCAAAGGCCAAGGCCGCCGCCAAGGATATTGCCAAAAAGCTTATATCTCTCTACGCGAGAAGACAAAACTCTCCCGGCATTGCCTACTCTGCAGATACCGACCTTGAAACCTCATTCGCGGATGCCTTTATGTTCGAGGAAACAGACTCACAGCTTCGCGCTATAGTCGAGATAAAAGAAGACATGATGCGCCCTTATCCTATGAACAGGCTGCTTTGCGGTGACGTAGGATTTGGCAAAACCGAGGTTGCTCTCCGCGCCGCCTTCAAGGCAATTATGGGCGGCAAGCAGGTGGCAATTCTTGTTCCCACAACCATTCTCGCCCTTCAGCACTACCAGACGGCAATATCCCGATTCCGCGGATATCCCGTAACCGTGGAAATGCTCACCCGCTTTAAAAAGCCAAAGGAGCAGACAGAAATTCTCCGCAAGGTAAAGCGAGGCGAGATAGATATCCTCATCGGCACTCACAAGCTCTTCGGAAAAAATCTGGAGTTCCGCGATCTCGGACTTCTCGTGGTTGACGAGGAGCAGAGATTTGGCGTTGCGCAGAAGGAAAAGCTGAAGGAATTCTTCGTGGGCGTTGACGTACTGACGCTGACCGCCACCCCCATTCCCAGAACCCTCAATATGGCGATGAACGGAATCTCCGACATTTCGGTTCTCGACGAAGCGCCCGAGGAGCGCCGCCCCGTGCAGACCTACGTTCTGGAGCATGACAATCCAATCATATTCGACGCTATCCGCCGCGAGCTTGCAAGAGGCGGACAGGTATTGTATCTATATAATAAGGTGGAAACTATTGAATTTGTGGCGGACACCATACAGACCGAGCTGCCCGATGCCCGCGTGGCATTTGCCCACGGACAGATGGACAAGGATGAGCTTGAGGACGTATGGCAGCTGCTCGTAAGAGGTGAGCTCGATATTCTCGTCTGCACCACCATTATTGAAACAGGTGTAGACCTTCCCAGTGCTAACACTCTTATCATTGAGGATGCGGATCGCTTCGGCCTTTCCCAGCTTCATCAGATAAGAGGTCGCGTTGGCAGAAGTGAGCGCCAGGCATACGCATACCTGACCTACCGCCCCCAAAAGAGCCTCAGCGAGATTGCACAGCGCAGGCTTAACGCCATAAGAGAATTTGCCGAGTTTGGCGCAGGCTTCAAGATCGCCCTCCGCGACCTGGAGATACGTGGCGCAGGCAACCTTCTCGGCCCCGAGCAGCATGGCTACATTGATGCGGTGGGATACGATCTCTACTGCAAAATACTGAACGAAGCGATTCTCGAGGAGAAGGGCGAATACAAGCCAAAGCCTGAGGAAGCCTTCATCGATATGAAGATCAGCGCCCACATTCCTCCCGCCTACATTGCCTCCGAAGCCGACAGAATGGAGATGTATAAAAAGATCTCTCTTATCAGGACGGATGAGGACAGAGTGGACGTTGAGGATGAGCTTTGCGACCGCTTCGGTGAGATGCCGAGAGTCACCGAAAGGCTTCTTCTGGTATCCACCACCAGAGCCATGGCAACCGACATCGGTATCACCAAAATCTCGGTCACCGAGTCTATGATCACGATTAAATGCTCTGCGGCAGATCTCGCCCTCTGGTCGGAGGTATTTGCAAAATACCCCACAATGAGATTCGCCCCGGGCGATCCCACAACCATCCTGTACCGATTTGCCAAGGCAGACCCACCAAGGCTGCTCTACGACATGATCTCCCTTGCCTACAAAACGGCAAAGGATATGGAGAAAAACGATCCTCCAAAATAATCTTTAACCATAAAAAAGAGTCCGCAAGGCATAGCGGGATCTTTATTTTTCCTATATAAAAAGCATAGTGTACTGCACAAAAAAGTATGGTGGAGCTATCACATTTGAGGAAACCAAAAAAACCGAAATCAAGTGAAAAAAGCGCGGCGAGACAGATTTTACTGCCTCGCCGTTTATCGTATATGCGCTTTGAAAATCAATGCATTTTGTGGCTTGTTGCAACAATGTTTACTCCAAGGTCGAGAACGTTTTCGATGATAACATCCCCAATTTGTAAATCATTGTTAGCACGAACTGCATTTATAGCCTTCATTACGTCAAACACAGATTCCTTGGGAACTGTATCGGATGTCTTACAAGAAACCACAGAGCCGTCCTCGCACTTAACGGTAGAGGTCACGGTTCTTTTTGGATGAGTGCATTCATTCTCGGCATAGATCACGCCTCTCTTGCAGGCGTTACCGGTAACCGAGAGAACCTTCTTATCCTCGGAAAGTTCGACTCTTAAGGTACAGCCTCTGGGGCAAACTATACAGGTTAAAATTCTTTCCATTGCTTATACCTCCTCAAGTGAAAGTCTGAGAGTTCCCGACTCGTTAGCGCCGATCATATCAGCGGTGATCTTAACGGTTTCCATCTCGCCTGGAGCGAGCTTCTGCTTTTTCTTCTCGATAAGCACCTTATCGCCGTCACGAACCACAAGCTTCATATCTCTGTATACGTCGCTTACTCTGAAGTAAACGGTGGTATCCTTCTTTTCGGTGATGCGCTGAGGAACGGTGTATCTTACTCTGCCGTCTGTAGAGAGAGTGATGGACGCATCCTTCTTTGCCTCGCCACGAACGTATCTTGCGGCAGCCTGACCTGCGATAACCGATTCCTCGGAAACGTAGTCAACAAGGTCGTGAACGTGGAGAACGTTACCGCTGGCAAATACGCCCTCGATAGCGGTTTCTCTGTCACCGTCAACAACGGCGCCGTTTGTAATTCTGTCAAGCTCTATGCCTGCGCCCTTTGTAAGCTCGTTCTCGGGAATAAGACCGCAGGAGAGAAGAAGAGTATCACAGGGAATATGCTCCGCGGTTTCCATCATAGGACGGCGGCGCTCGTCAACCTTGGCGATAGTAACGCCGGTGAGTCTATCCTTACCGTGGATCTCAACAACTGTGTGGGAAAGGTGGAGAGGAATATTGAAATCGTTGAGACACTGCTCAATATTTCTCGCAAGACCGCCGGAGTAAGGCATAAGCTCGCAAACAGCCTTAACCTTTGCGCCCTCAAGGGTCATTCTTCTCGCCATAATAAGACCGATATCACCCGAACCAAGGATAACTACCTCGCGGCCGGGCATATAGCCCTTCATATTAACGAACTTCTGGGCAGTTCCCGCAGTGTAGATACCTGCAGGTCTTGTGCCCGCGATGTTAAGCGCGCCCTTAGGACGCTCGCGGCAGCCCATTGCAAGGACGATAGCCTTTGCATCGAGGAAGAAGATGCCCTCCTCCTTGTTCATTGCTGTAACTCTCTTTTCGGGAGAGATGTCTATAACCATGGTATCAAGCATAAAGGGGATCTCACGCTCTTTTACCATTTTTTCATATCTGTAAGCGTACTCGGGGCCTGTAAGCTCCTCGCCGAAGCGGTGGAGGCCGAAGCCGTTATGAATACACTGACGGAGGATACCGCCAAGAGCGTTATCGCGCTCAAGAATGATAATATCGCGGAGTCCTGCCTCGTGAGCCGCAATAGCCGCCGCCATACCTGCAGGGCCACCGCCTACAACAACCAAATCAACTTCTCTGATCTTAGTCATCACACTTCCTCCTTTGTCTTGCCTACGTTAACGTAGGAGTCGCCGCCAAACTTGGTGATCTTTTCATAGGGAACGCCAAGCTCCTTTGCAAGAAGCTCAACGATATAAGGAGTACAGAAGCCGCCCTGGCATCTGCCCATACTTGCTCTCGTTCTTCTCTTAACGCCGTCTATATCGGAGGGCTTGGGATTAGTTCTGATAGCCTCAAGAATCTCGCCCTCGCTGACAGTCTCGCAACGGCAGATAATATGAGCGAACTCGGGATGCTCCTTGATAACCTCGTTCTTGCCGTCAATATCAAACTCCTTGAAATAGTGCATAGGACGGCGGATGGGATTATAATTTTTCTTTTCCTCAAGGACGATGCCCATATCGCGGATCATATCGATCACGTACTCGCCGATGGCGGGAGAGGACGTAAGTCCGGGGCTCTCGATTCCTGCTACATTGATAAATCCGTCAGTGGTGGAATTGATAATGAAGTCACCGGTAGAGCCAACACTTCTGAGACCTGTGAAGGATGTGATAACCTTACCAAGGTTAACGCCCTTTACCTGCTCTGTAGCCTTTTCTCTTATTGTGTTAAGTCCTACCTGAGTGGTGGACGTGTCTGTCTTATCATCGATATCCTCAGCTGTAGGGCCGAGAAGAATATTGCCGTCAACAGTGGGTGTTACGAGAATACCCTTACCCATCTTGGAGGGGCATCTGAATACGGTGTGGGAAACAAGGTCTCCGCACTCACGGTCAAGGAGCATATACTCGCCGCGTCTTGCGTGAACAGAGAATGAGGTATCGCCGATCATTGCCGCTACCTCGTCGGAATAAACGCCCGCGCAGTTGATAACAACTCTGCCCTCAACGCACTCCTCACCCGACCATACTCTGTAGCCGCCGTCGATCTTTTCGATCTTCGTAACCTTGAAGCCGCATCTTAATTCAGCTCCGTTATCCATAGCGTTTCCTACCGCAGCCATGCAAAGCTCGTAGGGGCAAACTATTGCGCCCGTAGGAGCATGGAGAGCAACGGTAACGCTCTCGCCTATATTCTTTTCAAGGGAAAGGATCTCCTCGCGGTCAATAACGCGAAGTCCCTTAACTCCATTCTTCGTGCCTCTCACGAGAAGCTCCTCAAGATGAGCCTTGTCCTCATCGTTAAAGCCTACTACGAGAGATCCGTTTTTCTTGTATTTTACGCCAAGCTCGCGGCAGGTCTCTTCCATCATCTCGGAGCCGCGCACGTTAAGGAGAGCTTTAAGAGTGCCTTCCTTTGCATCATAGCCTGCGTGAACTATCGCGCTGTTTGCTCTGGTTGCGCCCATAGCAACGTCGTTTTCTTTTTCGAGAAGAAGAACGCTGACGTTATATCGGGAGAGGGCTCTCGCAACAAAGCCGCCTACCACGCCTGCGCCTATTATAACAAAATCAGTCATATTTCCTCCATTTTAAGTGCCGAAGCGGCACATACTTAACCAAGATATATTTTAGCACCAACTTATTAAAAAATCAATAGATTTTTGCGAGATTTTATGAAAAATAAACTAAAATCAACAATTTAACAAATTATTCATTGACAATCTGCCCCCTTCGTGCTAAAATTGAAGTAATTTTTAACTTGTGAGGTACAAAAAATGACACCCGAAGCTATAGCTATATGTATATTATCAGCGGTTTTGCTGATTTCTCTTGTGGGAGCATATATATGCTACCACATCACCTTCAAGCGTAAAATCTTCGGCCCGGATGATCCGAAAGCAGGACTCGACCGACCCGAATACGCTCCCTTCCTGCCGAAGATCCACTATATGATCGATAAACTTGTGGAGATCCCCTGCGAGGAGGTCACCATCAAGTCCCGTGACGGCCTGAAGCTTTACGCAAGATACTACCACAAGGTGGACGGCGCGCCTATTATGCTGAAGGTTCACGGCTATAACGGCTGTCCCCTCCGCGATTTCTGCGGCGGCGGAGTTGAATCCATCGACAAGGAATATAACGTTCTCCTTATAGACCAGCGCTCCCACGAGCATAGCGAGGGCAAAACCACAACCTTTGGAATTAAGGAGAAAAACGACATTATCAGCTGGTGTAATTATCTTGTGAAGAGATTTGGAAAAAAGACCAAGATAGTTCTCTACGGAATCTCAATGGGCGCGGCTACAGTGCTTATGGCATCGGCCCACAAGAAGCTCCCGAAGAACGTAAAGGGCGTGGTTGCGGACTGCTCCTACTCCTCCCCTAAGGAGATTATCATCAAGGTTGCCACCGAGGATATGCATCTTCCCGGCAAGCTCTTTTTCCCTCTTATCAAGCTGGGCGCAAGAGTTTTCGGCCACTTTGGCCTAACCTCCGATTCTCCCGTAAAGGCTGTTAAAAAGACCACTCTCCCTCTCCTTATCATACACGGAACAGCAGACTCCTTCGTTCCCTATCAGATGAGCGAGAAGATATTTGAGGCGGCAGCTCCCGCTGATAAAAAACTCCTTCTTTTCAAGGGCGCGTACCACGGAATTTCCTATATGAATAACGAAAAGGTTTACATAGGCGAGCTTCGCGCATTTATGGAAAGAATCTTCAAATAATGCAAATATGACAAGAAAGGTTTACAAAAATGAAAGTTAATGATAAATTACACGGATTTGTAGTGACGAGATCGGTTGACGTTCCCGACGTATTGGGCAAACTCTTTGAGATGACCCACGAGGGCTCGGGCGCAAGCCTCATCTACCTTGACCGAGACGATGAAAACAAGACCTTCGCCATCGGCTTCAGAACTCTCCCCTCAGACGACACCGGTGTTTTCCACATCATCGAGCATTCGGTTCTTTGCGGCTCGGACAAGTACCCTGTGAAGGAGCCCTTCGTTGAGCTTCTTAAGGGCTCGCAGAACACCTTCCTCAACGCAATGACCTACGAGGACAGAACAGTTTATCCCGTATCCTCAAGAAACCCCAAGGACTTCCTTAACCTTGTAAACGTATATATGGATGCCGTTCTCCATCCCACGGCCTTGAAGAATCCTAAGATCTTCCGTCAGGAGGGCTGGCATTTTGAGGTTGACGATGAAGGAAATCTCATCTACAACGGCGTAGTTTACAACGAAATGAAGGGAGCCTATTCCTCTCCCGACGAGATCAGCGTTGCCACCGCAAAGGCGACTCTCTTCCCCGACACACCCTATAAATACGAATCGGGCGGCGCTCCCGTGTCTATTCCCGACCTCACCTTCGAGGACTTCTGCGCATCTCACAAAAAATTCTATCACCCCTCAAACGCAGTGATGTTCCTTGACGGACGCCTTGATCTTGACGCATCTCTTTCGCTTCTCGACAGCTATCTTGCCGAGTACACCCCCATAGAGAAAACCGAGGCAATTGCGCCTCAGAGTCCTGTTGACGGCGGTGTTGCAACCGTTCACTACGAGATCTCCGAGAATGAAAGCCCCGAGGGCAAGTGCCGTCTTTCTCTCAACTACGTTTACGGCTCTCCCGAGGACGGAAAGCTTATCCTCGCTACCAATATTCTTATTGATGCCCTTCTCGGCTCAAACGATGCGCCCCTAAAAAAAGCTATTCTTAAATCTGGACTTGCAGAGGACTTTGATACCTTTACAAACCGCACCGTTCAGCAGTCTCTGCAGATGGAAGCGAGAGGCGTGAAGGAGGAAAATCTTGAGACTCTTGAAAAGCTCATACTCGACTCCATTAAAAAGATAGCAGAGGACGGAATTGACAAAACCGCTCTTTCCTCTGCTCTTAACGCAATAGAATTCAAGCTCCGCGAGAAGGACTACGGCTCATTCCCCAAGGGCGTGGCATTCGCCCTCAGCGTTTTCGGCGCAACCAACTACGGCAGAAGCCCCGAGGCGGCTCTCTCCTACGAATCAGACGTTAAGGCTGTAAGAGACGCAATCAACACAGATTACTTTGAAAAGACTCTTCTTGAAATGACGGTCAACAATCCTCACCGCTCCAAGGTCATCCTTCTTCCCGACAAGGAAATGGGCAAGAAGACCTCGGCTGAGGAAAAGGCGAGACTTGCAAAAATAAAGGCCTCTATGACCGCGGAGGAGCTTGAAGCTATCAAGGCTGAGACCGAGGCGCTCAAGGCTTGGCAGGCATCTGTTGACACCGAGGAAAACCTCGCAAAGCTTCCCACCCTCGGCATCGAGGACATTTATGTAAGCGAAAGCGTTACCCCTACACGCGTAAGCGAGATTGCGGGCTGCAAGGTGATAAATCATCCCGTTGATACAAGCGGAATCGGCTACTACAAGCTTCTCTTCAGAGCATCCGATCTTAACTGCCAGGAGATCTACACGCTGAACGTTCTCTCAATGCTTTTCGGCAACGTAAAGACCGAAAAGCACACCCCCCTCGAGGTGCAGAATCTCATCAAGGCAAACCTGGGCGGTCTTTCCTTCGGTCTGACCACCGCCGGAAAAGCGGGCGACGTATCTCCCTATCTTGTTGTATCGGGCAGCTCCTTAGACTCAAAGCGCGAGGACCTTCGCACAATACTCACAGAGGTGCTTCTCACCAGCGACCTCTCCGACAAGGAGGCTCTTAAGAATCTCCTTCTTCAGTCAAAGCTCATGGCAGAGGATATGTTCTCTCAGTCAGGCCACGGGGTGGCTATGGGTAGAGTAAATGCGGCTCTCTATTCTGACGGAGTTATCAAGGAGTACATTTCCGGATATGAGGCATATAGGCTTCTTTGCAGCTTAATTGACAACTATGATAGTCAAATTGATAGTTTTATCGATACAATCGCAAAATTACACAAGCGCGTGGTTACACGTGAAAGACTCACAGTTTCTC
The DNA here is from genome assembly GCA_045636465.1 of Eubacteriales bacterium. Lineage (GTDB taxonomy): Bacteria > Bacillota > Clostridia > Oscillospirales > CAG-272 > UBA1740. Next base: position 119,559 of record JAZTXP010000013.1, read on the forward strand.
TCACCGGAGTACTTGACGAGGCGTTCATCACGTCCCTTGTAAGCGAACTGCCCACCGACGGAGTTATCCCCGGCACTCAAGAGATCAAGCCTCTCGGCTTCAAGAGCGAGGCCATCATCGTTCCCTCTCGCGTTTCCTACGCAGTTGCGGGCGGTGACGCAGGCGAAGATGCAAAGGAGCTTCTCGGCGCTCTTATGGTTTCAAGAACCATTCTCTCCTATGAGTATCTTTGGAATCAGATCAGAGTTCTCGGTGGCGCTTACGGCGCGGGCTTTATCGCAAGAAGACAGGGATTTATCGGCTGCTATTCCTACCGCGATCCCTCTCCCGTGGCATCGGTTGAGAAATACAAGGAGTGCGGCTCGTTCCTTTCGGGACTTTGCTCCTCGGGCATGGATCTTACCAAATTCATCATCGGCGCTATCGGCGAATACGACACCCTTACCACACCCCGTCTCGCAGGCTCTAAGGCTACCGCAGATTATCTCTCCGGGTGGACTCCGGAGGATGATGCCAAGGTGCTTTCCAATATGAAATCCGCAAATAAGGAAAACCTCACCAAGGTTTCAAGGCTTCTTGATATGGTCTTTGAAAATGCAGTGACCTGCGTGGTAGGCTCACGCGAGCATATCGAGGCAAGCAAGGATTCCTTCGATAATATTATTGAGATCTGATAAGCACTTTTAATCCGAAAAAATAAAAAATAACAAAAAATCCCCCGGAGCAAGCATCGGAAAAGCAACAGGCTACGATACTGCACCGGGGGATATTTCTATGAAAAAAACAAATAATAGGCTCATGAATACAGCATAGACTCTTTACTGCGAGCTTATAAGACCGATGAACTTTCACCGTATCTCGTCAAAAATTTCACGGGTTTATAACCTTTTCACATAAAGAAAGAAAAAACTTTGTCTATTTTTTTACCCGGTCTTTACTTCAATGTTGGCGGTTTTCTATTGACTTTTTTCCTAAAGATTTGTATAATATATTTAGTGAACGCGAAAGAGATTTGCCGGGGAGCAAAAAGCATTTCACTCGGATTTGCATTTTTTGCATTAAAATCGGTAAAATTAAACAAAGACATATATCCAAGCGCCCCATCTAAGGCGGGCGCAATCTATTAACGGAAAAGGAGACATAATATGAACTATTCTTTTGAATCATGGCACGGCTTTGAAGGCGGTACGTGGACCAGAGAGATCAACGTTCGTTCCTTCATCAAGCACAACTACACACCCTACGACGGTGATGAAAGCTTCCTCACCCCCGCAACCAAGGAAACTCTTGCTCTTTGGGATCAGGTTATGGATCTTACAAGACAGGAAAGAGAAGCGGGCGGAGTCTTGGATATGGATACAAAGGTGATCTCTACCATTACCTCTCACGCTGCAGGTTACCTTAACAAGAATATAGAAAAAATCGTTGGCTTCCAGACGGACAAGCCCTTCAAGAGAGCGCTTATGCCCTACGGCGGCGTTCGTATGGCAGAAAAGGCTTGCGCAGACAACGGCTACACCCTTGACCCCTCGGTTAAGGAATTCTTCACCACCCACAGAAAGACACACAACTCCGGCGTATTCGACGTTTATACTCCCGAGATGAGAGCCTGCCGCTCCAGCCATATCATCACCGGTCTTCCCGATGCTTACGGCCGCGGAAGAATCATCGGCGACTACAGAAGAGTTGCTCTCTACGGTATTGACAGACTTATCGCAGATAAGAAGATGCAGAAGGAAACCACAAGATCCGCTATGTACTCGGATATCATCCGCGACAGAGAGGAGCTTTCCGAGCAGATCCGCGCTCTTGAGGATCTGAAGAAGATGGCGGCTACCTACGGCTACGATATCTCCCTTCCCGCAAAGGACACAAAGGAAGCTATCCAGTGGATGTACTTCGGCTACCTTGCGGCAGTTAAGGAGCAGAACGGCGCGGCGATGTCTCTCGGCAGAACCTCCACCTTCATCGATATTTACGCAGAGCGCGATCTCATAAACGGCGTTTATACCGAGTCCGAGATTCAGGAGTTCGTAGACCACTTCATTATGAAGCTCCGTCTTGTTAAGTTCGCAAGAACTCCCGAGTATAATGCGCTCTTCTCCGGCGACCCTCAGTGGGTAACCGAATCTCTTGCAGGTGTTGGCACTTGCGGTAAGCACTTCGTAACAAAGATGACATACCGTTATCTCCACACTCTCTACAACCTCGGCGCATCTCCCGAGCCGAACCTCACAGTTCTCTGGTCCACACGTCTTCCTATGAACTTCAAGCGCTACTGTGCTAAGGTTTCTATTGAGACATCCTCTCTCCAGTACGAAAACGACGACCTTATGCGTTACTCTCACGGTGACGACTACGCTATCGCGTGCTGCGTATCCTCCATGCGTCTCGGTAAGGAAATGCAGTTCTTCGGCGCTCGCGCTAACCTTGCAAAGTGCCTCCTTTACGCGATCAACGGTGGTGTTGACGAAATATCCGGCGAGCAGATCGGTCCGGAATACCGCAAGGTCGAAGGAGACTACCTCGATTTCAACGACGTTATGAAGAAGTACGACGCGATGCTCAAGTGGCTCTCTGAGGTTTATGTAAACACGCTCAACATCATCCACTATATGCACG